>DATKGE010000229.1:0-15390 GCA_035510955.1 Occallatibacter sp. | reverse complement strand
TATGCCTAATCCGAAAAGGCGCCACTCGACGCGCCGAACTGCCAACCGCCGCGCGCACGACTTCCTGACCGCTGTCGGCGTGTCCGAGTGCCCCAACTGTCACGAGAAGAAGCTGCCTCATCGCGCCTGCCCCAAGTGCGGGGCGTACAAGGGCCGCGCCGTTCTGAACATCAAGGAAGCAGCCAAGTAGCTGGTTGGTAATGTTTAGTCCGAGCCCCTATGCTCACTGACATTGTTCTTGACGCCGTAGGTTCCGACAAGGCTCCAGAGCCGGAGATTCGGGGGGCAATCCTCGCCTGCCGCAGTCTGCCTGTGCGGGTCCACCTGGTTGGGCCGGAGGCGGAGCTGCGCGATCTGCTGGACGAGCACCTGGACAACGAAGACCTTCCCATTGTGATCCATCATGCTTCTGAACGCATCGGCATGGAGGAGAAGGCGGCGCACGCGGTGCGCAGCAAGAAAGACAGCTCGATGCGCGTGGGGCTGAAGCTGGTGCGCGAGGGCAAGGCGGCGGGGTTTGTGACTGCCGGCAATACGGGAGCGGCGATGGCCACGGCCAAGATGGTGCTGGGCGCGCTGCCGGGGGTAGACAGGCCGGCGCTGGCTACGCCGATGCCGAGCTCCTCCGGCAATCCATGTGTCCTGCTGGACGTGGGCGCCAATGTGGATTGCAAGCCGCATAACCTGGCGCAGTTTGCCGTGATGGGCGAGATCTATGCGCGCAGCGTGCTCAAGATCGGCAATCCGCGGGTGGGGCTGCTGTCGATCGGCGAAGAAGAAACCAAGGGCAACGACTTGACCCGCGAAGCGTTTCCGCTGCTGAAGGCGCTGCCGATTCGCTTTATTGGGAACGTGGAGGGGCGCGACATTTTCTCGGGCCTCGCCGACGTGATTGTGTGCGACGGCTTTGTGGGCAACGTGGCGCTGAAGACCAGCGAGGGCGTGGGGCGGTTTGTGCGCGATGTGCTGCGCGAGTCGCTGACGCGGACGGTCACGGCGAAGGTGGGGGCGCTGCTTTCGCGGCAGGCCTTTAATGAATTTCGCCGGCGGCTGGATTACCGCGAGTACGGCGGCGCGCCGCTCTTGGGCGTGCGCGGCGTTTGCATCATCGGCCATGGCTCCTCCAATGATCGCGCCATCTTCAACGGTATTCGCGTGGCTTACGAGTCGGCTCTGGCGGGGACCAATGCGCGCATCGAGCAGGAGTTTGCCAAGGTTCCCAAGCGTGTGGCGGCCAACAATGGAGAAGCCGGCGCGGAAGCTACGATCCAGTAGGGCGCGATGCCTGTTTCGTTTGACTCATCGATTCTTGACCAGTTGGCTTGCCCGGCTTGCATGGGGGATTTGCGGCTGGATGAAGAGCGGTTGGTGTGCGCGGGGTGCGGACGCGGCTATCCCATTGTGGATGGGATTCCGGTGCTGATTGGGGAGCGGGCGGTTGAACCAAGCCAGAGCGTTTCGAGCGCGACTTCTTCGACTTCATCTCCGACGCGGCGAACTGAATAGGCTTTCGCAGCTTCCCGCGAGCTCACGACGCGGGCGGGTTTCTCTCCGATGAAGTGCAGCGCGGCTCCGTCGTCAGCGGCGTATCCGGCCTGCAGTTTGCCCTCGCTGATGAAGCGATGATAGGCGGGGCGGCGTCCGGGCTCGCCGTCGTAATGAGGGCTGTTGCTGCCGGGAAGAAAGCCGAGACAATCAAGTGGGGCGAGATCGCCGGGAATTACGGAATCGCTCAGACCTTGCTGGAACCAGCAGATGGAGCCTGCGCTGATTCCTGCCAATACGACGCCGGATTGCCACGCCTCGCGAAGGATTGTGTCGAGACCCCATTCGCGCCACAGGACGAGGAGGTTGCGGGTATTGCCGCCGCCGACGTAGATCACGTCCTGCTCCATGACGAAGGAGCGAAGGTCGGCTGTGGGCGGCTTGAAGAGGGACAGGTCCGCGGGCGCGCATGGCAAGGTGCGAAAGGCCGCGTAGAAATTGTCGATGTACGTTTGGGCGTCGCCGCTGGCGGTGCCGACGAAACAAACCTTCGGCTCGGGGATGGCTGCGATGGAAAGAACGAAGCGGTCGAGGAAGAAGTTTTCGGGTTCCATGGAGAAACCGCCGCCGCCCATGGCTACGATTTGAGGAGGGCGCGTCATTTGGATTCCTCTTGAGTAGGAGGGTGCGCAATTGCGGATACAAGAAGGGACGATTGAACCGTTTTGCGGGTTGCGAAAAGAGTCCGAAGCAGAACTGCAATGCACGGAGAGTGTCGCGATCTGAACGTTTCCCAGGTCAGGGCGCGACTCTCCTGGAGACGGTTGCCAGCCACTCGTCGGTGCTTACGAAGCGCAGGAGTTCCTGCCCGCTCGGGTAGGTCCACCACCCGCCGGCAAGTTCATGCAAGTACTTCATGCGAGCCAGGTCGCGCTCCTCAAGCGTGCCGAGGCCGAACTTCTCTGGACGGTGGGTAAGCGCATCCCACAGCGAGAATTCGAGGTCTCGCATCCATGCGGAGCACCAGCATTCTCTGCTGATATCAGACATCATTCTCTCCAGCGTATCCTTGGCGAGTTCCTCATAACCCGGTTGCTCGTAGCTCATGAGCCTATTATCGGCCTGTTTCCGATTCTCACGTGGATTTGCAAGATGATATTTAGATTTGCGGATGCAGCGATTGGCCGGGCCTGAAGGCCGCTCATATCGGGCTCCTTTCAGGGGGTTGAAACCCCCTGCTCCCTCCCTTCCCGCTATCGAAACGAGGGCGGGCGGTCGGCGAGAGAGGTTCCGCGCGTGGCGTTGGGGACGGTGCCCATGGTGAATTCAAGCTCGGTTGTGCCGGAATGGAGTTTGGAGAGCGGGAGCCAGGATTTGGGATAGGGTGCGCCGTCGAGGGTGACGCTCTGGACATAGATGCCGGGGCCCTCGCGGGTGACGACGAGGGTTCGGCCAGCGGAGAGGCGGAGCGTGGCTTTCGGGAACATGGGCGTGCCCAGGACCACGCCGCCCACGCCGGGCACGGCGGGGTAGAAGCCGAGCGCGTCCCAGACATAGACGCCGGAGGTTGCGCCCAGATCGTCGTTGCCGGGAATGCCGTCGGGGGTGGACTTGAAGACCTCATTCGCGATGCGGGTGATCACGGCCTGAGTCTTCCAGGGCGCGCCGGCGAAGACGTAGGCGTAGGGGACGACGAAGTCGGGTTCATTCTCGATGTTGTAGCAGGGCAGGCCCCAGCAGCGAAGCTTGAGGAAGAAGCGGTCGAGGCGGGGGATGACCTTTTCATTTCCACCCATGGCGGCGAAGAGGGTGGGATAGTCGAAGGGAACCATGAAGCTGTACTGCCAGGTGTTGCCTTCTTCGAAGCCGTCCTGGTCGGTGGTGACGGGCGCGTCAGGCCGCTTGGGGAGCGAGCGCTCGGGGTCGAAGCCGGCGCGCCAGGTGCCGTCGCTGTTGCGGGGACGAATCCAGCCGGTCGAGGGGTCGAATAGGTTTCTCCAGTTCTCGGATTGCTTGAGGAAGGATTTGTACTCGGCGTTGTGGCCGATGCTCCTTGCGAACTGGGCGATGGCGAAGTCGTCGTTCGCGTATTCGAGCGTACGCGAGGCGGCGATGTGGTCTTTGTCGACGGGCGTGAAGCCCTGCTTGAGGTAATCGGCGAGGAATGGGCGCTCGGAGTCGTTGTGCGGGCCGATGCCGGGCTGGGTGCCGGCTTTGACCATGTACTGAAGGGCGGTCTCGACGTCGAAGTTTTGCGCTCCGAAGGCGTAGGAGGAGGCGATGACAGCGGTGGGCGAATCCCCGCCCATGACGTAGGTGACGTCGTTGGCAGCCGGCCAGCGGGGATACCATCCGCTCTGGACCGCGTCATTGACCAGCGACTGCATCATGTCGGAGGAGCGGGCGGCATCGAGAAGGGCCTGGAACTGCACGGTGTTGCGATAGATATCCCAGTCAGAGAAGTTGGCGTACTGCGCGCCCTGCTTCGATCCGGAAAGGGAATATACTTTGCCGTCGAAGCCGGTGTAGTTGCCGTCGGAATCGTTGAAGACGGTGGGAGACAGCAGCGAGTGATAGACGCCGGTCGAGAAGATTGTTCTCTGATCGGCCGTTCCGCCTTCGACGGCGACGCGGTCGAGCAGCTGGGTCCAGATTTGGCGGGCGGTCGAGTGAACGTCGTCGAAGTCCCAGCCGGCGATTCCCTGACGGAGGTTTGCGGCGGCACCCGCTTCGCTCACAAAGGATACTCCGACCTTGAGCTCAACCTCGTGTTCGCTGCCGAAGTCGAGCCACGCGCCGGTGTGCTTGCCTTGCGCGGATTTTGCGTCTTTCAGGATGTCGTCGTCCTGCCAGAGCTTGGCAATTTTGTAGGGCTTGTTGAACTTGCCGGCGACGTAGAGCTTGTAATGGGAATCGGAGCCGCAGAAGCCGCCGGCGGAGACTAAACCGGCGAAGGAGTCGTTGCCCATTAGCTCGATCTGGTTGCCGTAGGCTTCGTGGCCGGCCTGCTTCTCAGCGTTAGGGCCCGCGGTGTTGGCGCTGGAACCGGCATTGGCGAGGAGGCGCGCGGCGGTTCCGGCGGGGAAGATGAAGCGGGCGATGCCGGCGCGCTGGGCGACGGTGATTTCGACGCGGATGCCGTTGGCGAGAGTGAGGGAGTAGTAGCCGGGATGGGCCTGTTCGTTGCTGTGGTCGAAGGCGGCGGCGTAGGGGGCGATGCCGGAGCCGGGGCTGGAGGCGAGATCAAGTGGAGTGGGCAGGACGGCGAAGTCTCCATAAAGCGGGCAGCCGGCGCCGCTGATGTGGGTGAGGCCGAAGCCGGTGATCTGCTTGTCGCTCGAGATGTACCAGGCATCGGTGTTGGTGTCGGGGCTCCACTGGATCATGCCGAAGGGGAGGGTGGCGCCGGGAAAGGTGTTGCCGCCGCCGTCGGTGCCAATGAGGGGATTGACGGCGTCGTAGGGAGATTGGGCCAGGGATGCGGCGGCCAGGAGCGCGGTGGGGAGCAGGGCGAGGCGGAGAGCGGAAGATCGAGGCATGATGAGAGTCCTGGTGTGCTTATCGAGCCTTTTTTCGCGACCAGACTATCGTAATCCCTCGATTTGAATTGAGCTGGAAATCGAACGGACCGGGGCGCGTGGCGAGAGAGAATCGTTCCGGCCCTACGGGACGGAAACGCCTGCGGGGCACGGTTTCCCAAGACTGCGCTGTGCTTGTCCTGGGCTACTTCTCGAACCCTCCCTGACGGGAGGGAGGCAGCCGTCGTGGAGCGTCTGCAGCATCCGGCGCTTGCGCAGGGACGGGATCTTATGCCGTGGAATCAGCGACGGCGTACTGGTTTGGGCAGACCGTAGCCGGCAAGGAGAACGAGGGCGATGTAGACGATCTGCATGGCGGTGCGGGGGACGACGCCGGGAAGCTGAAATCCGTCGATTGTTTTTCCTGCGGCATAGATGTTGGCGGGGAAGATGGCGATCATCATGATGGAGATCCAGAAGGCGGCGGGGCGGCGCGCGCGGGGCACAAACAGGCCGATGGCCGCGGCGATTTCAAGCAGTCCGGTGACGATGACGAGCAAGGTGCGGGCGGGAAAGGCGGGAGGGATCATGCTGGCGGTCGAGCTGGTGTGGAGGAAGTGGAGGAGGATTGCAGAGACGAGCAGGGGCAGGGCTACGAGGACCCGGAGGAGAATCTGGGGGACGCCGAAGCCGATGTAGTTTCCGCGGCCGATGGCGAAGAAGGCCAGGATGGTGAGGACCAGCAGAAGGATGGGGATGGCGTAAATCATGCGCAGTTGACCCCCTTCAATGGCGATGGTGGAAGGGCAGGACGATCATCAGGGCAAAGCCGATGGCGGTGGCGAGCGCGAGCGCGATGAGGCTGTACATGAGCGTGAGACTCGGACCCTGCGAGCTTGAGTCTTGCCGATCCGGCTGGGGATCGACGGGCTGGGGATCGACAGGCTCGGGTCTGGCTGGAGGATGCTGCTCGTCACTCATATTTCAGCGCCTCGACGGGGTCCAGTTGGGCGGCGCGGGTGGCTGGGACGGTGCCGAAGACGATGCCCACGACCATGGCCGAGGTGAGAGCGATGACCGCCGACCAGGGGGTGATGGGGATGGCGATGTCGGTGAACACGCGGGCGGAGACGGGCAGGGCGAGGCCCACGATCGACCCCACAATTCCGCCGGTGAGGGAGATGATGACGGCTTCGGTAAGAAACTGCAGCTTGATCTCGCGGCGGGTTGCGCCGAGGGCCTTGCGGATGCCGATTTCGCGGACGCGGGCGCGCACGCCGGCCAGCATGATGTTCATGATGCCCACGCCGCCCACGGCCAGGGTGACGCAGGCGACGGCGACCAGAAGCAGGGTGAGGGCCTCGGTGATATTGGCGGCGATGGCCAGATACTCCTTGAGAGTTTGCGCCGCATAGACCGAGTCGGGACGGTGGCGCGCATGGACGATACGCACGATTTCCTTGGCGGCGTCGGTGACCTCGTCCATGGAGCGCATGGAGAAGTAAATCTGCTGGACGTTTTCCGAACCCGAGAAGAGGCGGGCGACGGATTCTGGAACGAGGACGGTCTGGTCTTCGATTTCAGAGACGCCGAGGTCGGGAACAGCTTCTTTAAAGACGCCGATGATAGTGAAGGGAATGCGGGTGATTTCGAAGGTCTGGCCGACGGCGGCATCGTCGCTGCCGAAGCGGTCTTTGGCGAAGATTTCGGTGACCACGGCGCACTTGATGTGGGCCGAGTCGTCTTCTTCGTCGAAGAAGCGGCCGACGGGCACGAGGAGGTTGCGGATGTGCTGGTATTGCGGGCTGACGCCGAGGACCAGGGTGTCCTTGGTGACGCCGCCGCCGAAGCTGATGCGGTCGTGCATCTGGATGACGGGCGAGGAGTATTGGATTCCGGGCAGCTGGGCGAGGACGGCGTTTTCGTCTTCGCGGGTGAGGTTGTCGTTGTAGAGCACGCGCTCGGCGGCTGTGGCGCCGCCGCCTTTGTATTCGAGCTCGACGGCGTTGGTTTCGATCTTGCCCAGCTCCTCCTGTACGAACTGCTGGCCGGTTAGACCGATGGTGATGACCAGAATGACGGAGGCGGTGCCGATGACCATGCCCAGAGCGGTGAGCGCAAAGCGCGTCTTGCTGGCCCGGAAGCTGTCGATGGCCAGCTTGAGGGTCTCGCTCATCAGCATGGTGCGGCGGGCGCTGAGGAGCGTCTGTTGGAAAGCGCGTTGGCGGGCCTGATCGGTGGGGATGGTGGGATTCATTGCTTCCTGTCAATAAGATGCGGCGCGGGTTGGGACGGGTTCCTCAATTGATCCCCACTGGGAGAATTCTACGCGCCGGGATTTCGATGAAGCTTTTATCGACGCCCCCTTGAGGGAGATGGGCGGCCTGGAGATCTGAGCAGAAAAGCCGGGCGCGAACGTGCAGGGGCTGGCGCACCGCGGGACAAAAAGAAGTTGCGAACGCATAAAGGAAACTAAAACGGCGCGGTCCGGACTCTCAATTGTGAATCGATTTCTTCCGGGGCTGACCAGACTGCGGAAAAAGGCCTGCTTTCAAACGAACATTGCGAAATGCATACCTCAGGGGCTAAAGCCTTCGTTGATTCTGCTGGCTTATTTGTCGGGGTTAAAAACCCCGACCTACCAGTCCCGGCCTACCGCCCGAATGAGTTTTTTCGCAGCCTGTGAAGCGCCTTGTGCCTGCGAGCATTCTTCAGTGGCCTGAAGGCCACTGCTCCCTCCGTGGATGTTTGTTGCAGCGAGTCAGCGGATGGAGTGGGACTCTTTCGGAAGGCTGCTAGACTGCCGGCACTGTGGAGGGCCGGTCGAGCGGGCCGGCTGCGACGCCGATCTCCTGGTCTTTGTACTGGAGCTGGTACAGCTTCCAGTAGAGGCCGCGCTGGGCGAGAAGCTCCTGGTGGCTGCCCATCTCGCGCAACTGGCCCTTGTGCATGACGAGGATGGTGTCGGCGCGCTGCACGGTCGACAGGCGATGGGCGATCAGCACAGAGGTGCGGCCCTCGACCATGCGCTCGAGGGCGCCGCGGATGCGCAGCTCGGTGTCGGTGTCGACGCTCGATGTGGCTTCGTCGAGGATGAGGATGCGGGGGTTGTAGGCCAGGGCGCGGGCAAAGTTGATGAGCTGCTTCTGGCCGGTGGAGAGCGAGTTGCCGCGCTCCTGCACGGGCTCGTCGAACTTGGCCGGCAGGGTCTCGATGAAGTCGAGGACATTTACGTCGCGCGCCGCCTGGTAAAGCGTGGCTTCGGTGATGTCTTCGTTGCCGAGGCGGATGTTTTCGGCGAGGGTGCCGGTGAACAGGAACGGATCCTGCAGCACCACGGCGAAGTGGCGGCGCAGGGTGTTGAGGTCATGTTGGCGCAGGTCTACGCCGTCGACGAGGATTTGACCGGCGGTTACGTCATAGAAGCGCATCATCAGGCTGGTGAGGGTGGTCTTGCCGGCGCCGGTGTGGCCGACGATGGCTATGGTCTGGCCGGGTTCGATGGTGAAGGAGACGTCTTTGAGGATCCATTCGATGCCGGGGATGGCGGCTAGCTTGGGGGCGTCGGGAATTCGCATTCGCTCGGGGGTTAAAGCTCCGTCCAATGCGGTTGTGACGATGTACGGGCTGAAGCCCGTATCCTTCATCGGGGTTCTTCCCTCAGGGGCTAAAGCCCCGTCCTTCTCAGGCAATTCTGTGGCACGACTGAAGTCGTGCCCTTTCAAAGCGGAGAATGCAGCTGCGACGGCGGCCTGCTGCTCTTCGGTCAGTTTTTGATAGGTGAACCAGACGTGGCGGAACTCGATGCGGTTGCTGCTGTCGCCGGCGATGGGATGGGCAGGGTTCACGATCTCCGGGGCCGTGTCCAGCAGCTTGAAGATGCGTTCGCAGGCGGCCATGGCTGCCTGCAGGATGTTGTACTTGTCGCTGAGATCCTGGATGGGCCGCCAGAAGCGCTGCGAATACTGAATGAACATGGCCAGCACGCCAATGGTGACCACACCGTTGAGCACGCCGAAGCCGCCGCGCCAGATGACCAGCGCAATGGCTATGGCGGAGAGCAGTTCGACGGCCGGGTAATAGAGGGCATAGGCGAAGATGGTGTCTTTGAAGGCGATCATGTGCAGGCGGTTGACGTCTTCGAAGTCCTGGTAGGCGCGCTGCTCGCGGTTGAATAACTGCACCACGCTCATGCCGGTGATGTGTTCCTGGGTGAAGCTGTTGATGCGGGCGATGGCGGCGCGGACGCGGCGGTAGCTCTCGCGGACGTGGTCGCGGAAGAGGCGGGTGACGACGAGAATCAGCGGCAGCACGGCGAAGGCGATCAGGGCCAGCCACCAGTTGATGGTGAGCATGACGACGGCCATGATGGTGAGGTTAAAGAAGTCGTCGACAATGGCCAGCACGCCGGCGGTGAACATTTCATTGATGGCGTCGACGTCGGAAGTGAGGCGCGTGACGAGCCGGCCGACGGCGTGGGTGTCGAAGAAGCCGATGTGCATGCGCTGCATGTGGCGGAAGATGTCACGGCGCAGGTCGAACATGATCTTCTGGCCGACCCACTGCATCATGTAGGTCTGGATGAATTCAAAAAAATAGGCGGAGACGAGCGCGCCCATGTAGATGGTAGCGAGAACCGTGATGCCGTGGTAGGCGTCGGCCGGCAGGCGGCGGGTGAGCCAGTTGGTGGCCGGGCCGGGGGTGCCGGTGAGATAGCGGTCGATGGCGACTTTGACCAGGTAAGGTCCAGCCACGTCGCTCAAAGTTTTCAGGCTGACAGCGAGCGAGGAGATGGTGGCCTGTATCCAGTAGGGGCGCACGTAGTGGCCGAGACGGCGCATGAGGCGCGAGTCGTAGACTTTGCCGACCGGATCCTCATCCTTCTTCTGGATCTCGGGTTTGGCGGGCTTGCTCTTCTCGTCGGCCATGCGGGGAGGGGGGATTCAGCGCTCCTCATTCATTGTACGGTGGAGCAGGCATCCTAGTCAGCGGGCTTTGCGGCGAGGTCCGTGCAGGGCCTACGCCTTCCCTATCCAGATTCGGATTCCGGGGTCGGGATTCAGAATTCAGATGGTGAAAGAAATAGCTGCGTCAGGGTATATTGGGTTGCAGAATCGGTAGCACGCGGGTGCCAGCCTGAAATTGTTTGAAAAGTACATTGATAAATATCCGTGGACGCCATTGCGGCTTCCAGACCAAGAAAGCGGGCAATCGGCCAGCCGCGCGGGCGGGTTGGGTGCCAGGGAAAGAGGGAGGACGGCGCATGAAGTTCGCGGGACTGACGGACGATCCAGCCAAGCGCAAGGTGGATCATAACAATCCTTCCGATTGGACACAGAAGTCATTTTCAAATGAAGCGGAGGCGCGGCAGTGGCTGAAAGACCTGTTGGAAAAGCCGGAGTACGAGACCGGGCCGGGGGACCTGGGCTGGCGATTCGGATACACATACAAGATACGGCCGTGGACGCATGAGTAGGGCTGGCGGGCGGGCGGCAGAGTTCTGCGCATTCGAGCCGCGAAAAGTCTTGCGTCTTTGAGCGAAGCGCGCGTATGACTGTTGGTACAAATCTTTGACGAGCGAGGGCCGGAGAGATGAGCGCGGGGACGAAAGTTGAGCCGACGGGCGCATCGACGCACATTGCAGCCGGGCTGCCTGCGAACAGCTTGGCCGCGAACAGCGTGGCCGCGCATCGCGCGCCTGCGCAGGTGGGCACGGGACGCTGGCTGAATCTGCGCGGATGGGATGCGGCCAAGGCCGGGCTCGCTCTTTACATCGTGGGCATGCTGACATCCGGCATCTACTACGCGCGCTTCCACATCCTGGCGCTGGACTTCACGCGCATTCAGTCCATCGTGGTGGGCGTGTATCTGATCGGGTTGTATCTCGCCGCGCCCGCCGGGGCGGTGTGGTTCGCGGACCGGATCAGCACTCACCGGGTGATACGGTTCACGGTCTGCGTCGGGTTGCTGGCTGCATTGGACGCCGGCCTTGGGTTCCTTCTCAAGTGCACGTCGAGCACCCTGAGGCTGCTGACCCTGGTCACTCTGGTTTTGCAACTGATGCTGTTTGTGGATTGGAATGCCTTTTGGGCCTCGCTGCGCAAACGCGGATTGGAGGTTCAACTGCTGCATCAGCCGACGCGGGAGAGGCTGGTTGCGCTTGGGCTGCTGATTTGTCTGCATTTCTCGGCGTTCTGGTTTCCGCGCATACCGGGAAATTTTGCGGGGGGAATGCCGGTGCAGGTGCAGGTGTTTACCGAGACTCCCGGCCTGCCCGACAGCCGTTTCGCGGCCACCAAGGACAAGCCGCAGATCAACAGTCAGATGGATTCGTACGCGCTGTGGCTGCTTTACCAGACCGACACGGATGTATATCTGCTGGATAGCCTGCCTGCCGGGGGCACACTGATCGATGACGATGTGATGCGGATAACGCAGGACCAGGTGATACGGATGGATTACAACACTGCACCATAGGAAAGAGGTGGACCGATGCGTTTGTTCTTGAGCGTGGCGCTTTTAATGGTGACGGGCATGAGCGCGCTGGGACTGCGGGCCGATTGCTCGCCGGGTTCGACGGTGGTGCTGGTGAACGACTGCAGTGGGGCGCCGGTGCAGGGGGCGCGCATCGACATCAAAATTTGCTGCGCGGGAAACCAGACGAGGCAAAGGAGTGCTGTCTCTGCGTCGAACGGCGAGGCTACCTTCGATATCAACGCAAAGGAAATTTGCGATGGCACCGTCAAGTTCGCAGGGTTTTCTGCGACATCGTTCGGCACCGGTTCCTGCACGGCCCCGGGCAAAGAGGGAAAGAGCAAGTGCACAGTGCAGGTGTGCAAGAGATAGGGAACAGGGAATAGAGAGCGGGCTGACGGGGATGGTATACTTTTTTGCATGAGAGGCTGGAACGGAGCGAACGGACGGCGGCGCGGGTTTCTGCTGATTGCGGCAATCGCGATCGGCTTTGCGCTGCTGCTGCTGCTGGTTCCGCACGGCCATTCCGGCGATGCGGATTTCGCTGCGATTCTGCCGCTTCTCTTTGCGGGGATTATTTCTCCACTCAGCCTGCTGGGGGCGCTGGCTTTTGTATACGCCGGCCGCGTGCCTGAGGCTCCGGTAATGGCGGCTTCGTTCCAGCGGCCTCCACCCGTTCGTCGCGGTTAATTCTTCCAAAACAACTTGTTGTGGTTTCGACTTTCAGGGATGCTTAGTCTTCCTTGGCGCCGCAGCCATTTGCTTTGGGATCTTTACAGCGATTGAGAAGGGTGTGCGCATGAGAACGGATGCGTTGTTTGCGTGGTTCATGCTGGCTGGATTCGTTTCGTTTATGGCCGTGGTTGTGGTTTTTGGCTACTACTGCTTTACGCGCGTTCTGCTGCGGCGCAGGCGGCGGGCTGGAAGGCACCGCTCCCGGCTTTCGGTGCACGGTTTGGCGCTGGGTTTGGCATTCATGCAATTGGTGCGGATGTTTTACCAGCCGGATGTCGCATATCTGCTTGAGGCGAAGCAGGACGAGGATGCGGACGAGGACGATTCGGGCGATCCTTTGACGCCTGAGGCGCGGTTGCGGCATTTCCACAGGCAGTTGAGGCGGATTCGGAGAGGCGAGGTGATTGACCGGCTGGTTTTGCGGATGTGAAAAGAAGATCCCAGGTCTCAGAATCGAGACCCTTCGGCTCTGCTCAGGGCAGGCTCTGGGGCACCCGGCCGTTTCTGTCACTGAGGGTTAACCCCGGCATCAGTCACGAGCGGTTAACCCCCACCATTTACACTGGTAAACGGAGATTCATGTGGTTCTCGACAAGGTACTGACTAAGGTATTCGGCACGGCAAATGAACGGCTGCTCAAGAGGCTGTGGCCGGTGGTTGCTCAGATCAATGACCTCGAAGAGGTTACCAAGCTGCTTTCGGACGAGCAGTTGCGCGGCAAGACGGTTGAGTTCCGGGCGCGGATTGCGGTGCGGCTGGAAGGCGTGCTGGGCGCCGAGGAGCACAAGACCGCCGAGCGGCTGGCGCTGGACCAGATATTGCCCGAGGCTTTCGCCGTCGTGCGTGAGGCGGGCTGGCGCGCGGTTCAGATGCGGCACTTCGACGTGCAACTGATCGGCGGCATGGTGCTGCACCAGGGCAAGATTGCGGAGATGAAAACCGGCGAAGGAAAAACGCTGGTAGCTACGCTGTCCTGCTATTTGAATGCGCTGGCCGGGCACGGGGTCCACGTGGTTACGGTGAACGACTACCTGGCCAAGCGCGACGCGGAGTGGATGGGCAAGATTTACGAGTTTCTGGGGCTCACGGTGGGCGTGATCGTGCACGATCTCGACGACGGCGAGCGGAGAGCCGCGTACGCCGCGGACATCACCTATGGGACAAATAACGAATTCGGCTTCGACTACCTGCGCGACAACATGAAGTTCGAGATCAAGGACTGCGTGCAGCGCGGGCACTATTACGCGATTGTCGACGAAGTGGACTCCATCCTGATTGACGAGGCGCGAACGCCGTTGATCATTTCCGGACCCACGGACCAGACCACCGACAAATACGCGCGGGTACGCAAGATCATTCCCGACCTTGAGATGGGCGAGGAGATTGAAGAGGGCGAAAACAAGTACCTCACCGGCGACTACATTGTGGACGAGAAGCAGCGGACCATTGGAGTCACCGACCAGGGATGGGAGACGATCGAGAAGCTGCTCGGGATCGGCAACATTGCGGACGCCGAGAACTGGGAGCTGAAGCATTACGTGGAGACGGGCATCAAGGCCCATGCGCTGTATAAGCGCGACGTGGAGTACGTCGTCAAAGACGGCGAGATCATCATCGTGGACACCTTTACCGGGCGACTGATGCCGGGTCGCCGCTGGAGCGATGGGCTGCACCAGTCCATCGAAGCCAAGGAGGGCGTGAACATCCGCAAGGAAGATCAGACGCTGGCTACCATTACGT
This sequence comes from Occallatibacter sp., assembly GCA_035510955.1. Taxonomy (GTDB): domain Bacteria; phylum Acidobacteriota; class Terriglobia; order Terriglobales; family Acidobacteriaceae; genus Telmatobacter. The sequence goes on along the minus strand of DATKGE010000229.1, from coordinate 1,438 downwards.
TTCAGAATTATTTCAGGCTTTATAAGAAGCTGAGCGGCATGACCGGTACGGCGGAGACAGAAGCTGCCGAATTCGAGAAGATTTACAAGCTGGAGATTGTGGTGATTCCCACCAACAAGCCGATGCTGCGGTTGGAGAATCCCGATGTTGTCTACCGCACGGAGAAGGAAAAGTACAAGGCAGTGGCGGACGACATCGCCCTGCTGCATGAGAACAAGCAGCCGGTGCTGGTGGGCACCACGTCGATTGAGAAGTCGGAGCGGTTGTCGGGGATTCTGCAGCGCAAGGGCGTGGGCCACGTGGTGCTGAATGCCAAGCAGCACGAGCGCGAGGCGGAGATTGTAGCGCAGGCGGGGCGGCTGGGGATGGTGACCATCTCCACCAACATGGCGGGGCGCGGCACGGATATTCTGCTGGGCGGCAATCCGGACTTCATGGCCCGCCAGGAGCTGGTGAAGAAGGGCTACGCGCGGGCCATCAGCGTGGCGGAGGGCGCCATCAGTCCCATGGCGCCGGCGGGGTTTCTACGCTTCTACTACCAGGGGCAGGAGTTCGAAGTCGGTGAGTCCGACTGGGCGGAGACCTTCAAGGGTCATGCGGAGACGGCGCGCGTGGATCACGAACACGTGATTGAGGCCGGCGGGCTGTTCATTCTGGGCACAGAGCGGCACGAGTCGCGGCGCATCGATAACCAGCTTCGCGGGCGCGCCGGACGCCAGGGCGATCCCGGCGAATCGAGATTCTATCTGTCGCTCGAAGACGACCTGATGCGCATCTTCGCCAAGCAGTGGATCTCGACGCTGCTGGAGAAGCTGGGCATGGAAGAGGGCGTGCCAATCGAGTCGAAGATGATTTCGAATCGGATTGAGGGCGCGCAAAAGGCCGTCGAGGCGCAGAACTTCGAATCGCGCAAACATCTGCTTGAGTACGACGACGTGATGAACAAGCAGCGCGAGGCTGTTTACGGCGTGCGCCGGGCGCTGCTCGAAGAAGCAGACCAGAAGGAATTGATTCTGGAGGATTATGTCGGTGGAATCTTGAGCGGACTGCTGGACGAGTTTGCGCCGGAAGACAAGCATCCCGACCAATGGAATGGGAAGGGACTTGAGGAGAAGCTGGTTGGCCAGTTCGGGCTGGACCTTAAAGCGGCGGGGATCGATGCGAAAGAACTGGGCCGCCACGAACTGGGCGAGGCGATCTTTGAGAAGCTGAAGCAGGATTACGCGGCCAAGGAGATGATTCTATCCAGCCCCACCATGCGCTACCACGAGCGGATGGTGATGCTGTCGGTGATCGACGGACTATGGAAAGACCACCTGCTGGCCATGGATCACCTGAAAGAGGGGATCAGTTTGCGGGGCTACGCGCAGCGCGATCCGCTGGTGGAATACAAGCGGGAGTCCTTCGACATGTTCGAGGCCATGATGCAGAAGTTCCA
>DATKGE010000228.1:0-2997 GCA_035510955.1 Occallatibacter sp. | reverse complement strand
CTGCGCCGTGGGCATCCACTTATTCAACGTCGCCGTCAGTTGTGCGTGGTCGGTGGTGATCTCCTGCAAGACGCGGAAGCCCATGGCGGTCATGGTGTAAATTCCAACCCGCTCGTTCGGCGCAACTGTGGCGATGAACTTGAGAATCTGCTGGCGGGCATTGGACATGTCCGGCCACGCGATGTGCGCTTCGTCAATCAGGATGACCGTTGCGCCTGTCGAAGTAGCTGCGGTTGGGGGCCGCATCAGCTGCTGCGGCTGGAGCGTCGCTCGAGAACTGGGTGAAGAAGCGCAGATCCTGCTTGTGTCCATTGTCGTAAATTTCGAAGTCCTCTTGCTTGAGGTCCTTGACCGGATGGCCCTTCTTGTCCCAGGCCACGATGCCCACGTCCACCAGTCTGGATGTGAGCTTGAGCTGGATGTCGGTAGTCTGCGGCTGTGCCGGGTTGTCCGCCTCGCCGGGAACCCCGTTATCCGCTGTAACCGTCATCTCTGGGATGACGGGCTCTGCCGGTGCGGAAGTTGGGGCGGGATCGGCGTTCGCCGCGGCGCCCACGGTGGCACTCTCCACGGCCGGTGTTGCATCGGAGGGAGGCGGGGGTTTCAACCCCCGCGGAGAGCAATCGGAATCAATGCCGGCTTTAGCCGTGGTTGAGTCGCCTGCCCCTGCTTGGACCGATGGTTTCGCGGGAGCCGCGCCGGTCTCCGGCGCATCGGCAAACATCCTGATGGTGGCGCCCAGGCGGTGGTAGTCCGTGAAGGCGGTCTGGTTCACGAGCAGGGTAGGCTGCTCCCCGGAGCGGCCGTTGAAGCCCGGCTTCTCTACCGAAATGGCCATGCTGCGCACCGGAAAAATGAAGGTGCGGTCGCCGATCTTCACCGGCCCATATTGAACCATGGTCGCAGCCTTCGCAATCGGATCACCGCTGTTCAATTCCGCCTCAATCGTGATGCGGAGAATGGCGCCCGTGTCGGGGTCGACAGCCAGCGTGCCGTGGTAACCCGGTGTCGCCTGGAAAAGCTTCTCATCGGCCTGCCCGGTGGCCATAATGGTCGCGCCTTCGCCGCGGCTCGGGTTCCCGTAACGAAGCTCGCGTTGCACATCCTGCCTCACGCAGCAGTAGCTCACCTCGAAGTGCGAAAATGCCTTGGGCACAGAATAGGTGTAAACCGCTGCCAGCCCTGCCGAAGTCTTCTCCCAATGGCTCCAGGCAACTTTCCCCTTGGCGGAGTCGGTCAGAACAATGGTGAGCTCCGGCCCAAAGTCGCCCCGCGACGTCATTCCCCGCTCCTCCTGTTGCACAGGAGCGGGAGCGCCATTCTTGCCGGCCGCAGCCGCGACCGGAGCCTGTTCCGTGCCCTGGTCGATGATGTCCTTTCCGTCGCGATAGGTCAGGTTATGGGTCACTGTGCCCACCAGATGCACTCCGGCGCGCACCGGCCAGTCGCCCTGCCGCAGGACTTGCAGGCTGTCATCGAAGCGCGCCGTGGTACGTGTGACGAAGAAGTCGGGCAGGTGAGGCCAGATCTTGACCACGTAACCGCGCGCCAGGTCCATCATCCGCTGCTGGGTCGCCGTATCCGGCGTCCCCGTTGCGGGCAACTCGCTGGCCGGAGGTTCCAGAAAGGCCGATTCGTCGGCAAGCAGTTGCAGCGCCAGCGCGGTTCTGGGTCCGAGCGGCAGGTTCTTCGCGAACCGCTCCAAAGTCGCGTCGGTCAGCCGCTCGGAGAGTTCCAATTCCGCAAGCCGGTGCGCCACGTCGGCATCCGCGCGGTGAGACGCGCTGTCCGCGGCAAGGGACTGCTCCAACTGGGCGACCGTCACGCGTTTTGCGGCCCCAGCGGGAAGAACCACGGCAGCCATGAGCCCAAGCAGAATCAGCCTTCGCATTGCACCATACCCCTTCATGGCTGCGGCGCCGTTGCCTCCGGCGACGGGTCCTGCGGAGGACGCGCGTGCCCATTGGCGATCTTCTTGTACAGGTCTTCGTCTGCGGCTTTGTTCAACTTGCCCGCCTTGTCGAGCTCCGCCGTGGCTTGCTCCGGCTTGCCCAGCACGCGGTAGAGTCGGCCCAGGCGCCAATGAACATTCACATCGTCCGGGTTCAGTTTCTCCGCAGCATTCAGTTCGCGGAGGGCATCTTCATTGCGCCCGGCCTCAGTGTAAACAATGCCCAGATCCAGGTGATCCAGCGCAAGGCCCGAATTCTGCTTCTCCACTCTCTCCAGGAGCGGCCGCGCGTCGTCCATCTGGTTCATCTGGATATCGGAATCGGCAAGGTAGAGCCTGGCCTGCACGTGATCGGGATCGTTGTCCAGTTCAGCCTGAAACTCGCTGGCTGCCTCTTTGTACTGCTTCTGGGTCCAGAGCAGGTACCCGAGGCCAAAGTTTGCATTTGGAAACTTGGGATCGGCCTTCACCGCCGCGCGGAACATCTTGGTCGAGCCCTCGTTGTCCTTCATCTCGTCCAGAGCTTCGCCGGCCACCATGTCCGCCTCGGCGGAGTCCGGATTCAACGCCAGGATCTCGCGATAGGTATCCAGCACGCATTGCGTCTGCTTGGTCCACAGACAACTGTGCGCCAGCGCCAGGCGCAGGGGCAGGCTTTTCTTGTCGTTGGCGGCGGCGTCTTGAAGGTAGGGCACGGCCTCCTTGTACTCGGCCAGGCCGTAGTGGGCCAGACCGACAAGAGTGGTGAGCTGGAAATCGCCAGGCTGGTTCTTGAGCACGATGTCGAACTCCCGAATGGCGCCGCGCATATCGCCGCTCTTGAAGTATGCGAGGCCGAGATTCCTGCGCACGCCAGCAACTGCGGGGCCCAGCGAGAGCGCCTTGTGGTAGAGCGGTATGGCTTCCTTATAGTGCTGCTGTCTGGCTTCGAGCAGGCCGAGGTGAGCGTAGGGCTCGGGATTGGAGGGCGCGGCGCGAGAAACCGCGCGCCACGCGGCCGCGGCCTCCGCGTTCCTGCCCTGCTGCTCGAGCGTCAGAGCCTCCTG
>DATKGE010000227.1:0-3090 GCA_035510955.1 Occallatibacter sp. | reverse complement strand
CCTTCGGCGATGTACTGCTGCGCCTGTGCCACCGCTTGACGAGCCGACCGTCCCGGCCGGAACCCGTAGCTGTGATCAGAAAACGTCCGGTCCCACTGCCTCTGCAGAACCTGCATCACCGCCTGCTGGATGAAACGATCCAGCACCGTGGGGACGGTGGTTTCATAATGCACTTCCTCCAATGACCTTCAGGATACCGGCTGAATCCTTCGAGACCTGCGTACCCATTCTCGAAGCCTCTGTTCGTCTTGATCGCTGAGAGTGATCCAGTGCGGCATCTCGGGGCTAATGCGCCGCGACCGGATCACGCTGTGATCGATCCAATAATAAACGACCTGATCGCTCGTGCCAAACCGTTCCGCCACTTGTCGGACTGTCAGTTCCTCAGGTCTGTTGAGTTCGGCAGGTGGAATGCGGTAGCGGCAACGGATCCACTGGACGATCTTCACTGTGTAGGGTAGCCCTTTCGCGCTGGCCTGTCCTTCCCGGTTGAGCTGATCGGCGATCTTATCATCAGGCAAGTTGCAAGCCAGTTTTCGAATTCTATCGACCACTGCAGAAGGGTAGCGCACGCGGTCTGCGAGGTTGAGCGGGAGTTGCATCGAGATCTCGCTAGAGGCGCCGCCTTGCCATCGGATGTGCGCCAAAAGCTGCTTTTGATTGACGGGCCTCTCAATAGTGATGTCCTTGATCAGCAGTCGTAACATCCGCTTCCGGTCCTTAGACTGCGTGGTGGAAGCCTGCCACAACCGCGGCAGATCCTTTGCCAGCGCCAGGACTTTGGCTTTCTGCTCGGGTGTGGCGACGTGGGCTTCCTGACGCTGAAATTCCGCGGCTTCCTTTTTGAGATCCTCTAAATGAACCAGAGAGTCGTGCCAGCGCCGCTCCAGCGTGCCCGCTACCAGGCGATTCGCCGGATCGACCTCTTGGTAGCGCCGCTCGGCGAGCGCCGCTTCGTACTCGGCGCGTTCGAGCCGCATCTGCCACTGGCGCAGGATGGATTGATCTCGCGATTCCAGCTCATGGAGAGCCGCCAGGGCCAGTTCCAGTTCGGCCGGCTGTAGCGCCTTCAGCATCTCCTCCGCCACCACCCCGTCGAGCAAGTCACAGCGGAAGACCATGCAGGACTTGGTAGCCAGGCCTTCGCGACGCAACAGATTGCACTGATACGTGGGACAGATGCCGCCCTTGCTGCGGTATCGTACGGTGAGCCCGTGGCCGCAGTGGCCGCACAATAGCAGGCCTTCGAGTAAGGCCAGTCCTGCGCGCGCCGGACCGCTCAATATCGTCTCCGCGCCGTTCGTGCGGTTCTTCTCCAGCCGTGCCCGATTCTTGACGAACTCTTCCAGAGTGATGTATCCCTCGTGGTGCTGATGCAAACTGACACGCCAGTCGGGCATGGCAACCGCCTGCATTCGTTTCCGCACTTCGCCATCGGGGGTGATCTCGCGACGATACTGGTAACGGCCGAAGACGTAGATCCCCGCATAGGATGGATTCTTCAGCACACCCAACACGCGGCTGTGGCTTAGCCGGCCCCAAATAATCTTGCCATCCCATGCCCCGCCGTAGGCTCGCTTGGGAAAGCGTAAGCCCTTTTCCGTGAAGCGATGTACGACTGCATAGGCGCTGCCCGTTTCGCGAAACAGACGAAACGCCATTTCCACTGCTCCGCGCACTTCTGCATCGACGTCCGGAACAATGCGGCCTTGCTCGTCGTAGCAATAGCCGACCGGGAGCGGGAAACGTAGTTCGCCTTTTTTCGCTTTGTTGAGCTTACCGCCCTGGAGGCGCGCGTGCAAAAAATGTAGTTCCGCTTGAGCCATGGTTCCCTTCAATCCGAGCAAAAGGCCGTCGTTGAAATCCGACGGATCGTAGCAACCGTCTTCGTCGATCACCAGCGTCGCGGTGAGCGCGCACAACTCCAGCAGCCGATGCCAATCGAGATTGGAGCGCGCCAGCCGTGAAACTTCCAGCGCAAACACCGCGCCCACTTGGCCCATCGAGACATCCGCCACCAGAGTCTTGAAATCCTCCCGCCGGGTCATCTCGGTCCCGGTCATGCCCAGGTCCCGGTCGAGCGTCCGAATCGCCGACTCGCTCCAACCCAGTTCCAGCGCCATCGTTCGCAATGCATACTGGCGCTCCGTACTTTCCTGGTGGTGGAGCACCTGGGCATTCGTCGACTGGCGGACATAAATGTAGGCCGGTCTGCTCCGGTGTTGTTCCGTGATCTTCGAGTTCATTGCCTGCCTCCGCGCTGGTCACACCCTCCGGGTTGCCAATGAGCCAAGCCTCGATCATATTGGCAAGGAGCACGCCGCCCAATCCAGCATCTATGGGTGCATGGAGGGCGGCGAGCACTTCGGGCATGGTGACCTTTTAGAGCGCCTCCCGGCGGCGCAGCAGTTCGCGGTTGATCTCGGAGATCGCTTCTAAGATCTCGCGGGCTCGGTGGTAGTTGGCGACAAACTCGACAATCTTGGCGTGAGATTCCTGCGGCACATAATCCATCTGTGGCCGTAGGCCCGGGTGGCTCACCGAAAGGTAATACTTGGGGCCATGGCCGGGACCCTCGGCGCATTTGCACCCCGGCTTGCCGCAGCGTTTGTAACGCTCGATGAGCGAGCCGCGCAGGATCGCCTGGAGCGGGGGCAACTGGCGCAGAAGCGCCTGGCGCCGTCTTCTCAAGGTGGCAACTGGCTCGTTTTCCATTTCTGTCAGACCACGTGTACAACTGGTCTGATTCTACCAAAAGAAAACACATTTTTCAACCCTTTTGTTCCGGCTTGGTGAGCTGATCCAGTAGAGCAGCCAGCTCGAAAAGTGAGTCAGCATCGAGCCGCCGCAGTGGCAGTCCCAACCCGCCATACGGAGACGGATCGGCCCAGTCTGTCCACTCGCGCGCAATGCTGAAGGTGCCGCGATCCTGCTCGCGGAGTAGGAGGGTATCAATACCTGTTGACCGGCGCTCCTTCAAAACCTGGAAGCGCTGGCCGCGCAGCGGATGGAACGGATGGCGGATCTCCGCCCATCCTAAATGCGATTTGTGCTCCAGTGCAGTTCGCGCTGACCGTGGGGATGCCCAGC
>DATKGE010000226.1:0-6307 GCA_035510955.1 Occallatibacter sp. | reverse complement strand
CTTGAGAATCTGATCTCCGCGAGCCTCAGTATGGCGGCTGCCCAGGAGGCCCTGGGAACCGATCCGCGCGACATTGAAATAAACCTGCGAAAGTTGCTGCAAACTTCGCAAACCTCCACGTTCTCCAATCAGACTGCGGATTCCGCGACAAGCGGCAAAGAATGAGCGAAGCACTCCAATTCGGGCAGCACCCAGACGCGGACCAGATCAGCGCCTTTGTTGAACAAGCGCTGCCTGCGCATGAACGCGAGCAGATGCTCGACCACCTCGCCATCTGTCAGGAGTGCCGGACGATCGTTGCGCTTTCACTGCCCGAAGTCGAGGAGCCTGCGCAAGCACAGCGGGTGGTTGCGCGCAAGCCATGGTGGCTGGGCTGGACTCTGGCCTGGCCGGTTGCCGCGGCGATAATCGCCGGCGCGTTTTTCATCGTCCATCGCTATCCTGCGGCCGGAACGAATTCCGTCGGCAAACAGGTGACGGTCGCGCGCTCAGAAGCGGCGCCGGTCTTGCGGGAGCAACCGATCGCGCCTGCCGCCGCGCCCGCGCCGCAGAGGCACAATGCGCCGGTTCCCGGTAGCCAGGGGATGGGTGCAGGGCTTCCGGCTCCTCCGACGGCGGAGCGGGAAGCACCCTTGCCCGCCCCATCCGTGGGCGGGCCAATCCTGACGGGGCGCAATCGCGCCGCACTGCGACAGCCCGCCGCAGCGCCGACGGGGCCGCCGGCGGGGAATGCACTGGGAGCACTGGGAGGCGCGCAACTTGCTGCAGCACCCAACGGCGATTTGGGCATCGTTGCCGGAATTCGTCGTGAAGGAGCGGCCGCAACTCAGCCCGAGGCAGCGGCCAGGCAACCGGTGGAGGGGGCGGCAGCCAAAGCACCGGCTGCAACCGAATCCGTTGCGGTGTCGAACGCCGCTCCACCGATGGAGACCGTGCACTCCGATACCGGGAGCACGAAAGTTGATCAGGACGAGCTGCAGGCGGCGCAACCCAAGCGTCCTTTGCCCAGCCGGCTTCAGGTGCTTTCCATGGCCAGACAAGCAAACCGCATTGTGGCCATCGATACCGGCCACGCAGTCTTCGCGAGCAACGATGGCGGCAAGCATTGGCAGGCGATTCAAGCTCCGTGGATGGGCCGGGCGGTACAGGCAAGTCTGGTCCAATTCCCGGCCGACAGTGCCAGGTTCCTGAGCCTCCACAAATCGGGTGTTGCCGGATTCTCACAGCAAAACAACGCGGCGTTGGCGCAGAGTACGAACGACACCCTCGCCGCGCAAGCCCCTCCGCCCCCGACTGCAAGGGGTTCCGGCATCGGCGGCACGGTGACGGATATGAGCGGAGCGGTCGTCCCTGGGGCGACTGTCACGGTTACTAACAGCGCAACAGGCGCCGCTCGCACGGTTACGACGGATAGCGCCGGCCGCTACGTTGCGGATGGGCTTGCCGCAGGGACCTATCGCGTGGAGGCCCGGTCTGGCGGATTCAATAAAGAAGAGCTTGCCGCTGTCGCAGTTTCAGCCACCGGGCAAACGGTTGCGAACCTCTCATTGACCATTGGCGCGGCAACCGAGACGGTGACGGTGCAGGCTGGCAGCGCGGAGTTGAGCGCCTCGGAGACGGCTCCCGCAAAGTCCAAAGCAAGCCCACCTGCTCCCGTCTTTGAAATCGTCACCGACAACGGCGAGCACTGGACCAGCGCGGACGGCGTGACCTGGAAGCGCATGTAAGCGTCGCCTCCCGCACAAATTGCAAATTCTTTCCCGTTAGCCTGCAAGTTCAGAAAACTTCGGCGTTCTCCTGTCAGACCAACAGCCGGCAACTCAACTCCGGATTTGCACAGGAGAGCCTGTATGACCACCGTTCGTCCTGGTAGTGCCCTTCGCGATGTACGCCCGCTCGCAGCGATCTTGCTTCTTGCCGTGGCTGCGTTGCTTTTCAATTTTCCTGCGCAGGAACAGCAGCTCGCGGCTACTTACAAGCATGGGAACCTGTCGGTCACGATTCCCTATACTGCATCGCGCGAGGGCCCGGGCAAACTGACGGTGGAGGTTCTCGACCCGGAAGATCACTCCCTGGGCCGGGTGGAACGCAATGTCGATGTCCGCAGAGGCAATGGGGAATGGCAGCAGACAATCGCCCTCACCAAGGAAATCCCGTTCGAAGATATCCTGTGGCAGCGCCTTCGTTACCGCTTCGAGTATGACAACGGCATAGCTTCCTCCATTGAAGGCGTTGAATCGATCTCGCAGATCATCCGCCGCCCCGTCGTTCACATCCTCGGGGACAAGGATTACATTGCCGGAAGCCAGGCTGCCATTCGCGTCATCGTTTCGGAGGCTAACGACAACGCGCCCGAAACCGGCACTCTGCATATCGACCTCCTGATTCCGAACCAAGAGCCGCGTCCACTCTTCTCCGGAAGCCTCAACCACCGCGGGACGGTGGAGGCAGGCTTCCGTTTCCCGGCAGGCCTCACGGGCAACTATCAACTACGCTTCGCCGTTGACACCCCCATCGGATCCGCCGAATACACGCAGCCCGTGCAACTGGAAGACAAGGCCTCCATTCTGCTTACAACGGAAAAGCCCATCTATCAGCCGGGCCAGACCATCCACGTGCGCGCACTGGCCATGGACCGCGCCTCAGGACACGCGGCTGCCGATCGCAAACTGAACTTTGAGGTGGAAGATTCGCGGGGCAACAAGGTCTTCCGCAAGGGCTCGGAGACGGACAAGTTCGGCATTGCCTCGGCCGAGTTTGCGCTCGCCGATGAGGTCAACCTTGGAACCTATCATCTGCGCGCTTTGATGGGAGATCCCCAGGCTCCGGCGAATACGGCCGAGATTGCGCTCCAGGTGGAACGCTACGTGCTGCCCAAATTCAAGGTCGCCGTTGAGTTCACCGAGAAGGACAACAAGCCTAAACGCGACTACCGGCCCGGCGATCACTTTACCGGCACAGTGCGGGCCAACTATTTCTTTGGCAAGCCGGTCGACCATGCGGAGATCACCGTCAAAGCGTCGAGCATGGATGTCGCGGTCTTCGAAGCGGCATCGGCCAGCGGTAAGACTGACGCGGATGGAGCCTATCGCTTCGACCTCAAGCTGCCCAACTATTTCGCAGGCCGGCCGCTGAGCCAGGGCGCTGCCCGCGCGCTCATTGAAGCCACCGTCACCGACTCCGCTGCCCATGCAGAGACACGCGGCGAGCCCATCACCATCAGCGAATCACCGCTGCTCATTACGGCTGTGCCCGAAGGCGGAACGCTGATTCCCGACATCGAAAACGAGGTTTTCGTTCTTACGTCGTACCCCGACGGCAGCCCGGCGAGCGCCGCGCTCACGGTTCACGCGCCCGATCGCCTCGACCGAATCGCGGGCATTGAGAAAGACATGCACCTCTCCACCGATGCCTCTGGCGTTGCGGTTCTCCGCATCAACCCGGGCTCGGGCATTGAGGCCCTGCGCATTGAAGCTGACGACCATCACGGGAACCGGACAACGGGCGACGTGCCTTTGCAGACACGCGGCGGCACTGACCAGATTCTTCTTCATACCAACCGGGCGGTCTTCAAGGCCGGCGACCGAATCCAGCTCAAGGTGCTATCCACGCGCGCGCACGGCGCTGCCTACGTGGACATCGTCAAGAACGGCCAGACCATTCTGACGCGCGATCTCGACCTCGTGAATGGCCACGCCGATCTGACTCTGAATGCTACGCCGGAGATGACCGGGACGCTCGACATCGACGCCTATCTCTTTGGCCGCGATGCGCAACCGGTCGCGGACCATCGCCTCGTCTTCGTCGAGCCCGCCGACGAGCTACGGATTCAGACCACCGCCGACGCGACCCAGTACAAACCTGGCTCCGACGCGCGAATTCGCTTCCATGTGAGCAACGCGCGCGGTGAAGGCGTTCAGGCAGCGCTCGGTTTGCAGGTAGTGGATGAGGCGGTGTTTGCGCTTGCCGAGCAAAAGCCGGGTTTCGCCAAAGTCTTCTTTTACCTGGAGCAGGAGGTGATGAAGCCGCGCTACGAGATTCACTCGCTTTCCATGGACGACGTAATCGAGCCGAAGGAGGATTCCGCGGAATCACAAAACCTCGCGGCACGCGCTCTCTTTTCCGCCACTGAAATGACCAACCCCGCCAAGGTCGACGTCGAATTCGGCCGCAGCCTTCCGCAGGACAAGTTCGAGGAGTATCAACAGCGATATCGCGAAGCATTTGAGGAGCGAGTCCGCCAACTCGCGGAGAAGCTCAGCGAGCAATTCAAAGAGAAGCCGAGCCGCGCAGACATCGAAAGGGCGTTCGATGCACTCCAGGATGGTGCGCCGCCGCGCGATGCATGGAACACACCGATGCGCATTGAGCAGGCAAGCTGGGTGAACGCGTCGAGGCACGTCTACTGCGTGCGCAGCGCCGGTTCGGATGGACGCTTCAGCACCGGCGACGACCTGGTCACGTACATCGAAGCCCGCACTGGATCCATGGTGAACCAGCAAGGCCAGAAGGGTTTGGCCGATCTTCGCATTGAGCACGATCGCGGCCCCGACAACGGCCGCGCGGAGGTCACCGGCTCCATCGCCGACAGAAGCGGGGCGGTCATTCCGGGCGCCACTGTGGCTCTTGTTCAAATCTCCACGGGCGAAACGCGCACGGCGCACAGCAATCCGGAAGGCCGGTTCACCTTCGCGGCGCTGCCCGCCGGGAGCTACCGGATTCGCATCTCCTCGCCAGGATTTGTTGTGCTGTCCTACAGTTTCTCGCTGCTGGCTCGCGACAGTGCGCAGCTTACAGCCACCCTCGATGTCGGATCAGTGACCCAAACCGTGATGATCGAGGCACAGGCGGTAGAGATGATGCCCATGCGCAGAGAGTTCGGCGCGTTGGCGGGCATGGCCATGGGAGGGCCTGTCCCCGCGCCTATGGCCATGGCCGTGAAGGCGCAAATGGCAGTGAATGAGAATGCCGTTCTGGATTCGTTGGCGCCAAATGACCGCAACTTCGTGGCTCTCAAGGCGAAGACCGAGGCCGACGCTCCGCATGTCCGCGCTTATTTCCCGGAGGCACTCTACATTAACCCCGAGATAATTACCGACGGCAACGGCAACGCGAGCATCGAAATTCCCATTGCCGACTCCATCACAACGTGGCGCATGGCAATGCTCGCCTCGACGCAGTCCGGCGCGCTCGGCTCCGCATCCTCAAGCCTGAAAGTCTTCCAGGACTTTTTCGTGGACTTGGATTTGCCCGTCATGCTGACCCAAGGCGATCAGGTCTCCATTCCCATCGCGATCTATAACTACTCCGGCAGGGCCGGCCACGTGAGCCTGAAGCTGCAGCCGGAGGACTGGTATTCGCTCAACAATGACACGACGGAAAAGTCGGTATCCTCCGAGTCAGGGCGCGTGGGCGGTTCGAGCTTCACAATCAATGCCAACCGCATCGGCAAATTCAAGCTCACACTCTCCGCCCGTATGGATGATGGGGGTGGCGGGAATGCCCGGCAGGATGTTGTCGTCCGCGATATCGAGGTCGTCCCAAACGGCCGTGAGCAGGACATGGTTTTCAACGGCCGCCTGGACACGAACGCGCATCACGATCTTAACCTCCCGCCAACTTCCATACCCGATTCGACAAGCGTCATTGTGCGGCTTTATCCCGGCCCGCTCAGCCAGATCATCGAAGGCATGGACAGCATTCTCAGCATGCCCGGCGGGTGCTTCGAGCAGACCTCCTCGAGCACCTATCCCAATGTGCTGGCCCTCGACTACATGAAGCGAACGAAGAAGCTCACGCCTGAGGTTCATGCCAAAGCCGAGGGTTACATTGCCAACGGCTATCAACGCCTGCTGACATTCGAGGTGCCCGGAGGCGGATTCTCCTGGTTCGGCCAGGTCCCCGCCAACAAGATCCTAACCGCCTACGGCCTGATGGAATTCAACGATATGTCCAAGGTCTCCGATGTCGATCCGCGGCTCATTGCGCGCACTGCCGATTGGCTCGCCGGCCAGCAACAGCCCGACGGCAGTTGGAAGCCCGACAGTTCGTTCATCAACGAAGGCGCAACCAACCGTTACAACTCCGACGTGCTGCGCATCACGGCTTACATCGCGTGGTCGTTTGCAAACACCGGCTACCAGGGCCCGGCAATCGAGAAGGCCAGGCAATTCATCGAGTCCCGCAGCGATGCCCGGGCCGATGCATACACCCTCGCCGTCATTGCTAACTTCGCTGCGGACTACGGGAAGGATCGCGAGTTCACACGCCACGCCATGCAGGCACTGATCGATGCGAAGAAAGAAAG
>DATKGE010000225.1:0-2765 GCA_035510955.1 Occallatibacter sp. | reverse complement strand
ACCGCCTCCAGCGTTTGAATGTCGCCTCCGACCTTGATCGTATGCTTCCCCTTGCTCCAGATCAGCACGTCGCTATAGTCGTAGGTGTTGGACTTGGTGAGACTGGTCAAGCGGTCGGCGTTGAGACTTTTAATGTTGTTGAAGTCCATCTCCGGAATGCCGTTGTAGAACAGGTTCTGCAATCCCACCCAGCCCTGTGCCGTGGTAAATGCAAGGCCGTTGAAGCTGTCGCTGTTGCCGGAAGTATAGAGTGTGTACCCAAAGCCGCCCTCGTTGATCAGGTTGGGCTTGATGCTCCAGTTGGTATCCACTTTCAGTGCGCGGTTCTGGCTGATGGAGAGATTCGAGGGAACCAGCAGTTCTTCCGGATTGGAGATCGGAAAATCCTTCCAGGTGAATTTGCCCCACAGCAGGAACTTCTGATTCGATCCAAAATATTGGTCGCCGCGCACGTCGAACTGGTTCGAATGCCCGCTGTTATCCACGTTGGCATGGTAGTTGGCCACGCCGTTATCCGTGTATGCCGTCGGGTCTCCAATGTTCGGATCGGGGTAGAACTGCTTCAGGGTGTTCAGCGCAATCGTGCTCAACGCCCCCGATGGGATGGCCGTGCCGTAGCTGCCGCCGGTATAGGGATCGGTCAAGCCGGTAAATCCGGCCGCGCTGTACTTGGAGAAATCGCCCTGCTTCATAAGCGTGCTGGGAACAACCTCGGAAAGGGTGGTTTGCGCCGGATGCCGCCAGCCCTCGTAGGCGCCAAAGAAGAACGTCTTGTTGTGGCCGTTGTAGAGGTGGGGAAACACCACCGGTCCGCCCAGGCTGCCGCCAAAAGTATTGCCCGTCACGCTGGGCTTGGTGGTCGTCGTCGGGAAGGTGTATGCAATGGCATCGAACGCGGAGTTCTGGTAATACCAGAAACCCGATCCGTGCAGCAGGTTGGACCCACCCTTGGTGGTCACCACGATCTGGCCGGGGTCGCCGTACTCCGCATTGGCCAGCACGCCGTCGGCGCGAATCTCCGAGATCGATTCGGTCGACGGGAAAGAGTCGCCAATATAAGTGCCGCCGGTCGCGCTCTTTACCGTAACGCCATCCACGGTCACGTCCACCTGGTAGGGCAGCGCCCCTTGCAGAGAAACACCGGAGCTGTCGCCGTCAGACTGCACGCCGGGCAGCGCGCTGAAAATGCCCGCGGCGCTGGTGCCGCTGAAGCTGGCGCGCGTATTCACCGGCAGGCTGTTGGCATCGTCCGTGGTGAGCGTGCCGCTAACGGTCGGCGAGTCGGTCTCGATGGCGCTCACCATGTCCCCGGTCACATGCACTTCCTGCTGCACGGCGCCAATGGCCAGCTTCACGTCCACACGCAGTTCCTGGCGCACCTCAAGGGCCACGCCGGATGCCTTCCACTTTTCAAAGCCTGGAGCAGCGATTTCCAACGAGTAGTGTCCGGCCTTCACGTCCTCAAAGTGGTATTCGCCCAACCCGTTGGTCTTGGTTGCGCGCACCGCGCCCTCGTCGGTATTGGTCAGTATGACGATTGCGCCCGGAACCACCGCGCCCGCCGTGTCGCTGACGGAACCGATGAAGGAACCTTGCGTGGATTGCGCCTGGCCGCGCGTGCAGGCCAGCACAAGCAGCAACGCGAGTGCAGTCAGGCAACGCCGCATGGACTGCTTCCGACAAACTTCAATTGGATTTTGCATGGATCGCTGTCTCCTGAAATATTGCTGATGAGTAAGTTGAGTGGCCTTCATTGAGGTTGGAATGGAGCCGAATGGCTGGATTGCGAAAAGCGTCTTCGAATGTCTTACCGGAAAAGAACAAAGTTGGAAAAGTGGAACGGATCGCTCAGGACAACGTCGCAAATGTCCTCCGCATCCGAGTGCCCGGCTGAGGCTCAAATTCCGGGGACAACTCAAATCCCCATGCCACAAATCCTGGTGAGAAAGGAAAGGCCTTGGCCATCGATCTGCCTCCTTATCAGGCTCATTCTGTGAGCTTTTCTACTGACTAAGGCTACTCGGATGGTGTTAAAAACAGGGTTGAGTTTGGTTACAGGCTATTGAAAATAGACCGTCGGCCGATTGGCGCAACCGGTCAGGGGAGGTGATTGTGCGACGTTCTGAGTACATTACCCAAATGTTTGGGTTCAAGTAAAGCTATTTTTTCGTCCCGGTCCGCCCAGCCCCTCAATCGTCGTCCTTCGGCTTGCGCAATTTGTCGCCGGATTTCTCGATCTCCTGGCGAATCTCCTCGGCGTCGTCCACGTCGTGCAGCGCCGCTGCTTCGGCCTTCGTTTTGGGCCGCGCAAAACGCGCCCTGGCGGGAATGAAGACACGCGGGTCGGCAGGTCGCACAGCATACGGCTCCAGGTGCGGCGCTGTGTCGAAGATGCCCGTAATCTCCCCTGCCAGCGCGTCCTCCAGGTTCATCGGCCCCAGGCCCAGGAGTTCATCGATGGTGCGCGTGATCGAGCCCATGCTGGTGTGCTCGTGGCTCACCGTCCCCGGCTTCACCCACGGGCTGGCCACCAGCAGAATGCTGCGATGCGCGTCTACGTGATCCACGCCGCTCTGCGCATCGTCCTCGGTCACAAAGAACGCCGAGTCCTTCCAGATGGACGTTTTCGAGAGAAACGCCACAATCCGCCCCAGCGCCAGGTCGTTGTCCGCCACATAGGATGCACGGTAGGGATAGCCGTCCGCGGGCCGTGCATCGGCCGTATGATCGTTGGGCAGGCGAATCACAATCAACGCCGGAACCTT
>DATKGE010000224.1:0-5074 GCA_035510955.1 Occallatibacter sp. | reverse complement strand
TGACAACGCTCCGAAGGCTCAAATAGCGTTCGTTCGATATTCAAACAATATCGCGTTTTGCGTCTAATGCAGTAAACAGACCAGGAAGCACCGGATACCAAACGAAAAAAGAACTGGAAGTAATTCCATGGAGGACAGGATGAAAAACATACAGAACGTCGGGCGCCAGTTGTTGCGGCTGCTGGGGCTGGGACTGCTAGTGGTCAGCTTCATACAGGTGCAGGCACAGCAGACCACCGGCTCAATCGTCGGGACGGTGAAGGATCAACAAGGCGCGGTGGTCAACACGGCCACAGTAAAGGCAACCAACGTGGATACCGGGCTTTCCCGGTCCGCGCAGACCAACGGCTATGGGGAGTACCGAATCGATTATCTTCCCGTGGGCAAGTACTCCGTCGAGGCGAAGGCTCCCACCTTTGAAGGCTTTGTGCAAGAGAATCTCGCCCTCGACGTGGACCAGACGCTGACGGTTGAAATCAAACTGACCGTGGGCGCGCAGTCTCAGACCGTCACGGTCACCGAGGCTCCTCCGCAGGTGAATACGTCTGACGCGGTATTGGGCCGGACCCTCGAGCCGGAAGAGATCAACAATCTGCCCCTGGTCAACCGCAATACATATACACTGGTTTCCCTCACGCCCGGAGTCATGGCCAATAACAACAGCTCCACGTCGAACCCCTCGGGCAACCCCACTTTCGCCACCGGATTGTATATCGAGGATGTGCAGATCAACGGCTCGATCGATGGCGGCAGTGCGGGGGTGGCTTTCTATCTGGATGGCGGCAACAACATCACCGGCATGCGCAACTACGGCAACCCGTCACCTAACCCCGACGCAGTGGAAGAGTTTCGCGTGGAGACCAGCGCATTCTCGGCGCAATACGGCCAATTCTCGTCCGGTGTGGTCTCGGTGATCACAAAGTCGGGAACAAATCAGTGGCATGGCGGATTGTCCGAGTTCAACCGCAACACCGACCTTAACGCCAACACCTGGGCCCCGGCACATAACGCCGCAGGCCAGATTATCGTTTCGCCTTACCACCGCAACCAGTTTGGCGGTGACATCGGCGGACCGATCAAGCACGACAAAGCTTTCTTCTTCTTCAGCTATGGAGGATTGCGCCAGATAACCTCAGCCGTGTTTACCGGCGCCATCACGCCCACGGCCGCCGAGCGCCTGGGCGACTTTACCCAGGACACCTTCAAGGTCAACATGCCGGGCACCAAGACGCAGGTGGATGGAACAAACAGCAGCCCCAATTGCGCTGTTGCCACACTGAACTGCATTCCCTCCGCCCTGCTGGACACGACCATTACAAACCTCGACACTGTAGGCAACTCAATGGGCTCTTCCATCCCGTTGCCCAATGTCCCCGGCGGCCTCAATCCGGCAAAGGGAGGCGGGTCATTCGCGGGTCTTTTCCCCGTCCCGACTCAAGAAAACGAATACCTGGGCAAGTATGACCAGAACCTCGGCCAGAAAGACCATCTGACGGGAACTTACTTCTTCTCGAGGAACGTGCTGGGCAACAACCCGGGCGGCAACGTCCCGTGGACCATCAATGAGAACGCCTCGAACGGCACCAATATCAACCTGAGCGACGTTCACACCTTCAGCCCCACCACGGCCAATCAAGCCTGGCTCACGTACACGCGGGCAGCGGGCGGGCGCGTGAACCTGCCGGTGACAGGCCCCGCGACGCAGACCCTTGCATCGTACGGCTCGAACTTTCTCATCCAGGGACCGGTCTCACTGCCTACCATCTCAGAAACCAATTTCTCAGCGACTGCGACCAATGCAGGTCCGTTCACGGGTTCTGACAACTATGAGCTGCGCGACGTGGTCAGCATGGTCAAGGGCAAACATAGCCTCTTTATTGGCGGTGAGTTCGCTTTGGACAAGACCATGTTCGATGCCAACCTGCTGAACTTTGGCAGTATCAGCTTTGCCACTTCAGCGCCCACTTCCACTGGCAATGTGACTTCAGACTGGGTTACCGGCCAGGCCTCCTCAACTGAGCAGGACTCGCCGTATACGACGCATCTGAGCACATGGCACACCGCGGTGTTTGCGCAGGACAACTACCGGATCACACCCCGGTTTACGGCCAACCTTGGAGTCCGGTGGGACATCGATACGCCTCCCACCGATTCCCATGACCGGACGGAATCATTCATTCCCGGCCAGCAATCCACGGTGGCCCCGCTCGCGCCCAAGGGATTGGTGTTTCCGGGTGACGCGGGCGTCGGCCGCGGCATCATCCCCACGGAGTACTACCACGTTTCGCCGCGTATCGGCTTTGCGTGGGATCCGTTTGGAGACGGCAAGACTTCGATTCGCGGCGGCGCGGGCATCTTTTACGGGATTGTTGCCGGCAACGAATGGAACCAGCCCGGCAACGCCATTCCCTTCGCGCTGCGGCCACAGACCGGCGAAGGTCCGCTGAGCTCCATCACCAATTACTATTCGACGCCCGGAGATTTCCCTTCAACTGCGCCGGGTGGCGGCCTCTTTCCGTACAACTACACGCCGAGCAAGCCTGTATTCATCTCCGGCCCCGGCGGAGCCACCGAAACCATCTCCCCGCGCTTCAGGTATCCATACGTCTACCAGTTCAATTTTTCCGTGCAGCGACAGTTGCCCGGCCGGGTAACACTGACCACGGCGTATGTAGCCGCGCTCTCGCATAACCTGCCCAACTTTATTGACGCCAACTACGCGCCGTATTCGACCGCTTTCGGTACGCCAAGCACTTCGGCTACCAGTATTGCCGACCGGCGTCAGTTCGATCCCTGCGTCGGAGCTTGTCCTAAGGGCGCGGCTGCCATCAACAACGGCAGCGGCATTCTGGGAGCCTCGATCACCCAACTGCTGTCAAACCTGACGGCCAATTACCACTCCCTTCAAATTTCGGCAAGCAAGCAGCTCTCGCGTGGCTTCAGCGTGAGCGGATTCTATGTCTGGAGCCATGCGCTTGAAACATTTGAGCCGGATGCGGACGGACTTTCGTCACCGCAGGACTCTGGCTACTTTGGCGCTCCCTTCACCGCAAGCAATAACTCCCTGGGCGCAGTTGGCGGCGGACTCCAGGAGGAATATGGCCCCATGAACGCCGACGTACGCAGCAACGCCGCGATGTCCGGCACGTGGAACATCGACTACTTCCGCGGTGAGAACAAAATCGTTAAGGAAGTGGTGAACGGCTGGCAGATTTCGCCGATCGTCTATCTGCACAGCGGCGGGGTGTTCACGGTGACCACAGGGTCCAACAAGAGCTTTGACAGCACCGGCAATCAACGCCCCGATGCGGTTGCCGGCGTTATCCCCGTGCTTGACCCGCACCGCTGCCGGGTTTGCACCACCAACAGCGTGCTGACTGAGTGGTTCAATACGGCGGCTTACACGGCGAACGGACCAGGCGTGGCCGGTGGCATCGGCCCCGGTGGCGCGGACGGCAACGTGGGCCGCAACTCCCTGTTTGGACCTGGGTTCCGTGATGTAGACATGGGGGTCTTCCGCAACATTAAATTCGAGCGTGGACTAGTGTTCCAGCTCCGCGGCGAGGCCACCAATATCTTCAACCTGGTGAGTCTCAACAACCCCACCGCAAGCCTTGCGTCGGGCAACTACGGAAAGATCACCTCGGCTGCAGGCACCCAGCGCATCCTCCAGGTGGGCGGCCGGCTGACCTTCTAACCGGTCATTGCTGCATCTATTTTTTGCGCCTGCTCATCGTGAGCAGGCGCACTTTTTTATCAGCAAGGAATTGTGGACTCGCGCAGACGGCGGGAGGATTATGTCGGAAGGTGGAATCGTTCACGTTACGACCGAGGCCGCCGAGGTGTTGACCCCCGAGCCGGGAATGCTTCGCCAGGTGCTGGCCTATAGCCCGAAATTGATGTTAGTCCGTCATCGTCTATCGAAAGGATGGGTTGGAGTAAGCCACAAGCATCCCCATGAGCAGCTTGTCTATGTTGTCAGCGGGCGCATCGAGTTCATAGGCGGCGGCAAGACCTATCACTTGTGCCGCGGTGACAGCATCGTCGTGGAAGGGAATGTCGAACACCAGGCGACCGCTCTGGAAGACTCCGAAGTGCTGGACGTGTTTGCCCCTTGTCGCAGCGACTATACCCATTGACGACCAGAGATTCTATTGGATGCGGGGGAATTGGCCAAACCTCATGACACTTGCCAAGGATGCGAATATTCGTCCTTGGCGATAGGCCCCAGATCGCCCCCCACACTTAACTTGGCAGGGGTCGCGGCGCCCAGGTTTGGTTTGGCTGAAGCTCGTCGAATGCTTGCTGGCTCTCTCTTCCCAGCGAATCAGCGCACCAGGTTAGTCCTGGCGAGGTCGATGATTTCGTTGCCGCGCCCATCGAGAACGGCTTTGATCATGAACAGGCTGAAGCCCTTGATCTGGTCCACGGTAATGGTCGGAGGCATGGAGAGTTCCTGCCGGCTCACGATGGCTTCAACCAGGGCCGGCCCGTCATGTTGGAGTGCATGCTCGATCATCGGCCTGACTTGATCGGACGTTTCGGCCCGGAGACCGAGAATGCCCGCAGCCTCGGCCATCTGAGCAAAATTGGGGTTCTGCAAGTTGGTTCCAAAATCGAGGATACCGGCGGCCTTCATTTCCAACTCAACAAAGGCCAAGGAACTGTTGTTGAAGACGATCAACTTCACCGGCAATTGCAATTGACGAAGCGAGAGCAGATCGCCCATCAGCATGGCCAGCCCGCCGTCTCCGGAAAGCGAGATGACCTGGCGGCCGGGATGACTGACCTGCGCTCCAATGGCCTGCGGGAGCGCATTCGCCATGGAGCCATGCGTGAAGGAGCCGAGCAACCGGCGCTTGCCATTCATGTGGAGATAACGGGCGGCCCAGATGGTAGGGGTGCCGACGTCGCAGGTGAACACTGCGTCTTCTGCCGCAAGCTCATCCAGAATCTTCGCAATGTATTGGGGATGAATCGGTTTTTCTCCGGTTCCGACCGTGGCCAAATCGTCAAGACCCTTGCGGGCCTCGCCATAGTGGCTCAGCGAAGCACTCAAATGAGCCTCATCCGG
>DATKGE010000223.1:0-72029 GCA_035510955.1 Occallatibacter sp. | reverse complement strand
GGTTGACTTCGATCGAATGCGTGGGTTGGCCGAACCAGGAAATCCCTCTTTACGCTCCGTGAATTGATCGAGCAGGACAACATTGAGCAGCGACTTATGGACCCGGATGCGCCCGTTGTATTCGATGAGGCCGAGCTTGCGAAAGCGATTCATGAAGAAGCTGACGCGGGAGCGCGTGGTGCCGATCATCTCTGCCAGAGTTTCCTGGGTGATGCGAGGAACCCAGTGTTCTTGTGATCCCGGCTGGCCAAATTCGGCCAGGATCAGCAGAACCCTGGCTAAACGCCTTTCGCTGGAGTTAAATAGCTGATCGACAAGATCGGCTTGGGCTCGCATACTCCGGGCCAGCAGAAACTTCAAGTACATTTCGGAGAAGGAATGCTCCTGGTGCATCACGCGGATCATCTCTTCGCGCTCTATTCTGAGCGCTGTACAAAGGGTAATGGCACTGGCAGTGGCCAAATGCAGCGCGCCTACGCTGGCCAGCGACTCCTCTCCAATGAATTCCCCGGCGGGCAGAAGGGCGATGGTGGCCTCCTTGCCGTCCGGCGAAACGACGGTGAGCCTTGCCCGGCCTGTCCGAAGATAGAAGATAGCGTCAGCCCGATCTCCCTGCGAAAAGAAAATCTCCTTGGGCTGCAAGTGGACCTGTCTTCGCCCCACTCCTGCTGTTTCCAAAAAGTTGGCGAGGTCAAAGATCATGCTTCTCACCTCATTCTCTCGACTGGCTCATCCTGGAGAGCGGCCTTCACGGGAGCAGTTCGGAAGTGCGTCCAGCGTGTAGATTCTCCATTCCCAGTCGTATCGCGGAGACGGCAAGGCAAAGTAGCAAAGATAGATGCGATGCTGGCCAGCAATGCCTTCATCGGAAGACCTGCGGTGGAAGAATAGATGAGGATAGACAAACCCTCTAAGGTAACCCTACTCGATTATTCTCGCGATCGCTGTACGGTTTCTGACAAATCGCAAAATGTCTCTGTACGGTTTCTTACATATCTTGATAGATATTTGTACGGTTTCTGACATAACCAGGGAAATCTTTGTACGGTCTCTGACGTAACGCGATGCATATCTGTACGGTCTATGACATAACTCCAACTTTGTGAGGCATCGTGAGCTTTGCGCGTACTAACTATGATAGGGTTTTTTCTGAAAGTGAGGATTCCTTGCGGACGAGCGGCTTTAAGAACAGTCTTTTGAAGGCGCTAGACGGAGACATCATTGAGCGCCTTCGTTTGCAGCCGGTCAAATTCGAGGTGAAACACGAAATCGAAAACCCGGGCGAACCGATCGGCCATCTCTATTTTCTCGAAGAAGGAATGGCGTCGATGACGACAACATTCAAAGACGGATCTCAGGTCGAGGTAGGGATGTTCGGTTATGAGTCGGTCATCGGCGTCTCAGCCCTGATGGGGACAAAGGAAAGTCTGAATCGCGCCTACACCCAGATTGCAGGCCGCGGCTATTCCTGCCAGGTTGAGGACGCGAAAAGAGAGTTCCGCCTTGGCGGCTACTTTCAGTTTCTGGCTCTGCGCTATGTTCAGGCACAACTCGTTCAGGCGATGCAATCCGCGGGATGCAATGCGAAACACAACTTCGAACAGCGGCTCGCCCGCTGGTTGCTCCTCTGTGCGGATCGCGCGCACATCGACACGTTCAAGATTTCGCACGAATTTCTCGCCGACATGCTTGGGGGTCGCCGTCCCACCATTTCAACGACAGCCGGAATTCTCAAGCGAAAAGGACTTATCGAATACTCCCGCGGAGAAATTCGCATCCTCGACGTTCCTGGGCTCATGAAGGCCTCTTGCGAGTGTTATCTGATCATCAAAGATCACCTCGACAATTACGCAAAGTTCGACACCCCAATTACCGAGTAGCTGCGTTACCCGGCGCAGCCGCGGATGGTGTCGGAACTTCGGCAAAGCAGAGAGCGGGTTAGTTTCAACGGCGGTGTTTTCGTCGGCATTGATCCATTGATCCGTTGTTTCATGCCTCCGGTGACGGTCAACACAGGGTCCATAACGGTCGCGATCGACAGCACGGCTAGTTGAACAGATCCTTCATCTTTTCCAGCAGCCCCGGCGACGTCGGCTTGTTCTCCACCGTCAGCGACTCGGCCAGCTTGTTCACCAGCTCGCGTTGAGCGCGCGAAAGCTTGCGCGGCACCTGCACCAGCACCTTTACAACCAGGTCGCCGCGGCTCTTGTCGTTCAGGTGCGGAACGCCGCGCCCGCGCACGCGGATCTCGCGGCCGCCCTGCGTGCCTTCGGGAACCTTCAGGTTGACGGGGCCGTCGATGCCGGGAATTTCAAACTCGTCGCCCAGCGCCGCCTGCGGAAAGCTGATAGGAATCACGCAGTGCAGGTCGTTGCCGTGGCGCTCGAAGAAGTCGTGTGGCCGCACCGAGAGCATCACGTACAAATCGCCCCGCGGCCCGCCAGCCCGCCCCGCGTCGCCCTCGCCGGAATAGCGGATGCGCGTGCCTTCCTCCACTCCCGGCGGAACTTTCACGTTGAGCTTGAATTCGCTGCTCACACGCGTTTGCCCGCGGCAGCTCAGGCACGGGTCGCCGATCACCTGGCCGGTGCCGCCGCACGCCGAGCAGGTGCGAGCCACGGAGAAAAAACCCTGCTGATAGCGTAGTTGCCCGCGTCCCTGGCACTGGCTGCAAACGCTCGGCCCGCGGCTCGATGCCGTGCCGCGCCCGTTGCAAATGCCGCAGGTCTCAAGCCGGCGAATCCGCACTTCCTGCTCCGTACCGAAGCAGGAGGCTTCAAAATCAATCGTCATGTCGAAGCGCAGGTCGTCGCCGCGCTGCTGGCGCGAGCCGCGCTGCTGGCTGCCGCCCACGTTGAACATCTCGCCGAACAAATCGCCGAAAATGTCGCCAATGTCTACGCCGCCAGCAAACGGCCCGCCGTTGAATCCGCCCTGGCCGCCCAGTCCTGCATGGCCGTAGCGGTCGTAGGCGGCGCGCTTGTCCGCGTCGCACAACACCTGGTAGGCCTCGCTCGCCTGTTTGAACTTCTCTTCCGCGGCGTGGTCCCCGGGATTACGATCAGGATGATATTTGAGCGCCTGCTTGCGATAGGCGCTCTTCAACTCCTGGTCGCTCACGTCCCGCGAAACGCCGAGGACCTCGTAATAGTCAGCTTTGCTCACGTTTGTATTTGTACTCATCTTGTATTAGAACTCACTTGCCGGTCTGGAGATTCATTCCGCAATCTGTTTTGGGTTGTGCGCCACGCGCACCAGCGCCGGACGCAAAAGCCGCTCGCGCAGCTTGTAGCCGCGGCGAATCTCCTCCGCCACGTGCTGGTCGGGCAGGTCGTCGCGTTCCACTGAACCCAGCGCCTCGTGAATGCGCGGATCGAACTGCTCGCCCACAGTGGTAATCGGATTCACCTGCAACCCGCGCAGAACCTCGTCCATCTGCTTCACAATCAGCTCCACGCCATGGCGCAACTGCTCGGCCGTGCCGCCAGACTTGAGCGCCAGTTCGAAGTTGTCCACCACCGGCAAAAATTGCTCCACCACATTGCCGGTAGCATAATCGCGAAACTCCGTCCGCTCCCGCTCCGCGCGCTTGCGTGCGTTTTCAAACTCGGCCTGCAGCCGCGCCAGCCGGTCGAGCAGCTGATCGCGCTCGCCCCTCAACCGCTCCAGTCCCTTCAACTGGTCCAGATCAGTCCGGCTCGCCCCGGTCTCAACTTCCGCCGGCGGGGCCTGCTCAACCCGGGTTTCCTCAGCAGGCGTGCCCGCCGCGGCCTCCTGTGGTTCCATGACCGTCAACTCTGTTTCGTGTTTTGACATACCCCTGCTTTTTCTCCGAAAAATCAACTGTGCCTGATTCCATTCTAATTTTTTTCCCCGCCGCCTGCATCTGCCTCGGGAAGCGCATTTCCGCCTCGCCTGCGCCGATCGCGGGTTTATTGTACCGTCATCACCATTCAGAGCCTATTAAATGGCCCTTCGGCAGAGTTCCCGGAATCCGCAGGAACCTCGAACAGCCGTTCGGAAAGCCGGGCAATATACCGCACCGCCTGAATCATCTCCTGGTATTGGATGCGCGTGGGAGCGATCACAGCAACCGTGCCCAGATTTGCGCCGCCCAGCCGCGCCGGCGCGCCAATCAGCACCAGGTCCTGCATGGCCGGCGAGGCCTCGTCCAGTCCCACCACCACGCGCACCTCCTGCTGACGGCCGTCCACGTAGGCGGTCAGCAGGTCCACCAGCCGCTGCTTGGCTTCCAAAGCCAGCAGCATCTGGCGCAGCCGCTCGCGGTCCAGCTCGGCGCTGATCAGGTTGGCCATTCCGTCCACAAAAATTGCGGGACTGGATTCGCCCCCCGCGAGCGCCCCCTTGCGGCAAAGCTCCTCCACCGAGGCCAGCATCTGGCGATACGCTTCGCGCTCCGCTTCCATGCGCCGCACAACCTCGGCGCGGATGCGCTCGATCGGCCAGCCGCGAAAGTTCTCGTTGAGGTAGCGCGCCGCGGTTTCGAGCTCGAGATGGGTCAGTTCGCGGTCCAGAGCCAGCACCCGGTCCAGCACCGCCCCGTTCTGCGTTACCAGCACCGCCAGCACGCGGCCCGTCGAGAGCCGTGAAAAGTGAATGTGCTCCAGCACCTGGCCTGCAGTGGCGCTGGCCAGCGCCACGCCCAGCCCACTCGAGATCAGCGCCAGCACGTGTGAAGTCCGCTCGAGGTATTCATTCGAGCTGTTCACGCCCGTGAAGCTGTCCTCAATCTGCTCGCGCCGGGCATCGCTCAACAGACCCGAGCCAAGCCCCGAGCCGAGTGATGAATTGAGAGCCGAAGCCCCCTGCGCTGCAGCCCCGCCGGCCTGCGCCCCTGCCGCCGCGCGCCCCGGCTGCGTAATCTGCTCTACGTAATACCGGAAGGCAGCCGCTGTTGGCACGCGTCCGGCAGAACTGTGCGCCTGCTCCAGCAGGCCGGCATCGCCCAGGGTAGCCATCACGTTGCGCACGGTGGCGGAACTCAGCCCCTCGCGATCGGCAAACGTCTGCGCAACCGCCTGCGAAGCCACGGGCTCGCCGGTAGCAATGTACAGCTCGATGATAGCCGTAAGCACCACCCGCTCGCGCGGGCTGACGCGCACATCCGCCATGCTTCCCTGCTCTCCGTCGCCGCTTGCGCCCGCCTTCAGTCGAGGTCATCCGAGGCCCGCCCGAAAACAGGCCAAATCCGGCTAAACTCCAAACTATCTGCAATTTATGCCAGAGAATGAGCAGAATAGACCTGTTTAATTCTAGGAGCTGCGATTCCTGCTGTCAACAAACGCTGAAGCCCCATGCACGGCCGCTTCGGCCCCCCCCAACGCCTGGCGCCGCCCAACCTATTTTTTCTCCGGCACATCCTCAAACCCGCTCAGCACCCGCGCTTCTCCGTGAAACATGTGATATTTCTCAAAAGCAACGTCGTCCAGCATATTTTCGAAGGGCCCGTAAATCGTGAAGGCTTCGCCCCACTCCTCCATGTTGAAAATCTTGCGCACGCGCGCAATCGCAACGCTCCTCAGCAGGCAGATATGCGTACCCCCTCCGATCTCTACCGGACCATATTCCACCAGAATGCTGAAGCGGTCGATGGGCAGGTTCGGTTCCAGGTCCGCCTCCCCCGTCAGCCGCAGCACGGCTCCGCTCGCCGGATCGATCGTAATCTCTCCGTGGTACCCGGTCGCGCGCCGAAATACGCCAGTACTCACGCCGTCTGCCAGGATGCTGCCATACGAGACTTCATACTCCGAATGATTCCCCGGAACCCGGTAGCGAAAAACCGCGAGCGGTCCGTCTGCGCCCCGCTCCCAGCGGCTCCAGGCCAGTTCGCTGCGTGCCGCGTCCCCTAGCACCACGATAAGAATGGGACCGAACGTCCCCCGTGTCTTCAGCCGCCCCTGTTCCTGTTCCACACTCTTCCCCTTCACCGCCTTCGCATCCACCTCCTCAAACCCATTGCGATAGTGGACGGTTGCCTCCCACCTGCCCACCTGCCGCAGACTCTGTTCGCCGGTCGCGGTCTTCCAGGTCTGTCCCTCCTTGCCTGGGGGCTGTTCAAAACGAGCCGTCGTTCGCGTTGCATAGAAGTCCGGCAGCTTTGGGATCGTCTCGCGCACATAGTCGCTGGTCTTCTTGAGCATTTCCTGCTGTGCTGCCTGGTCCGGCGCCGCATTGACTAGAATCTCCGCTGCCGGCGGAGCCAGAAATGCCGAAGCATCCGCCAGGGCCACCAGCGCAGTCCATGCCTTCGCGCCGTGCACGCGGCCCTTCCAGCTTAAAAGCCGCGCGCTGCTCATCCGCTCGCTCAACTCCACGTACGACAGCTTCCGCGCCAGTTCTGCCTCCGATGCGCCGTGGGAGTTCTTGAGCATCTTCTCCAGCTCATCCACCGTCACCCGCTCCGCCGGAACCGGTACTTGATCGTAATAAACCGGCTGATCGTAGTACCCCGCGTTCGTGCGCGCGCGCACTCCGGGCTTGTCCACTTCAATGCTCAATGCGTGATAGTCATCCAGCTGTTCGGTGCGCGGCGCATCGAAGGAGATGGTGTAAAACACGCTCGCGTCCTGCACGCATTTGTCGATCAAGCGCGTCAGGTCGTTGTCCGGTTCTTCCATCGCGCTGCCGCCGCTCTGCTCGGCAAGCACCTCAAAGGCCAAGTTGCCTGCTTTTGCATCTCCCGGCGATCGCACCCCACCCAGGAAGCCAGCGTATGCAAATCTGCGGTCCGGTCGTTGCCAGAACGTAACGCCGAAGAGGCTGATGCGCGCCTGGCGCAGCCGCGTCAAAAATTCGGTGATCCACTCGAACGAGCTCTCACCCACCGGTCCGCTGTAACCAACCCAGACCATCAGCTTTCTCCCCGGTTTCCGCCGCTCGATCAAGGCGATGGAGCCGAGCGCCCGCAGCGCCGATTGCGGATGAAACGATGGATTGCGAAAGGACGGGCTATTGGCCTGGGGAGTGAGGATGGTCTGGACGTCGTCCCGGCTGCGAACAATCTCCTGCAGTCCGCTTTTTTGCGCCACCTCCTCGGCCAGCGCGTTGCCGTCGGTGGAGGGCGCAGCCGTTCCCGACAAACCCATGTCGGAAAGCCGATAAATCTCCACCGGCTGCGCCAGATGCCCGCCATTCTGGCGCAGAAAATTTTGAATTCCGAGCTGCTCATCGGAAGTCTGATCCTTCGTATGATTCGCCGCGTCGATCACCAGGATGATTTCAGCCGCAGGATCCGGCTTGCTCTGAACCGCATCGAATGCTGAAAAGGAAACAATCTTCGCCGGCTGGCCGTTGTCCAGTAGCGTTAAGTCCGTGCTTGCCAGTCCGGACACAGCCTTCCCCGCCTTGTCCGTCACCGTCACGTCAAGATGGATGCGCCCTTCCCACTCAACCCCCGCCAACGTCGAGTCCGCGCCCGGTGTAGGGATATGCGCAGTTTCTTGCGCGCATGCCAGCATGGGAACCAACAGCAGCGAAAGCCAGCATCGTTGTGACCATCCCATATGCCTCCCCTCGCCGAAGCCCATGCAGCGAATCCCATGCAGCGAATCCCGTGCAGCGAATCCCGTTGAGCGTCGAGCCGTCACGGCTGATTGTAGTAGCCGCTGTTGGTGCGAACCGTCAGCCCCGGCTGGCTCGCCGTCACCTTCAGATCGTGATATTCGTCCGCGTGTTCCGCCGGCGGAGGATTGAAGGTGAGCGTATAGAAGGCATTGGCATCGGAAATGCAGCTATCGATCTGGCCGGCAATGTCGTTATCCGGACCCAGAATGCGCCCGCCACTCTGCAGCGCCAGCACCTTCAAGGCCAGGTTGCCGGTATCCGCCTTCCGCGCAGAGGTCACGCCTTTCAGAAAATCCTTGTACAAGAGATCCCGAGTGCCCGCGCCCATAACAGAATTTGCCGGAGCAACGCTGTAAAGGGCCATCCGCGCCTCGCGCACCAGCGTGGAGAGCTCGACAATGGCATCGAAGTAGCGCCGCTGATCCTTGTCGGAAAATGAAAAATTCGGGCTGTTCAGCATTGGCCAACCCGGCCCCACCCAGATGAGCAGCTTTCTCCCCGGTCTCCGGGCCTCATTCTCCGCAACTGCCGCCATCTGCCGCAGCGACAACTGAAAGCGCTGCAGATCGCCCTCCGCACCCATGGCGGAGGTTATGCCGTGAACGCTTCCCTTGATCTGGTCGAGGACGGTGAGCAGCGCGTTGCCGTCCACCGATGGCCGCGGCTGTATCCGCAGCCCGGCCTCGGTGAGCAGCATCAGCGAAACCGGCTGCGCAAGGTGCCCGTTGTTCTGGCGCAGGAATCGCGCAATTTCTTGGTGGATAAACGATGTCTGCTGAAAGGGGAGGTTGACCGTATCGACCAGCAGGATGACTTCGACCGGCGGGTCGGGCTTGACGTTGACTCCGTCGTAGGAGCGGAAGGAAAGAAGCTTGCGCCGCTGGTTGTCGTCCAGAATCGTAAAGTCCATCGGCTGCAAACCGATCACAGGCTTGCCACCGGCATCGGAAACGAGAACATCAAGATGGATGCGCCCTTCCGGGGAAATCGGGCTGGGCAGCCGGGACGCTTTTGCCGGCGGCCGGAGCACAAGCGTCGGGTTGTCCGGCTCCGGCGACGACGCGGGCGTTGTCTGCGATCTCGTCAACGCCGGAAGAAAAAGCAGAAGAGCGAGAAAACTGAAGCGCGAACTGAGCAAGCGATTCACCATCGTGGAACCTGCACTGGAATCCCGCTGGAAGTCCATTCTCTGCACCCGGCGGAGTCATAATGATAAAAGCGACTTTAGCAGCAGGACGGGCAACATTGACCCCTTGCCCGATGAGGCCACTACAGGGCAGCTTGATTGCACACCAGCCAACGCCTGCCTGAACGCCGCCTGTATGAAGTGCTGCAGGTTTGACCCGCAAACGTCCGCGCCGGTTAGGGGAATGATCGGCCGAATGCCGCACAGAGGAGTTGCAATCCATGATGGGTCGATGGGTCGAGCGTAAGCGGTCGGCACGATTGCCGGCATTGACTGCCGCGATTTTCCTGGCCGGCGGCAGCTCGCTCGTAGCTCGTCCCGTTGCCGCGCAGGCCGCGGTCACCTCTGCCGAATCGGAATGGCTGCAGGACCTGGGCACATGGCGCGCCATGCGGGAGAAACAGATTGACGCGCCCGGCGGCTGGCTCACCCTCGTCGGCATGGAGTGGCTCAAGCCCGGCGCCAACTCCGTGGGCGCCGCAGCCGACAACCAGATTCACGTGCATGCCCAGGCCCCGGAACACATTGGCATGTTCACCGTCAGCGGCAAGACGGTCCAGTTGCTGGCGCCACTGGGCGGCTTTCCGCACGATCTCGATATCAACGGCCAGCCCGCCCGCGAAGGCCCTTTGGCGGTCGGCGCAAGACCCTCCGTCATCCGCTGGCACGGGCTCTCCATGATGGTGCTCGACCGCAGCGGCCGATACGCGCTCCGTATAGAGGACGCCGATTCCCCCACGCGCAAAGCCTTTCGCGGCCTCAACTGGTTCGCTCCCAATCCGCAGTTCAGCGTCGAGGCCTCGTGGACTCCCTACACGCCGCCGCACATCGAAAAGATTCCCACCGTCATCGGCACCACGCTCGATCTCCCCGCGCCCGGCCTCGCAGAGTTCACGCTGGGCGACCGGAAGTTCACCCTCGAGCCGGTGCTCGAAACTCCCGATTCGAAAACCCTGCTCTTCATCATCAGCGATCAAACCGGCAAGCTGACCACCTATCCCGGCGGCCGCTATCTCCACGCGCCGTTTCCCGATCACGGCCTCGACAAGCCTGGCAAACTGATTCTGGACTTCAACCGCCTGGAGAACTCCGCCTGCGCCTACACCACCTACGCCAGTTGCCCGCTGCCGCCGATCAAGAACCGCCTGCCCATCCCCACCGAAGCCGGCGAGAAGCGCTTCACACCGTGAGTTATCCACCAGCTTCATTCGCGTGTGAAACCCGCACCAATCGCACCCACCCGCGCACTTGCTGACTTGCTGACTCGCTAACCCCGCGCAGGCGTGGCTGACTTGCTGAGCCACACGATAAAATCGAATTACATGTGTCGATCTCATCCGCCGGAACTGCATCCTCATCAGGTACGACACGTACGAAGCCCCAAATCCCGCAAGGAAATGCCGCATGCCGCCGAAGATTGAAGACCTCCGCATCCAATGGACCAAAGTCGTCCTTCCCCCTGTCTTTCTTGAAGAAGACCTTCCCGCCACCGAAAACTCCACAGCCACCGTCTTCAACGCCCGCACCGATATTTCCGCCATCCTGAACCGCCGCGACTCGCGCCTGCTGGTCCTCGCCGGCCCCTGCTCCATCCACGACACCGTCGCCGCCCGCGAATACGCCGCGCTCCTCAAGTCCGCCATCAAGGAGTTCCACAAGGATCTGCGCATCGTCATGCGCGTCTACTTCGAGAAGCCCCGCACCACCGTCGGCTGGAAGGGCCTCATCAACGATCCCCATCTCGATCAGTCCTACAAGATCAACGACGGCCTCCGCCTCGCGCGCCACCTGCTTCTCGACCTCGCCGAAATGGGCGTCCCCACGGGCACCGAGTTCCTCGACATGATCTCGCCGCAATACATCGCCGGCCTCGTCAGCTGGGGAGCCATCGGCGCACGCACCACCGAGAGCCAGGTCCATCGCCAGCTGGTTTCAGGCATCAGTTGCCCCGTCGGCTTCAAGAACGCCACATCGGGAGACGTGCAGGTAGCCATCGACGCCATTCAGTCCGCCGCCGAGTCGCACACCTTTCTCGGCCATAGCAAGTTCGGCCAGTCCGCCATCTTCGTGACTACGGGAAATCCCGAGTGCCACATCATCCTGCGCGGCGGCCGCAAAACCGTCAACTACACCGCCGACTCCGTAGCCTCGACCGCAGCCAAAATGGAAGAGTCGGGCGTGCAGCCGCGCATCATGATTGACTTCAGCCACGCCAACTCCAGCAAGGACTACCGCCGCCAGGCCGTAGTCTGCCACGATGTCGCCGCGCAGATCGCCGCCGGCAACAAGCGCATCATGGGCGTCATGATGGAGAGCAATCTCGTAGCCGGCGCGCAGAGCCTCGTCCCCGGCCAGCCCCTGGTCTACGGCCAAAGCATCACCGACGGCTGCATCGACTGGTCCGAAACGCACACGTTGCTCACCGAACTAGCCGCCGCCGTCCGCGCACGAAGAAAAGCCTAATTCCGCCGCGGTCCCAGCAGCACCCGCGTCCGCTGCCGCGTGATCCGCATGCGGCAAGGCAGCCCCACCGGTCCCACCCCGCAGCTCTGGTTGCGCACCCCGATCCACGCCACCTGGTCCGGCCCCAGCATCCATGCCGTCGCGTTCGCGGCGTTGTGCATCTCCTGCATGAAGTAGGCCGCGTTCACATCCGCATCCGCGGCTTCCGCATTCATCTCCTGGCACTGGTCCTGCGGCGGCGGAGGCGCTCCGCTCTGATACGCGCAATAGTCTTCGTCATGCACCAGGACATACTTCTTGCCGTTCTCCGGAATGAAGTAGCGCGGCGAAACCAGGCGCGGCCCCGCAACCAGAACCCACTGCGCCAGATCCTGCTGAAACGCAACCGGAAGCTGGCTCATGGAGAGCGCCGTTTCCGTCAATTGCCGCGAGAAGATGGCCAGCGTTGGCGTGGGCTCGCCGTTGACGGGATGAAAATACACTCCGCCCAGCGCAATTCCGTCGTGCATGTCGAACCACAGAAATCCACGGCCGCTCAGGTACGGGCCGCCGTGGCTGGCCACCATGGCATAGCGCCCGTCGCGAATGTCGATCGGGAGAGGATCGCCGTCGAGCAGCGTCTCCACCGTTTCCGACAGTGGCATATCGCGCCCGTAGTAGTACTCAGTGCGCGGAATGGCCAGCTTCATCAGATTGCGGAAGCGCTTGTCCTTTTGAATCTCTCTTGCCGTCTTGCCTGCATAATCGTTCAGGAACGCGAGCTGATCCGGGGGGATGCGATTCCGGAAAATGGCAGCCGGTGGCGGGCTCGGCTCCGGCGTCGCCGCGTTTGTCGCATCCTGTGCGTCTGCAAGCGCGGCAACCAGCCCGCCTGCAATCAGCAGAATCGCAACTTGTATAAACCAGAATTCAATCCTGTCTCGTTTGTGGAGGGAGGGAAAGGACCACATAGCAGGACCTCCGGCTACGAATTTAACCGGGAAACCGTCCTCTCCCTCTTCAATTTTCGACAAATCCTTCGCCGCCATTGCATTTCGGACGTAACCGCCTTAAACCGCGAACGTCAGAGAAAGGGCGAGCGTCCTCTTTATGGCGCTGCTGTTAACCAATGCGCCCCATCGAACGTTGGTTCGGTAGAGACAATCACTGGAACATCTCCTTGAGAGGGCAGGGACACTCGCACCCCCGCCCGTTTTTCCCAGCCCGAGGATCCCTTCGCAGCCTCATGCGAAACAGCCGCAACTGCCCGGTGACTCGCTGACTTGCTGACTTGCTGCCCGCGAAGCGGCGCTGACTCGCTAATTTATTTCCGCCCTATTTGGCGCTGGCCGGCGGCACCATCCCATTCATCCGCAGATACTCAACCATCTGCCCGTAGTGATCGAATGCATGAGCAACGGCGAAACTCGCCACAGTGGCGCGCGTCGCCAGTCCCGGCTCGGGCCACTTGATCACCTCAAACGCATTCGCCGCCGTCAGCGTCGCAATCGCCTTGTGCCCGAAGGCGAACGAACCAGCCAGCGCATTCACCACATCGTCCTTGCTAGTCAGCTTTTCGATTCCCTGCACATCCACATCCGGCTTCAGCCCGCTCACCATGTTAAAGAAAAAGTAGTTGGCCTCCGCAACGTGCGCCACCTGCTGCCCAAACGTGCGCACCGTCGCAAACTCCGTCTTCTGCGCCGCCGCAAAAATCCCCGCGCTCGGAGCAAAGCCATACTTCTCCGCCGGCATCGCCTTCACCGCGCCCATCATCTGCATCTCAATCAGGCTCAACTGCGCATCCAGCGCCGCCGACGGAGCGGAAATCGACCCGATCGCCGGCCCCTGCGCTGCGGGCGCACCCATCTGCGCCGCCGCAACCGCCGTGCCCGAAACCATGGTGCCCATAGTCAAAACGCAACAAGCTGCCATCCCAAATACGCGCATCGCAAAACCTCCTCAAAAGTCTTTTCCGGAAAGCGCTTCAAGCTTAGCAGAACTAGAGAAGCATCGGCGGAGCGGCAAACGCATTCGTCAACTCAAGTGAAGGGCAACCCTCCCTCCTGAGAGATCCACCCATGCTTCCTAACCATAGAAGCCGCTATGATTGAATCCGTTACACCCAAGGCGGCGCAAGTCCATGTCCCCCAACCTCTTCATCTCAGCAGGCGAGGCCAGCGGCGAGCACTACGGCGCCCTCCTCATTGAAGCGCTCAAACGCCGGCTCGCCGAGTCCGGCCATACCGGCACTTTCTTTGGTATGGGCGGTGAGCGCATGGTCGCCGCCGGCCTCGACCGCATCGTCCGCTCTGAAGACGTGGCCGTCATGGGCATCACCGAAGTCGTCCGCCACCTGCCCCGTATCTACGCCGAATCCCGCAAGCTCAAGCAGGCCATCCGCGCCCGCCGCCCAGACGCAGCCATCCTCATCGACTTCCCTGACATCCACTTCAAGCTCGCCAGGGAGCTCCACCAGCTCGGCATTCCCGTCATTTTTTTCGTCAGCCCTCAATTGTGGGCGTGGAAGAAACACCGCATCAAGCTGGTGCAAGAATACGTGGATCGCATGCTGGTCATCTTTCCCTTCGAGGAACCGTTCTACCGCGAACGCGGCGTCCACGCGGAGTTCGTCGGCCATCCCCTAGCCGACCTTCCCCTCCCCACCATCACGCGCGCTGACTTTGCCCTAGCCAACAGCCTCGACCCCGAAGCCACCTGGATCGGCCTGCTTCCCGGCAGCCGCCCCAAAGAGATTCGCGTCAACCTCCCCGAAATGCTCAACGCCGCAAAGATGCTGTCTGCGCGCTCTGTAACAGCACATGACTTCAGTCACGCCACAAACGCCCAAAAACAAATCCGGGCTTTAGCCCCTGCCCCGCCCTACCAGTTCTTAATCCCCCTCGCCCCCACCCTCAACCCCACGCAACGCGCCGAGGTCCACTCCCTCGTGCACGCCTTTGCCGCCAACCTTCCCATCTGCCTGGTCGACGATGCCCGCGCCGTCCTCCACCACGCCCGCGCCTCAGTCGTCGCCAGCGGCACAGCCACCGTCGAAGCCGCCCTCATCGGCAACCCCTTCGTCGTCGTCTACCGCGTCTCGCCGCTCACCTACGCCATCGCCAAACGCATCGTCACAGTGCCCCACGTCGCCATGGTCAACCTCATCGCCGGCAAGCGCGTCGTACCGGAGTTGATTCAAAAGGCCTTCACCGCGTCAAAAATCGTCGAACACCTCGAACCCCTGCTACCCGACGGTATCCCTCGCGAGTCCATGATGAAGGAGCTCAGGTCCGTGGGGGACTTGCTCCGTTCCCGGCAAGCTGCAGGCGCCGGAGAAAACTCAGGCGCCATCGAGCGGGTGGCGGCCATTACCCTGGAACTGATTCAAGCCGCTTCCCCGGCGCTGGACCCTTCTGCTGTGCGATCTCGAGTCCAATCCTGAGTTCGGCCGATGTTGGGGCCAAAGTTAAATTTGCCGTAAGAGCGGCTGCGATACGATGATGACTGCTATGCGAACCGACATGCGAAATTTGAGGCCGAATTTTAGGCTTGACTCGATAAGACACCTCAGCCCAGCCCGCTTCTTCGGTTTGGCGGCTTTGGGTCTCTTTTTTGCCTGGCCACTGGCTGCACAGATTCCCGCCCAGCGCGCCGAGCGCCCGGCGCTGGACATTACCGGCTACGTAATCGACGCCGAGATCGACACGTCCACGCACCATCTGGCGGCCAGAACGGTGGTCAGCTTTACCGCTCCGGAGACCATGGAGCTGGTACCCTTCGGCTTCCATCCGGCGCTCAAGGTGACCAAAATCACCGACGACACAGGAAAGCTGCTCACCGGCGAGCGCTCCGCAGACGGCACCATCCGCGTGACCCCGGCCGCGCCCTTCGTCAAGGGCCAGGGGAACCACTGGACCTTCGAGTACGAGGGCACCATCACCGGCAACGAGGACGGCCCGGTCGAAGGCCTCAAGCTGGCCGCTATCCAGGAGCCCATCACCTATCTGCTCTACCCCGCGCGCTGGTTTCCCACCTCCGGCTACATGACCGATCGCTTCACCGCGGAGATCCACTTCCGCGTCCCCCAGGGCATGAGGGTCCTGGCCAGCGGAAGTGAGGGAGCCTCCAAGTCCGTCACCCTTGCCAACGGCAAGCCGGGCGACGAATTCGACTTCAAGTGGGACAAGCCGGGCTTCCCCGGCACCGTGATCGCCGGCCGCTTCGTCGCGCCCATCTCGGCCGGTTCCGGTAACGTCAAGATCTACCTGACCGTGAGCCACCAGGCCAGCGCCAACCAGTTGGCGCAGGCGGCGGCCAGGGAGTACGACTTATTCACCGACAATTTTGGCCTGCCGGAGACGCCCCATCTGAACGTTGTCGAGCTGCCCGACGATACGCTTCCCGCCGTCTGGGCGCCGGAACTGGCCGCAATCCTCGGCTCGCGCGTCGGCGACAAGAGCGGCGTCCGCCTGCTGGCCAACACCATCGCCCACCAGTGGTGGGGCTCCGAAGTCAGCCCCCGCACCCTCAACGACGCCTGGATCACCAACGGCATGGCCCGCTATGCCGAATTGATGTACGTCGAGGATGAGAACGGCAAGAGCGCCATGCACTCCGCCATGGAGGACATTGCCGCCTCGGCGCTGGCGTACGACACCATCCCTCTTTCCAGTGTCAGCCGCGAAACCCCTTTTTCGCCGGAATTCCAGTCCTCGACGCTGGACAAGGGCGCCATGATCTTCCACATGCTGCGCTGGGAGATTGGCGACAAGGCCTTCCTGGCCACGCTCAAAGGCGCCCTGAGCCAGTACACCGACAAGGGCATCCGCACCACCGATTTTGAGAAAGTGGCCGAAGCACAGAGCCAGCAGGAACTGACCCCTTTCTTTGCCCAGTGGATCGACGGCACCGGCGCTCCGGTTTTCACCGACAAGTACGCCGTCTATCGCCTCGGCAACAACAAGGGCTTCCGCACCATCGGTGAAATTCAGCAGGATCTGGACCTCTTCCGCATGCCCGTCGACCTTCGCGTCGAGACCGACGGCAAGACGGAAAACCAGAAGATCGAAGTCGTCGGCATGGATACCCAATACGTGGTCGACACCTTCGGACGCCCCCGCCGCATCGCCATCGACCCCGGCGACTGGGTGCTCAAGTCGACGCCCGATCTGCAGGTCCGCATCGCCATTCTCAAAGGCCAGCAGATGGTTGCGCAGGGCGACTTGACCGCCGCGTTGGCCCAGTACCAGAAGGCCCTCGAAGCCAACCCGCAAAGCTCCCTGGCCAGCTACCGCATCGGCGAACTGCTCTTCACCCAGCGCAACTTCCAGGCCAGCGTCAACTCCTATCGCGACGCCCTCCGCGGCGATGGCGAGCCGCGCTGGACCGAGGTCTGGAGCCACATCGCCCTGGGCAAAATCTTCGACATCACCGGCCAGCGCGACCGCGCTGTTGCCGAGTACCGCCAAGCCGTCCAAACCAACGACAACACCCAGGGCGCCGTCAACGAAGCACGTCAATGGCTGCAGAAGCCTTACAAGCTGCCCGACACACAATAGGACGAACTCTCGTCAGGAAAGGCAAGAAGTATCAGGGCACGACCGGGGTACCGGGGTACCCTCTGGGTCGGAGTCGGAGTCGCGTGCCGCAAATGTTCAACCATGAATGAGGGCTTCAGCCTGCGGTTTGCTCGCCCATTGCCCTTTTTCCGCAGCCTGTTCAGTCCCTGAGGGACGGTCTTCGCACATCCAGCATAAAGATGGGCGCTATTCCGCAGCCTGTTTCGCTCCAGAGGGAAGGTCGACGCCCCTGTCCCTCCTGTCCGGGAATTCGCTACAGCCTGTCTGGCGATTTCGCCCGCGAGAACTTCAGCCGTCGTCTCTCCCACTCCTCCGAGTTGAAGAACTTTGGCCCCACCTCAATCAGCCGCGGAATCATGTTGAACACCGCGATCCGGCTCCATGGCCGCCCGTCCCTTTGGCGAAAGCCCTTCTCGTTCAGATCGCTCACGATGCCCGAGTAGCTGAAGTCCTGCACGAGCAGCTCCATCATCAGCATCAGCGCCTGGTGCTCCCTGGGGTGAACTTCCAGCCGCCGGCAGTCGTCGGAAACGCGCAGCCCGTAGGGAATGTCCTCATCGAAGCCGCCCTCCGGCGGGGTTTCGGAGTCGGGCAACTCGCGCCGCCATTCGATCGAAACCATTTGCCAGCCACTGGCCGTCCGTTGCTTGATCACGTCCGGGCTGAAAGGCCCCGAAACCACGTCGCGAACCCGCTCAAAGTACGCCATGGCACGCCTCCATAGAGACTCTTCCAATCAAGATATCTGCAATTTAACCGCCAAAGTCTTGACTGGTCAAAATCCCCTCAAGTCGTTCGCCGGCAAGAAGTTCGCCGCAGGCCTTTAACTCGCCCACAGCCTGCACCCGTCCACTTTCGCAACCTTACTGTCCGCTTCCGGACAATTCCAGTGTGCGACCCCAGGGTTCTCAACGCGAGGCTTGGGAACCCGTCTGTTTTCTATGGATGGCGTGTAATCGCAATGATCGTGATGACCGGAATTCGCTTTTTCCCCTTGGCTTCATCGGGGCCGTAATGCCAGAAGATTCGATAGGCGCCAGGGGTGTAGTTCTGGGCGTAGGCTTCGAATACTTTTTCACCGTTCGCGCCAATCAGAGAGGTGAACTCATGCGTATGAAGGCTTGGGTGGTGCGGGTCAATTTCCAGGTGGCCAATGGCTTTCCGAACCTGCTCGAAGAGCGCGGCATTCGACGGCGCGCCTTCCAATGCCTTCAACTGCTCATCCGCGGTAGGCGTGAATTTAATTTTGCGTGCCATACCTGAACCTCTTTCTATCTATGTCTTGACTTCTTCCTATCTATCTCTTGCTCCTATTTCTTTTCTTTGGCGTATTTGGCAAACGACCCGCGATGAATGCTCCTCCCTTCAGCCGACTCGCGCAGCCCCTGCTTCACGCTGGCCAGCGCCTGCGCGTTCTCGTAGAGCCACATCTCGGAAGCCGGAACGGCCTTGACCGGGTCAAGGATGAGCTGGCCCAGCGGATTGCGATAAATATTGAACGCCGTAGCTTCGCGCAAGGCCTCTCCCAGCGACAGGCGCTTTTTCGCGTCGGGCTGCGCGAACTCCGAGACCAACTCAAAATCGGAATCCTTGATGATCGTGGAAGTGGGCATGGAGAGAGACTAGCACAGGTGGGAGCAGAAGTCAAGTGGGACGCGCCCACTGCTCGCTCGCTACTCCCGCACGCCAATCCCCAACGCCTTCATCTTGCGATAAAGGTGGCTTCGCTCGAGGCCCAGCAACTCCGCAGCGTGGCTGATGTTGTTCCGCGCCTCTTCAATCTTCTTCAGGATGTACTCCCGCTCGTACGCGTCGCGCGCCTGCTGCAGCGACGAAAACTCCTCTGTCGACCGCGTCCCCGCCTTGTGCGTCAACGGCGGCAGATGCTTCCGTTCAATTCTCAGCACGCGCGGATTCAGGATCATCACCCGCTCGATCACATTCTTCAGTTCGCGCACGTTGCCCGGCCAGTGGTATGCCCCCAGCGTAGCCAGGGC
This sequence comes from Occallatibacter sp., assembly GCA_035510955.1. Lineage (GTDB taxonomy): Bacteria > Acidobacteriota > Terriglobia > Terriglobales > Acidobacteriaceae > Telmatobacter. The sequence continues at coordinate 53,238 of DATKGE010000223.1, read as the reverse complement.
CTCCTCGCCGATCTCCATCCGCGGGCGTCCGTACTGGCGGCCAAATTCGGCCAGAAACTCCTTGGCCAGCGGCGGAATATCCTGCTTACGCTCGCGCAGCGGCGGCACAAAAAACGGAACCACATTGAGCCGGTAAAAAAGATCCTCCCGAAAATTGCCCTTGGCAATCTCCTCCTCCAGGTCTTTATTGGTCGACGCGATCAGCCGTACATCTACCCGCAGCGGCTGCGTTCCGCCCACCGGCGTAAACAACTGGTCGTCCAGCGCAGACAGCACCTTGGCCTGCGTCTTCAGGCTCATGTCGCCCACTTCATCCAGAAACAGCGTTCCCCCGTCGGCGCGCTCCAGCGTCCCGCGCTGTTCCGGCGGACCGCCCGGCTGCGCCCCGTGCCGGTAGCCAAACAGCTCCGCCTCAATGTGCGCCTCCGGAATCGCCGCGCAGTTCAGTTCCACAAACACCCGGTCGCGCCGCAGGCTCTCGGCGTGGATGGCGCGCGCAATCAGTTCCTTGCCCGTCCCCGACTCGCCGTAGATGAGCACCCGCCCATTGGTCGGCGCCATCAGCCGGATCTGCTGCCGCAGCGCCTTGACCGGCACGCTGTCGCCGGTCAGCACCAGGCCCACGCTGAACTGCCGTTTGAACTCCTGGTTCTCCGCGCGCAGCCGCCGCGCCTCCACCGCATTTTTCAGCACAATCAGCGTGCGGTCCAGCGATAGCGGCTTCTCGAGAAAATCGTATGCGCCCAGCTTGGTGGCCTTTACCGCCGTCTCAATGGTGCCGTGGCCGCTGATGATCACCACTTCCGGCCGCATCTCCACGGCCAGCTGGTGCATATCGGCCAGCACATCCAGCCCGTCGCGGTCGGGCAGCCAGATGTCCAGCAGAACCACGTCGTAGGGCGTGTCCCGCAGCAGCACCAGGGCCTCCGCTGCCGTGGCCGCCGTCGCAACCCCGTAGCCCTCCTCGCGCAGAATGTCCTCCAGAGAATTACGAATCTCCGATTCGTCGTCCACCACCAGGATGTGATTCATGAAGGCAGCGCCTTGACCACCGTCTCACCCGATTCTTCGGACGCCGCCTGGACAAGCACCGGCTGGGCTCCAGCGCCCGGCTCCATCAGCGGCAGCCGAAGCAGAAACCGCGCGCCCTTGGGGCTGTTCGACTCGGCGCGCAGGCTGCCGCCGTGCTCCTGAACAATCTTGGCCGCAATCGACAATCCCAGCCCCGTGCCCCGGCTCTTGGTGGAGTAGAACGGCAGAAACAGCCGCTCGCGTATCTCGTCGGTCAGCCCATGTCCGGTGTCGGAGACCGCAACCTCCACCGAGCCGCCATCCTCGCTGAGAGAACTGTGAATGCCCAGCACGCGCAACAAACTGCCCTGCATGGCCTCGGCGGCATTGTCGATCAAGTTGGCCAAAGCACGCCGCATGCCTTCGGGATCGGCCAGAACCACGGGCAAATCGGGCTCAAGGTCCCACTTCACCGTGATCCCGTCGAGGCGGCCGGCAAACATCGCCAGCGCCTCTTCGGCTACGCGGTTCATGTCGCAGGCCCGCGGCTGCGGCGCGGGAAACTGCGCCAGCGCCGAGAACTGGTCCACCAGAGTCCGAAGGGTCCCCACGCAGCCCAGAATCACCTCGCTGCATTTTTGAATCACCTGCAGCGAGTCCGGCTGCCGGCGCTCCACGTGCCTGCCGATGCGCTCGGCGGAAAGCGCAATGGGAGTGAGCGGATTCTTGATCTCGTGGGCCACGCGCTGCGCCACTTCCTTCCACGCAAGTTGCCGCTGCGCCCTCAGCAGCTCGGTCATGTCCTCCATCACCAGCACCGTCCCGTGCTGCCCGTGCGCCAGTTCCAGCCGCGCGCTGGTCACCCCAAGGTGAATGGTCCGGCCGCGGGCCTGCAGCTCAATCTCAGTGGACGCCGCGCCCATGCGATGACCACGCCGGATCACTCCCGCCAGGTCTTCCCAGCACTCGGCCGGGAGCAGAGTCTTGATACTCTCGCCAGCCAGGCTCACGTCCTCGCGCCTCCCCATCAGGGCGGCAAATGCGCGATTCGATTGCAGGACCGCTCCCGATCCATCCAGCGTCACCACGCCGCCGGGAATCGTCTCCACAATCGTCTCCAGTTCCCGCCGCCGCTCTTCAATGGCCTGGTTGGCCCCCGTCAGTTGCGCGGAGGAGCTCTCCGCCAGAGAGCGGCTCGTTTCCAGGTCCGCCGCCATGTGGTTGAAAGCGCGCACCAGGTCGCCCATCTCTCCGGTGGCAATCACCCGAACGCGGTGGTCGTACTTGCCGGCGGCAATCTCGTCCATGGCGTCGGCCAACGCCTCCACCGGCTGCGTAATCTGCTTGGAAAGAAACCGCGCCAGCCATACGCTCGAGAAAAACACGAACACCGTAATCACCAGCAGCAGCAGGATGAAAACCGTGCGAATGCTGTTGCGCTTGCGGAACAGCTTCCAGTATTCGTTCGCGCCGGCGCGGATGCGCATCGCCGTCTGCCCCAGCCCCTGCGGCATCGGCAGCGCAACCACCACGATCTTTCCCGAGCCGGTCGCCGCCATGCCCAGGGCATACTCCTGACCCGCAACGCCAAGCACCGGCTCATCGCTGCGTTGCGCCGCAGCCAACAGGTTTTGGGAGAACGGCCCGGCAAGTGGAACGACCGTTCCCTGCTCGGTTTCGTTCAGCCAGGGGTGCAGGCTTGCTTGGCTCGCCTCCGGCGGAGCCTGAAAGGAGGCCAGCATCTTCGAATCCTTGTCATACACCACCGCAAAACCACCGGCCAGCGTGATTCGGTGCGATACAAGTCCGTCCAGGAGTCTGGGCTGATCCTGGTCCGGAGTTCCAGCGGCGGCAATGGATTGCGCTTCGACACGCGCATTGTTGGTGACATAGTGGGCCAGTTCCAGCACCACGCGGGTTGAGTCCTCGCGTATCTCCGATGTGGGCTGCGAGAACCAGCGGTCAATGGAGCGGTTCAGCAGCCCGAAGCTGAACCAGAACATGAAAATCGCCGGAAGCAGCGAAATCAGCGCCGCGCCCAGCATCATGCGCGTCCTCAGCCGCGATCCCAGCACGCTGCTGCTCTGCCCAGCGTAGGTCTTCAGGACGTCCCTGAGCAGCAGCATCGACAGCGCCACCAGCCCCAGAAACAGCAGCACGATCAACGCTGTAAAAGTCAGTGTCTCTCCCGATGTCTCGGGATTCAGAAAGCCCAAAGGGAAAGGGTTGAACGCCTGCAGCGCCCCCAGAAATGCGAGCACCAGCACCACTCCGCCCCCCATCAGCGCAATGGATCGTCGCCGCGGATCGCCACCAAAAGACATGCGCCGATTATAGAGCGGTTCGCAGGGGCCGGACGGAAATTCCGGGAAGCTCTATCGCGTCAAATCACGATCGGGTGCCCCATCCTTTCTGCGTCCTTTGGCGGAAAGGGTGGGAGGCCAACGACACTCGCGCCGGTCGTCTTTGCCGACCTGCCGATTTGATGACTCGGCTGTATCTCAGATCTGCGAACACCCCAGCGGGCTCAAAACCAAATTTGTAATGTTGGTCACGAGCTGGTCCGAAGCAAACCGCGGGCTGGTCGAGAGTTTCTTCCAATCCGGATCGTTGCTGAATGATTTCCAGCACGCTTCCAGTTCCGCCTGGTCGGCAAAGCTTAGCATGTAGGTCAGGCACGGCATCCGCGAGCCGATCAGTGTGTCTCCGAAAAACACCGGATGAAACCCGGCCTTCAAAAAGATTTCGAATTCGCCGGAATGAAACATCTCCACCTTGCGCACGTGGTCCCCGTTGCTGGGGCTCTCATACGTGCGCAGTTGAAAGATGCGCTTGGCCTTGCTGGCCGCTGAAGCCGGCGGTGTGAGGCGAGGCCAGCCCGTAAACGCCGCCAGCAGAGAGGACTCTACCCGCTCGAACGCCGGCGCTGCCGCAGTCGCACCCCAGAACGGCTCCGCAGCCTTCATGAAGACCGCGTCCTCCGCCAGACGCAGATCCAGTTCTGCAAGGGCTTGGACAGACGAGCCTGGAATGAGCAGGTAAAACGCCGGAGTCTCCGGCCCAAAATCCACCCGTAGCGCGCCCACCGGGCCCATCCCCATGCGCGTCACCGCCGGGATGAGCGCGTCGGAAAAATAGCTCTCAGTCAGCTTTGTCTGTGGGCCCGACTGCAGCGCGTAGCGCCGCATCTGGTAAAACTCGCGCCCCGTCGGAGTCTGCGCTTGCCCGCTCCCCGTCATTGCAATAGCCGATGCCGCAACCGATGCCGAAAGAAACCGACGCCGTTCCATGGTGCCTCCAATCGAAACACCAGTCTATCGCATCATCCGTCCACCAGCCTGCACCGCGAGCGAGTCCCTACGTCCCCAGTCCCTACGTCCCTGCCTCTAAGCAATCACGCTTGCCGCCGCCGTCCAGGGCCGTTGCTGGCTCTCGGCCACGCCCCGATGCGTCAATACGCCCTCCCAGGTATTGAGCCCCTCCGCCAGCCCTGCGTCCTGCCTGAGCGCCGCGCGCGCGCCCAGGATGGCGATGCGCAGCAAATAGGGGAAGGTCGAGTTGGTCAGGGCCAGCGTTGAAGTGTGCGGCACCGCACCGGGCATGTTGGTCACGCAGTAGTGCACCACGCCATCCACCTTGTAGCTGGGGTTGGAGTGCGAAGTCGGCCGCGCCGTCTCCACGCAGCCGCCCTGGTCAATGGCCACATCCACAATCACCGCTCCCTTCTTCATCTGCGAGACCATCGCCCTGGTCACGATCTTGGGAGCCGTGGCCCCCGGAATCAGCACCCCGCCAATCACCAGGTCCGCCTCCCTCGTTGCCTGCGCCACGTTGTAGCTGTTCGAGGCCAGCGTATACAGCCTCCCGCCGAAGATGTCGTCCAGTTCACGCAGCCGGTTCATGCTCACGTCAACGAGGGTAACTTTCGCGCCAAAGCCCAGAGCGATCTTGGCCGCGTTGGTGCCCACCACGCCGCCGCCAATAATGGTCACGTTGGCCGGCGCCACGCCCGGAACGCCGCCCAGCAGAATCCCGCGCCCGCCGCGTTCCTTTTCGAGATACGTGGCCCCCACCTGCACGCTCATGCGGCCCGCAACCTCGCTCATCGGCGTCAGCAACGGCAGCGTGTTCTGGCGGTCGCGCACCGTCTCATACGCAATCCCGATCACCTTCTTCTTCAGCAGTTCGTCCGTCAACCCCGGCAGCGGCGCCAGGTGCAGATAGGTAAACAGCACCAGCCCCTCGCGAAAGAATACGTACTCACTCTCAATGGGCTCCTTCACCTTCACCACCAGGTCGGCCTTGCCCCACGCGCAACCCGCTTCGCCCACAATCTCAGCACCGGCATTCTGGTACTCGGCGTCGTCAAACCCCGACTGCGCACCGGCCTCGGTCTCCACCAGCACCGTGTGCCCGGCCTCGGTCAGGGCCTTCACGCCCGCCGGAGTGACTGCCACCCGCGCCTCGTTGTCCTTGATCTCCTTGGGAACGCCAATAATCATCGCTGAGTCTCCTGTCTGAAAGTTTGGATGCGGGTCGAGGTCATTGGGCGAATCGACGTGCCTCAACCGTAGAACTCAAGAGTCCAGCCGGCAATAAAAGCCCGGCGCCGTTCTGGTTGCTTTTGGGGAGGGCTGTTCCGGCGCCGGGAGCACATCTGAAGCTCATCTCAAAAGAATCCTACGGCGCAAACCTCTTCCAATGTGTGCAATCTTCGTGATAAAAGTGCCTTATGGGAACGAAACGTGATAAAAATCTCCGCTTGACGCAACAATCGAGCGCGCGCTCCGCACAAGCCGCGGCAGAATACGCGTCCGGGCTGGTAACCGTGGCCCTCGACGAACTGGACGAAGCCATCCTGCACCACCTTGAGCGCCACGGCCGCGCCACCAACTACGAAGTCGGCGAGGCCGTAGGGCTGTCGGCCTCTGCCGCCTCGCGCCGCATCCAGGCTCTTGAGGGCTCCGGAGCCATCCGCGGTTACCGCGCACAAATCGACGACCGCCTGCTCGGCAAACGCATGACTGTCTTCATTCGCGTCACGCTGGAGCGCCAGTCGGCTCCCGTACTGTCCGCCTTCGAGACCGCCATCCGCCGCTCCAGGGGCATTGTGAGCTGCCACCTGATGGCCGGCCAGTACGACTATATGCTGCAAGTTCGCGTCGCCGGAATTGACGACTATGGCCGTCTCCATCAGAACGAGCTCTCCCGGCTGCCCGGAGTCACGCGCCTCGAAACCAGCTTCGCGCTCAGAGATGTCCTGGAAGGAAAACCCTGATCGGGTTACTCGCCAGCCCCAAAGTGATTAGCTCCTTATTACCAATTGCGTAAGCAATTTACTCTTTGGCGACATTGCCGATAACACGGATGAGTGGTCAAATCACGTTGACTGCCTGAAGAGGGAAAAAGGAACTACGGCCAAGGAGCGCTGCCCGATGGAAGATCCACACCAGGAGCAACCAAAACCGGGAAATTCCGCCGGTTATCGACCGTTTGTTCCTGTCGACCGCTCCAAGGAAATTGGGAATTCAACCATTTCTTACGTCGCCGCAGCCGCCGCCGTCGGTTTGCTGGTCGGCGTCGGAATCGCTTTCACCGCACACCACTCCAAGGCTGGCGCGCCACCGCGGGTTTCTCAAGCGCTCGCTACGCATACCTCCGGAGCCAGCCCTGTTCCGCCTGTCTACGCCGCCGCCACCTCATCCCTTTTGAGTCAGGTGGAAAACCAGAAGAAGGCCGCTTCCGGGGCTCCCCGGTCGTCGCCGGTAAGCAAGCAATCCACCAGCAACGCAACGCCGGCCCACAAGAAAAGCGGCATCCACAAGCTGTGGAAATGGGCCAAAGGCTCCGGCAGCCGCAAAGCCCCCAGGCGCAAGCCATATGTCTCCCCCAACCCCCCCGCACCTGCCGACGCGCCCACAGCGTTGGAGCTGGCAACCGCCGCCGCCGCGCAAGGCCCATTTTTCGTGGCCATCGAAGGGGACGTCACCGTAGCCAGCTACGACGTGGCCATGGGAACCATCGGAACCCGCGAAGGCAGCGCCTTCGTCCTCGACAAGACAGGTGGCCAGCCCGACGCCATCCCCTGGGACGACTATCCCTTCAACGTCCACTACCGCTGTGACGGAGACGGCAACTGCACGCTGGTTCATCAGGGCGCTGCGGCCAGCGCCAAAATGACCCACTAAGCCGCAACGTTTCCGCGCGCCTCGTCTACTTACTTCCCGATTGAATAAGTCGTCAGCCTGCGTCGACCGCCGGAATAACTCAGTGCGCGACGGCTTTCATCGCGCACGCCTGCTGTCCCGGATGCGAGTGCGCTGCCTCCAGGTTTCCTCGACAAATTGATCTTTCATTCTGCTTCTGCCAGTGACAGAGAATATCCCCCGCTATGGATTGCCGGTTCCACGGAACCCGATGCGTGGTCCAATTGAATTAACTCCAGAAGTCGAGTGTCGGACAGCCCGGGAAAGGAACGCTCCGGATGGCAGAAGAAACCCCGCAAGGTTACACGGGCGTGACCGCCGACGTCCCTCAGCAGGTTCCGCAGACCGTGACGGCCGATGAGACCCTCCAGCATTCAGGCGACGCGATCGCCGGCGCGGCCCCGCTTCCACCCGCCGCTGCATCCTCACCCCCTGCGGTAAACACCATCTACATCTACGCCGCCGTTGCCGCGATACTCGGGATTGTGGTTGGTGTCACGGTTGCTCTCATTGCCTTGGGGCCGGGCGCCCGAAGCAGTCCATACGATTTGGGAACGGTCATCTCCAACGCGGATGGGCTGACCGGTCATCTTGTCCTCAACTGGAATCAGAAACTCGGATACCGCCTGGTAGTCGAACCCAGCGATCCGGTGCATCTTGCCGGGTTTTCGCAAACCGTCAACAATGCTCCGCGTCCGCTTTCCGTCGATATTCAGCTCAAGGATTCCCATGGCTCCGTGCTATGCGGCAAGACTGTCCTGTTGAAATTCGATCCTGAGCAGGCCGCTGCTCTCGCGGCATCCGACGGTAAATCCCAGGCAGGGACGGCCGCCGCCGGCGATCAACCCACCAAAGCTGCGCAAGCGCTCGATCTTGCCCACTCGGAAGCTCAGGAACTCACCAGGGAGCACGATCAGGACGTCTTTCAGAATGACCTCGGCCGCGATGGGCAAACTGATTCAATAACCGCCCAGGGAGAGATGCCCTGCCCGCGGCAGGTATTCGATCGCACCGCTTCCTGGAGTTTTACGCCAAATTTTCTGACCATGAACGAGCAGGCCGAATTGCAGAATCACCTCTCGGGCGCGGATGAAAACGCTCCGTCTGCTCAAGACCTGGCCAGCGGCAAGTCCCCGGCTACCCGCAGGAAGTCAAAAAGGAAACCGCCGGTAGCTCCCACGGCCTACGCCATCGAAGGAGACGACGAATTAGTCGCGTTTGACTTCTCCAAGGGAATGATGGAGACCAGAGGAAGGAAATTCTTCGCCATGGACAAGCTCAGCGTCGGCAACAATCTGGCGGCGTGGCAGGACGTGCCTGCAAACATCCACTATAAGTGCGACCTGAACTCCGTCTGCATCATCAAGCGCGCCGGCGCCGGCGTCCTGTACGCGCGCTTGAGAAGATAGCTTCGACCCGACTCGCATGAGCACGCCCACTAATCTCGCTCTGATTCTCCCTCTTCACTCCGCATTGTCGATCTGCGCCCTCTGCAGCTTGTCGGAGTAGTCCACATACACCGCCTTCCACGTAGTGTAGAAGTCAATTGAGCCCAGCCCTTCGCGGTGCCCGTTCCCCGTCTGCTTCACGCCGCCAAAAGGTAAGTGCACCTCTGCGCCAATGGTCGGCGCGTTGATGTAAGTAATTCCCGCTTCCAGGTCGCGCATGGCCGTAAACGCCCGGTTCACATCCTTTGTATAGAGCGCCGTCGAAAGACCGTAATCGATCGAGTTAGCAATCTCGATAGCTTCCTCAAAGGTCTCAAACTCGATCAGACTTACCACCGGCCCAAACACTTCCTCGCGCGCGATACGCATCGCTGGTTTAACTGCGCCAAGCACCGTCGGCGCAAAGAACGTGCCTTGCGAATAACTACCCTCCGTCAGCGCGTTGCCGCCTGTAAGCAGCTTTGCTCCTTCGTTCAAAGCAATTGCGACATACTTCGTCGAAGTCTCAATCTGGCTTGCATTCACCTGCGGTCCCACTTCGACAGACTCATCCAGTCCATTGCCCACCTTGAGCTTCTTCGCCCGCGCCACAATCTCCGCGGTAAACTTCTTCGCAATCCCCTTCTGCAGCAGGATGCGGCTGGTCGCCGTGCAGCGCTGCCCGGTGGTCCCGAAGGCGCCCCACAGCGCTCCGTCCAGCGCTAGCTCCAGGTTCGCGTCGTCCATCACAATCTGCGCATTCTTGCCGCCCATTTCCAGCGATACCGGCTTGAAAGTAGCCGCCGCCCGTTGCGCCACAAGCGAACCCACCTCGCTCGACCCGGTAAAGCTGATAGCGCGCACATCGCGGTGCTCCACCAGCGGCGCGCCCACGTCAGGGCCCAGCCCGGCGACAATGTTGACCACGCCCGCCGGCAGTCCAGCGTCCATCAAAGCCTGCACCAGGTTGTAAGTCGACAGCGGCGTATCCTCCGCCGGCTTGATCACGCAGGTATTGCCCGAGACCAGCGCCGGAAACAGCTTCCAACTCGGAATGGCCATGGGAAAATTCCACGGCGTAATCATTCCCACCACGCCCACCGGCATGCGCACACTCATGGCAAATTTGTTCTGCAACTCGCTGGGCGTAGTATGCCCAAACAACCGCCGTCCCTCGCCCGCCACGTAAAACGCCTCGTCAATCGCTTCCTGAACGTCGCCCCGCGTCTCAGCCAGCACCTTGCCCATCTCCCGGGTCATGTCGCGGGCGTACTGCTCTTTGCGCTGCTGCAAGATCAACCCGGCCCGCATCAGCAGCTCGGCCCGCTTGGGCGCCGGAACCAGCCGCCACGCGGCGAACGCCTTCTTGGCCGCGGCCACCGCCAGCGCCACATCCTCCGCCTGCGAAGCCGGAAACGCGCCCACCACGTCCGAGTGGTCAGCCGGGTTCAGGTTGAGAATCATCTTGCCGCTCCTGGCCGGCAGCCACTCGCCGCCAATCAGATTGTGATACGTCGGGTAAGCCATCGAAAAACCTCGAAAATGGATGGAGAAGCCGAAACGGCCAGAGAGGCCGTCCCAAACCGGGAAACAACTGAGTTTATCGCATTGGAACGACCCTGCGCCTCAGTCCGGGCAAGGATTGAATACGGGTTCTGTCGAATAGCCGTACAATGTGTGTTGAGGTAGAGACAATTCCCCAATGTCATTGAACGGCTATCCATCCCGCTCCTCGCGGTCGCATGGCTTTCGCTCGCTCTTCAGCATGTTTTCCAGCGATCTGGCCATCGATCTCGGCACCGCCAACACCCTGGTCTTCGCGGCCGGCAAGGGCATCGTGGTCAACGAACCCTCCATTGTGGCCATCAACAAGAACACCGGTGAGGTGGAAGCCGTGGGCAAGGAGGCCAAGGAGATGCTGGGCCGCACGCCCGGCAACATCGTGGCCATCAAGCCCATGAAGGACGGCGTCATCGCCGACTTCAAAGTCACCGAGAAGATGCTCAACTACTTCATCCAGAAGGCTCACAACCGCAAGATGCTGGTCCATCCCCGCATCGTCATCGGCGTGCCTTCCGAGATCACTCAAGTGGAAAAGCGCGCCGTCGAAGATTCGGCCTACCGCGCCAAGGCCAGCGAGGTTTACCTCGTCGAACAGGCCATGGTCGCCGCCATCGGCGCGGGCCTGCCCATTACCGAGCCCTCCGGCAACATGGTCGTCGACATAGGCGGCGGAACGACAGACATTGCCGTGATCTCGCTCTCCGGCATCGTCTACTCCCGCTCGGTCCGCATGGCCGGCAACCAGATGGACGAGGCCATCACCAACTACCTCAAGCGCAAGTACAACCTGCTCATCGGCGAGCGCACCGCCGAGCACATCAAGATCGAAATCGGCTCGGCTTACCCGCTGGACAGGCCGCTGACCATGGAAATCAAGGGCCGCAACCTGATTGAAGGCGTACCCAAGACCATCACCATTGAAGACAGCGAAATCCGCGAGGCCCTCGGCGAGTGTATCGCCGTGATCATGAACGCCATCCGGGTGGCTCTGGAACGCACCCCGCCCGAGCTGTCGGCCGACATTTCAGATCGCGGCATTGTCCTCACCGGCGGTGGCGCGCTCATCAAGAACCTCGACAAGCGCATCCGCGAGGAAACCGGCCTGCCCGTCTCCGTTGCCGACGATCCGCTGGCCTCCGTCGTGCTCGGCACCGGCAAAATGCTCTCCGACTTCCGCCTGCTGCGCAAAATCAAAATCGACTGACAAAATGCAGGGATCAGGGTTCAGGGGGCAGGGTTCAGTTTCCCGGCGCGAGGCCCTCCAAGCGGCTCGGTAAGGAGCCTCCCCGGGGCTATCGCCGCAACTTAGGCCGGCACTGTTCGATGACCCCTAACCCCTGAACCCTGACCCCTGATTCGCCATGGAATCGTTCTTCGACCGCTACCGAAATCTCATCGTGCTGCTGGCCATCCTGCTCGTGCAGATCATGGGCCTGGCGGTTCAGGTGCGCCGCACCAGCGAGGGACGAAGCACCCTCGATCCCCGCGATTCATCGGGCGTACGCCTCATCCGTCTTTGGGCCAATGCCCTGGTTTCGCCGCCGGAACGGATCATCCACTCCACCGGCCTTGGCGCCGGGCATCTGTGGCAGAACTATCTCGATCTGCGCCATGTTCGCCAGCAAAATCAGGAGCTGCAGAAAACCATCGATCGTCTCCGTCTCGAGCAGGCTTCTCTGCTCGAAGACGCCAGGCAGGGCCAGCGCCTGCAGGCTCTGAACAAGTTTCAGGAGAAGTACATCTACAAGACCGTAGCCGCCCAGGCCATCGGCTCCAGCGGCAGCGAGTTGTCTCACGTCTTCTACATCGACAAGGGTTCCGACGACGGCGTGGCCCGCGACAATGCCGTCATCACTCCCGATGGCATCGTCGGTAAGGTGCGCGAAGTCTTGGGCGGTCATTCGGCGCAGGTGTTGGCCGTCAACGACCAGACCAGCGGGGCCGGCGTGATCCTTGAAACCACGCGGATTCGCGGCATCCTGCGCGGCAATGCCTTCGGACAACTGGAAATCGTAGACATCCTGGCCGACAAACGCATCCAGAAGGGCGAAGTCGTGCTCACCGCGGGCGGCGATCAGATCTTCCCCCGCGGCCTTCCCGTCGGCACGGTCGACAAGGTAGTCCCCGATCCGGAGCGCGACTCCTTCATCGTCGTCATGATCACCCCGGCCGCCCATCTTGACCGGCTCGATGAAGTCCTCGTCGTCACGTCGACGGAGCCGCGCTTCTCCACAGAGCAGCAACAGGATATTGCCACCAGCGAAGAGGTCAAAGGCTCCGAGGCAGCGGCCATCAAGGAGCAGCAAAAGGCCTCCCAGATAATGGCCGAACGTCTGCCCGGCCTCATCGATCCAAAGCTTCCCCCGGATCAGCAGCCGCTTTATGACAACTCCAACCCCATTCCTGTAGCCCACCCGCCGCAGGCGCTTCATCCAGACCGCTTCACGCCCGGCAATGCTCCCGGCCCGGTCCCCGATGCCGCTTCCGAAACGGCACCTGACGCAAACGCTGCCCAGCCTGACTCCGGCGCGAAGCCGACTGAACAGAAGCCGGCCAGCAAACCCTCCACGCCAAAGCAGCCCGGCCAATCCGCGCCCAGGGTCCAGCCCCAGTCCCAGAAGAACCCGCCGGGAGGGACGAACTAACCATGCCCCTGCTCGGCGCCGACCTCCGCCGCAATACGGAAATTCGCCGCTACCCCATCCTGGCTTATGCGCTGGTGCCGCTGGCTGCGCTGGTGCTGCAGGCCTGGCTCCCGCGCGTCCTCGGCTCCTGGGCCTGGTTCGACCTGCCGCTGGTGGTCACCGTCTACTTCGCCCTGGACCGCCGCAGTCCCATCCAGGGCACCCTCATGGGAGCCGCCATGGGCCTGTTCGAAGATGCGCTTTCCCACCACGCTATCGGCGTCAACGGCATCGCCAAAACCGTGGTCGGCTTCCTGGCAGCCTCCATTGGCGTCCGCATCGATGTCGAAAACCACACCATTCGCCTGGTGATGAATTTTCTGCTCACGCTGCTTTCCAGCGGCATTGTTGTTTTCGTCTCCCGATTCCTGCTCGGCCTCGACTACGAGTGGCAGTGGTACACCGCGATCTTTTCCGCCATTGGCAACTCGCTCATCGCCCTGGTATTGTTTCCCCTCCTCGACCGTCTGGAAATCAGGGATTAGGGCCTGTGGGACTAGGAACCTCGGGATTAGGGAACCCCGAATGACTCGATGTTTTAAAAGGGCACGACTTCACTCGTGCCGCAAATGCAGCAAAAGGAAAGTGGGGCTTTAGAGCGGAACCAAGATAGCTATACCCGTGATTGGAGCCAGCGCCGCGCAGTTGCTCTATCTGCCACCCTACTCGCCGGACTTGAACCCCGCCGCTCTAAACCAGCCGTGCTCCCGACATTTTTTCCAGCACCGCCAGCGGAGCCGATTCCGGCGCGACCATGGCCGCGGGTTCAACCAGAACCGTTTGCTCCTGCGCAAATTGACCGGCCACCATGGCATGCGGAACGGTGTCGGTGTAGACCATCCAGCTGGACCCCGGCGCAAATTGAAAATACTCCCGCGCACAACCGCGCTGAAACTGGTCGTCCTCCTTCATTGCATTGTGCAGCCGCCGCATGAATTCGTCGTAGGGCGTGCGCTTCCATTGGGGCGCCAACCTTGCCATCCCCGTGGCGTCTGCCAGCCGCTTGCCGATATCCATCAACTTTCCGTCGGGCTTCGGGAGTGGCAGCCGGGCGGGCGCAAATTCTTCCACGATGCGCGAAAATGGCGCACCCAAAATCCTGTCGCGCGTCCGGGAGGGGTGGATGTTGTGGAAGAGACGCAGGATCCTCCGTCCCCTGGTAGGCCGGATGGGAAAAGCGTCCGTGTGCAGCAGGTCGTTGCGCCGGTGCAGGGGCATATCGCGACCCTCTTCTTCGACCGGCCGGTAGCTGGCATAGTCCAGTTGCCATCTTTGCCCATAGGGCGCAAGAAAGCTGGTCAGGAAACAGGCTACGCTGGCCGAGTATCGCTGCACGATGGCGCGCAGTTGCTCAACCGAGGCGCCTGTGGCCGTCTTTCAACTCACGCCGGCCAACCCGTCGCTGGCTGGCTTGTACGCAATGTTCTTGTGAAATCGGCTGTCTGTCTGCAACCGGCCGAGCAGGAAGCGCAGATCTTCGTCCGGGACCGGCACCTGTGTCTGCGGAAAATACAGAAAGCTGCCCGTCTCGAGCCCCGCACACCAGGCTCGCGCCTGCTCAGGGTTCGGCGGCTGCCCGTTGTTCAGTGCATCAGGGAAGATTGAATGCACAGGCATGGGCGGGATTCACCTCTTGACCTTAGCGCGCACCCATAAGGAACCAAACACCACCATGGCCACCCCCAGCGCAACCAACCCGGCCGGAAACCCAATGTAGCGGTAGCTGTCGGCGTAGTTCACCGCGTGGTGGCCGAATACATTCCATCCCAAAAGCGAAAAAATCGCAATACATGTCGATGCAAAAAAGGTGAAAAAGCCTGTGGCGAGAGTCAGCAACAAGCTGGTAAACAGACCAAAGCCCTGCAGCGGAAAGCCAAGAATCTTGCCGCCGGCCGCGTGCCGTGCCTCAACAAATTCGGTCATCTGCATGGCCCTCGTCGTCTAGAATACAGGGTGATGTCCACCAGCGCACAAATCGAGCTTTGGCATGCGGAAAAGGTGGCCACACAGGTGACCGTGGGCCAGGCCGCCAACGGAATCCACTACGCCGCATGGGGCGAGACACGCATCTCCGACACCGACCTGGAGCGGATGGTGGGCGCCGTGCCGGCTACGCTCTCTCCCGCCTTGAACAACCGCGCCTACTACTTCGTCCCGCTCGCGATTGCCGACACCGGCGAAGTCATGATCGCTCCCTCTTACACCGTGGACCTTGGCGACCGCGCCATCTGCCACCGAAACGCGGCCTTCGGATCGACGGAAGCGGTGTTTCTTTCCACCCGCCTGGTTGAGGATCGCTTCGGCCTGGCATTCGAGTTTTTCATCAACGTGGCCCACAACTTTGTCGAGGCCGCCGGCGTCCCGGAGAGTTTCTCCGCGCTGGCCTGGTCGCAGGCCGAGGCCCAGGTGCGCGGCGAAACCAGCCAGGACGCCTGGGAGACTCGCCGCCGCGCCCAGGACAATCACAGCCCTGGCGCCTCCAATCCGGACGGCCGCATTGGACAGAAGGTGATTGACGAGCGCTCTCGCAGCAGCTATTACGAGTCGGCTTTCTCCGACGCTCTCGCCGTCTACATGCTCTCTCTGGCTGTCGACTTCGACTACCACGACCTGCGCGAGCGCGAGTACCCGCTGCTGGCCGCTCCGGCGCTGGCCGAGCGTCTGCGCCACGTAGCCGGCCTCTTTCCCACCAACCCCGGCTACGAGTTCCAGATCCTCTATCGGCGCAAGGGCTGAGAAGAAGGACGAACTAACTCCCGTACAGGTTCCTGTTAATAAACTCGTTGCGGAACTTCCCTTCCGGGTCGATCTGCTTGACGAGCGTCAGGAAATCGCCGAGCCGGGCATACTGCGCCTGCAAGCGTGCCGGCGGCAGGGTGAAGAGCTTGGCCCAGTGCGGACGGGGGTCGAATGGCTCCAACTGCTTTTCGATCAGAGGCAGAATTTTGCTCACCTCCGGCCACTCCGGTTTCCAAGTGAAGTGGATCGCCAGCGAATCCCGCTGGTAGGCCGTGCTCATCCACAACCCATCCGCGGCGATGGTCCGCAGTTCGGTGATGAACAAGTGCGGCGTGATCTGGTCGCGCAGCTTCTCGACGGCAAGGATGGCTTCGCAGCCGCGTTCGCGGGGAACGAAGTATTCGGTCTGCAACTCGCGGCCGCTCGACGGGGTAAAGTTCATGCGGAAGTGGGGCAGGCGCTCGTACCAGGGGCCGGGAATGCCTTGTTGCTCCGTGCAGGGCTCGGCGTCGTGCCCGGCGATGGGGTGCAGCTTTGCGGTGGCAAGTCTGGCGTCGTAGAACTCGGGCTGCCAATCATTCTTGTCGCCGGGCGAAAGGCGGCGCTTGATCCAGACCTGCGTGGCCTGGTGATGCTGCCAGTCGGTAAACAGGCTCACGCTGTAGCCGCTGGAGAAAACATCGTCGAAATGGTCTTTAAGATGGGTGAATGACAGGTTCTCATAAACGGACTGGGCCACCTTGTAAGTGGGCAGCAGATTCAGCGTGACTGTGGTGACCACGCCCAGCGCGCCCAGGCCGACAACCATTCCCATGAAACGCACTCCGTCTTTTTCGCGTGAGAGGGTTAGCAGCTCTCCCTCCGCAGTCACCAGTTCCAAAGCCGCAACGGCTGTGGCCAGGTTGCCGTTGCGCACGCCTGAGCCGTGCGTGGCTGTGGCGATCGCGCCAGCCACCGAGATGTGGGGCAGCGAGGCCAGGTTGTGCAATGCATAGCCGTGATCGTCAAGGAACGGGGAAAGCTTGCCGTACGTGACTCCAGCGCCCACTGTCACGGTTTGCGCCTTTTCGTCCAACGCGATCCGGTCAAGCCGTTTAAGCGAGATCTGATTCTGCGTGCTGTCGGCGATGGCGTTGAAGGAGTGCCGCGTGCCTAGCGCGCGCATTTTGGCGCAGCTCTTCACCACCTGGCGCACCTCTTCGACAGACCCTGGCGTATACAACCGGTCGGTGCCATAGGTGAGGTTGCCCGCCCAGTTCTCCCGCGGCCCGGTTTGGTCCTGTCCTGTCACCACTCGGCCTGCCGCCCCACGCGACAACATGCTCCCTGCCGCAAACGCTCCGGACGCCTTCAAGAATTCCCGCTTATCCATTGGCTGACCTCGCTCCGATCCAAGCGCGGGAGGGGGTCAATCCACCGCGCAAGGGGGCTGGACAAGAATAAGGATAGGAAGCCCGCGGAGCAAACGTTTTTTCCTGGAAGCGATTCTGCTACACGCTGGCGTACGCGATGCGACCCTCGCTGATCGTCCAGCGAACTTTGCCTTGCATGGTCCAGCCGTCGAAGGGAGTGTTGCGGGATTTGGATCTGGTTTCGCGCGCTTTGTAGATCCATTCGGCCTTGGGGTCGAAGACCACCACATCGGCAAAACTGCCGACCGTAAGCGTGCCGCGTCCCTTCAGGTTGAGCAGCGCGGCGGGCTGGGCGCTAAGCAGGCTCAGCACGCGCCCCAGCGGCAGTTTCCACTCCTTGTGCAGCCAGCGAATGGACAAGCCGAGAGCCGTCTCCAGACCGGTAATGCCGTTGGGCGCGTTCTCGAATTCCACTTCCTTCTCGTGAATGGCGTGGGGCGCGTGGTCGGTAGCGATGGCGTCGACCACCCCGTCGAGGATGGCCTCGATCATGGCGTCGCGGTCGGCAGCCGAGCGTAGCGGCGGGTTCATCTTGGCGTTGGTGTTGTACTGGCCTACGTGCTCCTCGGTAAGCAGAAAGTGGTGCGGGGCCACCTCGCAGGTCACTCGCAGTCCGCTGCGCCGCGCCTGGCGCACTGCAGCCAACGCGGCAGCCGTGGAGGTATGGGCCACGTGCAAATGAATGCGGGCGTCGCGCAGCTCCGTTACCAGGCGAATGTCGCGTTCGACTATTCCTGATTCGGCCTCTGGCGGCATGCCGCGCAGGCCGAGCCTGAAGGCAGTCGGGCCGGCGTTCATGCTGGCCCCTTGCGTAAGCCGTAAGTCTTCGGCGTGCTGGATGACGCCCAGGCCAACGCGGGCCGCGGCAGCCAGCGTCTCGCGCATGATGTTGTCTTTGAGAATGGGGTAGCCGTCGTCGGTCACGGCCACGGCGCCGGCGGATTTGAGCGCCGCGTAATCGTTGATGGCCTCGCCTTTCGACCCGCGCGTGGCCGCAGCAATGGGGAAGACGCGAATGGCCGCCCCACGCTCCGGCGCCTGCATCCAGCGGGTGATCTCCGGCGAATCGTTCACCGGGCGCGTGTTGGGCATGGCGGCAACCGAGGTAAAACCACCTGCTGCTGCTGCGGCTGTGCCGGTGGCGATGGTCTCCTTGTAGCCCTGGCCGGGTTCGCGTAGATGAACGTGAATATCGACCAGGCCCGGCGCCACGGTCAGCCCTGTCGCGTCAAAAACCTCGGCTCCATTGGCCAGCTTGAGCTTACCCGGTGCGGCAATCTCGGCTACGCGTCCATCCTTTAGCAGAATGTCCTTCAGCCCGTCCACGCCGGCGGCGGGATCGATCAAATGTCCACCGCGAATCACCAGCGCTGTCATGCGCGGCCTCCCTTTGCATGGGTCGCCAGCAGCGCCCGCTCCACGACGGCCATGCGGATGGCCACGCCGTTCCGCACCTGTTCCAGGATGACCGATTGTGGTCCGTCGGCCACGCCTGCCGTCACTTCCAGACCGCGAATGATCGGTCCCGGATGCATGACGATGGCGGTCGGGGCCTGCGTCGCCAGCTTTTGTCCGGTCAACTGGTAATTTGCCTTGTACTCCTCGAGGTCCAGTTGCAATCCGGCCAGCCGCTCCGCTTGAATGCGCAGCATCATCACCACCTGCGACTGGCGCAAGGCTGCTTCAAAGTTGCGCTCGATCTCAATCCCTGGTCCCACACGGGCCGCCAGATCGGGCAACAGTTCCTTCGGTCCACAGAGCAGGACGCGCTCGCCCAGACGGGGTAAAAGCAGCATGTTGGAGCGGGCCACGCGGCTGTGCAGAATATCGCCCACGATGGTGAGCGTGACGCCAGCCAGTGTTTCTGCGGTCACCGTTTCAACGCGCGGCCGCAGATGCGCCAGGATCGTGCGCAAATCAAGCAGCGCCTGCGTCGGGTGCTCGTGCATGCCGTCGCCGGCATTGAGCACCGGCAGGCGGGTCTCGGCTTCCAGCAGCCAAGGCGCGCCGGAAGAGTTGTGGCGCAGGATAATCGCTTCCGCGCCGAGTGCGCGCAACGTCAGGCCTGTGTCCTTAAGTGTTTCGCCCTTTTCAATGCTCGAAGAAAGGCTGGAGACCAGCGTGGTGTCCGCGCCCAGTGCCTTGGCGGCCAGTTCGAAGCTGGTGCGGGTGCGCGTAGAGGACTCGTAGAACAGCAGCGCGACTCGCCGCTTGGCCAGGATGCGATCCCGGGTGAGCGGGTCCTGGCTTTCCAGCGCCGTGGCGCGAGAGAGAATGTGGCTGATTTCATCCAGGCTCAAGTCCGATGCCGAGAGCAGCGATCCGGGATTGTACGGGAACGGTGAAGCGGACGCTGGAGGCGGATGAATGGCTCGGCGTGCGGGTGTTGCGGTGGGGTTCATGTGTTCTCAGCTTCTAGCTTCTAGCTTTCAGCCACTAGCCAAAGGCTAAAAGCTAGGGGCTGGAAGCTGCCTTTCTTAGTCCACCCGTTCGACCAGCAGCACCTGCTCGTCGTTGTCTACTTCGCGAAACTTCACTTCGATGATCTCGCGGCTGCTGGTGGGCACGTGCTTGCCGACATAAGTGGCCTCGATGGGCAGCTCGCGATGACCGCGGTCAATCAGCACGGCCAGTTGCACGCGGCGCGGACGACCGTGGTCGAAGAGCGCGTCAAGAGCGGCCCTGATTGTGCGGCCGGTATAAAGCACGTCGTCGCACAGCACCACGTCGCGGCCCTCGATGGCGATGCCGATGGCTCCCGGAGTGACCACGGGACGAACGTCGGCAGTGGAAAGGTCGTCGCGGTAAAACTGAATGTCGAGCATGCCGGTGTCCACGGGATGCTTTTCGATGCCGGAGATCAGCTTGCCCAGCCGCTCGGCCAGCGGGATGCCGCGGCGCTTGATTCCCACCAGCGCCAGGTCTTCGCTGCCGTTGCTCTTCTCGACAATCTCGTGGGCCAGGCGCACCAAGGTGCGCTCGATCTCCGAGGCGGACATCAGCCTGCCCTTCACGCGCAGGCTGGCTTTATTTTCGGTTTCGCTCATCGGTTGTCTCACGCAGGATGATACGAGGGGCTGCCGGTCCGCGGCAAGTTGTGGAGAAGTTGGGCGAATTCGCAGCCCATGTACGGGCCGATGAAAAGCTGGAACGTGCAGTTGAAAGGAGGGTTTAGACTTGCGGCCGCCGCGTACGTGCCTGCAGGCGCGCACCCAGCGCGCCGCCGCCGACGGCAAAGGAAACCAGGATAGCCACCAGGAACAGAATGGCGCTCAACATGGCGCCGGCGCGTCCCTCGGACGAGAGCAGCCAGCCTTTGTAGGTATTGATCGTCTGTGTGTCCACGCCCGCCGATGACCACTGCCGCGCTACCTGGTCGCTGATGATGGTGGTCCAGGTTTGGTCCAGTTCCTTGCCTTGATGGAGAAAGAAGCGCATCACGAACAAACTGATTCCCGAGGCCGCCGCCGCCGTCCACGCACCGAGCAGGCCGGTGACCAGGCCGATGCGCGCCCCGGCTCCGACGGTGATCCAAGCCGGCCGCTGGTTGCGCAGATAGAGAGCCACCACCCAGGCGGCCGCGATCGTCATCCAGAGCAAACCGAAGATGCTGACGGGCGAGAACAGCGAACAGAGCACGCCTGCCGGAACGGCCAGCGCCAGGGCCGGACGCATGGCCCGCTTCCAGTCCACGATGCTTGCGTCCTGGACCGGTTCCAGCCAGAGCTCCGGCGGCGCCTGGCCAGGCACGTTCTCTGCCGAATACTGCAGTTGCGGCAACCCGCACGTGGGGCAGTAGAGGTTGTCGGCCTCAACGGCCTGGTGGCAGCGGGTGCAGGTAATCTCCATACATTTACGAGGCTATAGCATTTTCACGCTGTCCGGACAGGTTTCCGGCCAGGTTCCGGTCCCATGATTGCGCTTGAGCGTCCGGCCTCACGCCTTTCTAGGTCTCCTGCACAGGCAGGTTGAGCTTGGAACTCACAATGTCCTCAGCTGCTCGGACAGCCTCTTCCAGCGTCATATTCGTGGAGTCCAACAGATTGGCGTCGGGGGCAGGCTTCAGCGGCGAATCGGCGCGATTGCGGTCGCGGGCATCGCGGGCGCGCAGATCGCGGATTACTTCTTCCGGCTGCACCGCGGGACTTGGGCCCGCCTGGTCAAGCTGATCAAAGCGGCGCAACCCACGCACCTCGGGCGCCGCATCAAGAAAGATCTTGACGTCGGCATGGGGAAAGACCACGGTGCCAATGTCGCGTCCTTCCATCACCACACCGCCGTCGGCCCCGAGCTGCTGTTGCAGACGGACCATCCAGGCACGAATTGCCGGAAAGACACTGACCCGGGAAGCGGCGTCGGTGACGGTCTGGTTGCGAATCAGACCGGTTACATCCTCGTCGTCGAGGAGGACGCGATTCTCTTCTTCGCCAGGCTCCAGGCGAACGGTGGTCTCAGCGGCCAGCTCTTCCAGGCATGTGCTCTCGTCCAAAGCGACGCCTGCACGCAGGGCCTTCAGGGCGAAGGCGCGATACATGGCGCCGGTTTCCAGGTTGAGCAGGCCGAAGTGCCGGGCCAGGTGGCGGGCGATGGTGCTTTTGCCCGCCCCGGCCGGACCATCTATGGCGACAATGACCTTCCGGTCAAGAGAAATAGAGCGCAAGAGGCTTTCATCCAGGCTCATCCGCGCTTCTTCGTCTCCTGCTCGGGCCGGGCGGTAAAGCCGTAGCGCTTGGCGTTCCCAGCCTTGGCGCCGGCGGCCAAGGCTGGCTTGCGGCTTCCATTGCGGGATGCACGCGCGTCGGGCCGAGCGTCTTTCCGTGGATTGCTACCGTTGCGGGAAAGGCTGCTGCCGCGTGCGTTGGATCCAGCCTTGCCTGCAGTCTTTGCGCCGTTGCTGCGACCGTTGCTGTGGCCATTGCGCTGGCCCCACTGGGGAGAGGAAGACTTGGCAGTCGGTGTGCCTGCCGATGCCGGGTTGGACGGGCGAGCCGCGCTGCCACTCGAGCGTGCGCCGTTGCCGTTGGAGTGGGCTCCGTTGCTGGAAACCTTTCCGTTGCGCGATCCATTTGCAGCGTTCAGCTTGGCCTTGGCGCCGGCGGCTGCTTTCGGACTCCAGCGCGCCCCGGAAGCCGGCCGTACGCCGCTTGCTGGGCGCGATCCGGCGGCCCGTGCGGACGAGGCCCGTGCGGAACCGGCGCGGGTATCCGCACTTGGCCGGCGGGCCGGCCGGGTACCTGCAGATGATTGCGCCGGCTTGCGGTCACGCGAATGAGTGGCGGGGCGACTGAAGTGCGGCCGTCCCGCTGCCGGTTTGCCATTGGAAGCGGGCTTGCGAACCGCAGAACTTCGCGGAGCGTGTGTCTCCGCTGGCTTGTGGCCTTCAACTGGCGCCGGTGAGCTTAAATCAGGGGTCGCAGCCTTGATGCCCAGCCGATCCTCTTCATGATCGTGTTCATGATCATGGTCGTTGCTGCGCAGGAAATAGGCCGATGCCGGCATTGACGAGCTGGCATAGAGGGTCGGCGCGACAGCAAACTCCGGAAGGGTTCCCGCCACGTAGAAGTGCGGAGCGTGGCCCATGGAGATGGTGTGCACCTGGCGCGTGGCAACCAGGCCGCGCAGCACTTCGCGCACCTTGCTGCGGGCGGTCAGCGGAGCCAGGAACAGCTCCACCTCTTCCATGCTGGCGGCGATCACGGCCTGCAGATAAATGGAGGCAAGCACTGAGATTGCCGTCACCTGCGAGGTGGATGCACCCTCCGCAATGGCCTTCTGGAAGCGGTGGCGAAGCAGCTGCCATTTGGCAGCCACACCCGGCGCAGACACAACCGGGATGATGCGAAGCTGCTGCCAGAGTTCGGTAATGGCGCGCAGCACAGCGGTCTCGGTCACTTCACGGCCCAGCTGATGCTTCAGGTCCGCAATGGTGGTGTCGCCGGCTTCCAGATGCTTATAGGCCTGCACGGCGAGTTGCGAAACCTGCCGCGAGCCGGTCAGTTGCGGGCTGCGGCGCCAGTCGCGGTCGCCCCGCAGCGCATACACGTAGGGCAGAACCCAGCTGGCCACAACGAAGTCGGGCTGCTCACCGGGCTGCCCAAGCAGGTTCAGCCGCACGGCTACGTCGTCGAGTTCCAGGCGCACCAGCAGCTCTTCAGCCAGCTGAATATGCTTTGGATCGGGGGTTGCGTTCTGGTGGCCGGCTACGGCCTCAACAAACGAAGGCGCAATCGACGAAGAAAACTGCCGCCGGGGCAGAAAAAGACACAATCCAGTCTCTTCAATCCACGTCCGGGCGTCCTCAAGCGTGAGCGCTCCGTGTCCGTTCTGGCGCATCCTTTCGGCGCGCGATGCTTCCAATTGCTCTGCTGTCAAAGAAAATCCTCACTTCCAGGCTGGCATTGCGGCAAAACCGGTGAATTTGTGTCCTGTTTTAGCCTCACTCAAGGTCGCCGCTCCCTGATGGACACGTCGACTGAATTGCTTTGGTCCGGGATACATCGTCTCTGGTTTTGCGATGTCGCCGGGCAAGCTCCGCTCCTGAGACCGGAGAAATTGCCACCTTCCTAATGTTACCTGTGTTTTAGATGCGATGGAAGGCCCGCTGAATCTCCTTCCAAGAATACAGCAAAGCGATTGGACGTCCATGCGGGCAACTAGTTGGGTGGCTGGTCTTTGCCAGCTCCAACAGTAACCATTCCATTCGAGCGGGGTCAAGAGCAGTGTTGATTTTGATGGCGGAGTGGCAGGCGATGGAGGCCGCGATGCGCGTCCGGAGAGCCGCAAGGTCTTGATTCTGCTTTACTTCATCGGAATCAGCGCTGGATTGCTCGATGACCTCTCCGAGCATCCGCTCGAGACCCGCACCCTCCAGGCCGACCGGCGCTGCTTTGACCGCAAGTGTTTGTGGGCCAAAGGGTTCCACCTCAAAGCCGTTGCGGTCCAATTCTTCGGAGATGCGCGCAAAAACCACCATCTGAGACGGCTTAAGTTCCACCAGCATGGGGATAAGTAACCTCTGGCGCTGCACTTGCTCGACTTGACGGTTGCGTAAAATTTTTTCAAAAAGCACTCGTTCGTGTGCAACATGCTGATCGATGATCCACAGGCCATCGTCCCCGGCAGCCAGGATGAAGGACTCCCGCAACTGACCCAGGGGGCGAAGCGAGCCCAGGTGGTTCAGGGTTGTTGCAGCCTGCTCGGCTTCGATCTGGGCGGTTGCTGTTGCCGGACTTAGTCCATTTGCCGGTGCACCGTATGATCCGGGTGAGCAGCCGTCGGTAGCCGTTGACGCCGATGGTTGAAAGAGGGCCGCCGCAGCCTCGCCCCAAGCCTGCTGCTCGCCCCAACCCCCTGGATTGAAGCCTCTTGCGTCGAATGGAAGTTTACCGGGAACGGGCGTCGGCAACCGCGGAATCAGTTGAAAAGGCTCGGCATTCGACGTTGCAGTCGGGGAGGCGGCAGGCTCCGAGTCAGCTCCTGGCCCGAGATCCGGTGCTCCCGGCAGTGGCGATCCCGCCGGCGGCATCAGCGAGGGGCTGGCCAGCGGCGCCGAGTCCAGGGCGGCCAGAAACCCGGCCGCAGGACGCGCCTGGATCAGCGCCGTCCGCAGGCTGTCGCGAACAAAGTCGTGAATCAGGCTTTGCTGGCGAAAACGCACTTCGGTCTTGGCCGGGTGTACGTTCACGTCCACCTCTTCGGCAGGCATCTCCAGAAAAAGCAACACGACCGGGAAGCTGGTGGGCGGGATCACATTGCGATAGGCCTCGGTGATCGCGTGAATCAGCAGCCTGTCGCGGATAAGCCGCTTGTTCACAAAGATATAGATCGAGTTCCGGTTCAGCTTCTGCAGCTCTGGCTTGGAGTAGAACCCGCTCAGCCGCATCGTTCCGGGGTCGCGCACCAACTCGTCTGGGTCCTTCTTCCACGGCGGGGGCTCGGGCAGACCACCTCGGGCGAGCGGCGTTTCGGCGGCGACTGGAAGCAGGGCGGCTAGCGTGTCCTTGCCAAAAATCTGGTAGATGCGCTCGGCCGTGCGCGCCACCGGCGGCGCGGAGACGATGGTGTGCGTAGCCGAGGTCAGCTCGAAGTGCTTTTCCGGATGCGCCAGCGCGTAGTGGGTCACCAGCGCCGTCACGTGAGCCAACTCTGTGCTCTCGGCGCGCAGAAATTTGCGCCGGGCAGGGGTGTTGAAGAACAGGTCGGCAACCGCCAGCGTGGTTCCGCGGGGGAGGGCCGCATCGTCCACATGTAAAATCTTGCCGCCTGCAATCTCGATCCGGGTTCCGGTAGCGTCTTCACCTGTTGCCGTCTCCAGCGTCACGCGGGCCACCGAGGCAATGGACGGCAGCGCCTCGCCGCGAAACCCCAGGGTTGAAATGGAGAGCAAGTCGTCGGCGGTGCGAAGCTTCGAGGTAGCGTGCCGCTCGAAGGCGAGCAGTGCATCGTCGCGGTTCATACCGTGACCGTCGTCGGTGAGGCGGATCAACTTCCGTCCGCCCGCCTCGACCTCGACGCGGATGCGGTTGGCGCCGGCGTCCAAAGCATTCTCCAGCAGTTCCTTGACCACGGAGGCCGGCCTGTCCACCACCTCGCCTGCAGCGATCTGGTTGGCGACTTGGTCGGGAAGAATGCGGATGCGGCCCATAAGCCCTTAGGGTAACGCAGACGGCAGGGAGCAGGGGTCAGGCTGTCGGAGCGGCGGGTTAGAAGAGAAGCTCAGTGAGTATTGAAAAAGTATCTTGCACTCATTTTGTACTCATGTAATACTCACTCCAGATTCGATGCAACTCCGCCAAGAGCCCATCGGATGAGGAGGGAGACAGGATGAATAGTCAAGTCTATGGCGTTTCGAGATGGGGGCATTCTCGAAGCGAAGGAGAAATATGCTGCTTTTTGAGGTCGCAAGAACGACAGCATTTCCGGAAACCTCCATTGAGGAAGTTGAATTCGTAGCCTTCTCAGAGCTTGAGCAGATTGACGAACAAATCGCTCTGATTGAGAGCTTTCGGCAACCGTACCCAATGCGGGCGCGCTGCAAACGCGCCATGGACGGAGAGATGGATTCTTATGGCTAAGACAAGATTGCAGTTCGATTTTACCGATGAAGCGCTGGGTGAACTTGACGAGCTCAAGGGTGCAACTGGTGCTACCAATCGTGCGGAGGTGATCCGCCAGGCGCTGCGTCTGCTCCAGTGGACAATCGAGCAGACCAAGGACGAGAATGCTACTGTTCTCGTTGAAAAGAACGGTCGGCAGCGTGAGGTGATCTTTCCCTTCCTGACTTCCGGGAAAGCAATGGCAAACGGAAAATGACTGAGCCGCCGGATGCTGGCGAACGAGACGAGATTGAAGAAGTTGAGAGCCCGCGCCAGCTACCGGGAGGTCCGACGTTTTCCACGGAGGAATATCACGCCAAAGCGACGAAGCAATTGGCACTACTCCTCTTTGGTGCGCTGTTCTCGATGTTTGCCGCTCATTTCGTCTCGGTAATCTGCCTTGCCCATAACAGGCCCAATTCCGTCGAGGAAGTGACAAGAGTCTTCAGCACCTGGGTTCCTGTCATCGCCGGGCTCTTCGGGGCGGCAGCCACCTTCTACTTCACACAGGGACGAAAATAAATCGTTCAACTTCAAGACGTGATTGTCCCAGCCCTCTCCTATCGATTTACCGGATTTTCAAATTGTCCGCTGCGCACGATTCTCAAGTTGGACAGTCAAACGCATTGAATCTCGCAGAGGCGGGAACGGCGGGTCGTGCCGTGACGTATCTCCCCCTATGCGATCGGGCAGCACAATTCAAATGGCGGTAGCCTGTTCGCGGGTGAACAGGCTTGTCCGAAAATGACCGACGGCTCGCTGCCTGCGGAGCGCGCTTAAGCCGTTTTCCTCGGCTATATTCAACCAGCGATTCGAGATGCGCATGAGCAGCGCGGGCCGCGACTGTGGAAGCCCGATTGCTGATGAAGACTAGGTGCGGGCTTTTTCCCCGGAGGTCCAGTCGGATGAAGCAGTTCGAATGTTTTGCGCTGGACACGGCCAATCAGTGTCTGCTGCACCATGGCGCGCCCATCGACCTGCCCCCCAAGCCCTTCGCGGTGCTGCGTTACCTGGTGGAAAACCCAGGGCGGCTCATTACCCACGACGAACTCCTGGATGCTCTCTGGCCGGAGACCTATGTGCAGCCGCAAGTGCTCCGAACCTATATGCTCGACTTGCGCAAGGTTCTCGGCGATGATGCCGCACAGCCGCGATTCATTCAGACGGTGCACAAACGCGGCTTCCGTTTTGTGGCCCCGGTAACCGAGCGGAACGGAGTGGCACACATCGCAGCGGCTGGAACGGCAATTCAGGACAACGCCGGCGCGGCGATGGTGGGACGCGAAGAAGAACTGGCCTTCCTGGGGACGCAGCTTCGCCAACTGGCGAGCGGGCAGCGGCGCGTGGTTTTCGTAACCGGAGAAGCCGGGATTGGCAAGACCGCGCTGGTGGACGCTTTTTGCCGGCAGTTGGACTCCTCGCTGGCGACGCGGGTGGCACGAGGGCAATGTTTGCAGGGGATTGGCGGGAAAGAAGAGTACTACCCCGTGACCGAGGCGCTTTGCCAGCTTTGCGCAGGGCCGGATGGCGAAGCAGCTTGTAGCGTTCTGGCTCGAGTTGCGCCGGCCTGGCTCGCTCTGGGCCGTGATCCGCACGCAGCCAACTCGCCTTCAACGCGCCCCGCGGCGCTGGACCGGATGCTTGGCGACCTTTGTGGAGCTCTCGAAGAGCTGACAGCGAAGAAGCCATTGATCCTCGTCTTCGAAGATTTGCATTGGGCGGACGATTCGACCCTGAACCTGATTTCGGCACTGGCCCGCCGGCGCGCAACGGTGCAGTTGCTTGTGCTCGCAACCTGCTGTCCGCTGAAGGGCGCCAAGAACGATGCGCTCAAGGGACTGAAGCAGGACTTGCTGATGCGGCGATTGTGTGCCGAGATGGAGCTCAAACCACTCAAGAAGACGTCAGTCTGCGCCTGGCTCCGCAATGAGTTGCAGCAGGAGGCGCTGCCCGCAGGGCTGGCTGAGTTTGTCTACCGGCGCTCGGAGGGGAATCCGCTGTTTGTGACTGCCATTCTGGCCCATCTGATTGCGCAGAGCGTCCTGGTGCGCGCGGGAGTGAATGGCACAGCTCACTGGGAGCAGCATCAACCCTTTCCGGAGACGGATGGAGGTGTGCCCGATCAACTGTCAAGAATGATCGATCTGGAGATTGAACGCCTAAGCGGGGAGGAGCAGCGCCTGCTGGAGGCGGCCAGCCTGATGAGTGTTGCCTTTCCGGCATGGGCCGTGGCCGCGGCGCTCGAGAAAGATGCGGTGGAGACAGAAGAAGCGTGCGATGCGCTGGCGCGGCGGCTGCATTTTGTGGTGCGCGCCGGCCAGGATGAGCTTCCCGACGGCACAACGTCTGCGTTCTATGTATTCGCGCATGGGCTCTATCGCGAAGTGCTTTACCAAAGGCAGGCAGCAGCGCGGCGCGCTGGAAGACATATACGCATCGCGGAGCGTCTGGCGGAAATGTTTTCTGGACGCGAAGCAGATGTGGCGCGGGAGATGGCCATGCACTATGAAGCCGCGGGCGACCTGGCGCGTGCCGCCAGAGCATTTCAGGCGGCTGCACGGAATGCGCAACAGGCAGGCGTTTGCTGACGCTGCGAAGCCATCGGAAAAGCTTGACGATTTCTGGACATGAGCTTGACGACTTTATTTTTGGGAGTCGCTAGTGTGGTTTCCATAGGCAGGAGGTCACACCCATGCGATCCAAATTCAGCACTCTCTTTCTGGCGTCGGCGGCATTGGCGGCAGTAGCGCTGGCCACCGTTCCCGCAGAGGCCGAAACGTCAACAACACTCAACGTCCCCTTCAGCTTCACAGTTGGCGGTCAAAGCCTTCCTGCCGGCACGTATTCGGTTCAGCGGGATAGTTCAGGGAACTTCCTCAGGTTTCAAGGCAAAGATGCGTCGCAGAGTTTCGTTTGGCTTGCCAATCCGGGCGCAACCCACGGCGACCGCGTGATTCTCAAATTCGCGGGACAGGGCGAGACGCATGTCTTGCAATCGGTTCAGTACGGGCCGTTCGTCACGAACAGACTGGACAAGAAGAAGCGGAACACCGAGGATCTGTCTCCGCAGGCAATGCCAGGGCTCTGAGCGGAGCCTTGAGTTTCACTTGAGCGCAATCACAAGGCAACAATAGAGGGTATCCGTCAGGGCGGATGCCCTCTTCGTTTTGTTGTGGGAACCCTTGGCCGAGCCCCCGTCTTCGTCCGATGGCGTGAATCGGTCGCAGTCAAAATGCCACATGAAGCCCAAAAGTAAAATGCCGCCCCTGGGCGGCATTTCTCAATCTCCATCAAGCGCGTCGTCTTAGATGCCCATCCCAAACTCGCTGGCCTGTTGTTCGCCGGCGTTCGCGTAGAAGTCGTAAGGGGTACGGCGCTTGAACTTGTAACGGCTGCGCAACTCGCTGCCCAGGTAGATACCCAGCGCGGCCACAGCCATTCCCACGGAGAACCAGCCAATCACGCGGAGAGTATTGCTCTCTCGCGTTTCTTGGGCGATCTCTTCTTCGGACGGAAAATCTTCAGGTTCAGTGGACATGGTCCTGCAGCCTCCTTACACGAACATGATAACCCAGTTTTCTTTGGACTGGTGCGCGGGGTCGAAGGTGAGCCTACCACTTTTGTCTACTGCACGGCCTCGATTCGGGTGATCCATGCGGACTTGGTCGAATTGGGAAGAAAGCTGGCACGGATGGAGTTTGCCGCCAGTTGCCGCAGTTCCTCGCGCGTAAATTCCTGCACCGTGTGCGCCAGGCGGTATTCATTCGCCAGATCGGAGCCGAAGAAAGCCGGGTCGTCGGAGTTGAGTGTGACCAGCAAGCCTGCGTCGAAATAGCT
Organism: Occallatibacter sp.; assembly: GCA_035510955.1. Taxonomy (GTDB): domain Bacteria; phylum Acidobacteriota; class Terriglobia; order Terriglobales; family Acidobacteriaceae; genus Telmatobacter. The sequence continues at coordinate 23,264 of DATKGE010000223.1, read as the reverse complement.
GCGCAGCGGGTGTTCGGCAAACGACGCGCAAACCCCGGTGCGAACGTTCGAGGTCGGGTTCAGCTCCAGCGCCGTGCAGCGCACTTTCAATTCATGCATCAGGTCCGGATCGTCGATCGCGGAAAAGGCATGCCCGATCCGCTCCGAGCCAATACCGAGCGCTTCCCAGATGGCTTCAGGGCCGGTGGTTTCGCCGGCGTGGTTGGTCAGCCGCAGCCCGGCCCGCGCGGCGCGGTCATACAGAGCACGAAAGGGTTCGGAGCCGGCCCTGCGCTCGTCGCCGCCGAGGCCGATGCCGACGATCGAAGGATAGTGAGGCCGCATCTCGGCCGCCTTGCGGAAGACGCGGTCGGCTTCCTCCACCGTAAAATGCCGCACGGCATCGAAGATCCAAAAGAGCGACAGCCCCAGCTCGCGTTCGCCCCGCTCGCGGGCTCGCTCCAGCCCGGCAAAGATGGGCTCGAAGGCGCGCGGGTCAAAGTTGCGCCACATATAGATGACGCCAACCGAGATGTAGACTTCGGCGTGGACCACGCCCTGCGCGGCCAGCTGTTCGATCATCCGCCAGGCGACGAGGTCGTAATCTTCCGGGCTGATCAGGCGCCGGGTGACTGCTTTGAAGCTCTCAATGAACGAGGTGAAGTCGTCGAAGCGGTAGAGCGCCTCGGCCTCAGCCAGCGTCAGCGGGATTCCATCGTGGCGGGCGCTCAGCTCCACCAGCGTGGCGGGCAGGATGGTGCCTTCGAGGTGCAGATGCAGCTCGGCTTTGGGCACCCGGCGGATGAAGTCTTCTATGTCCGACATCTTTAAAGTTTACTGGGTTTGGCGAACCGGGTTCGAGCGAATTCGGACCGGTGGCGGCTGTAGAAGAAGTAAATCACCAGCCCGATGGCCAGCCAGATGAGAAAACGCATCCAGGTGATGATGGGCAGTCCGGCCATAAGAAGAAAGCAGAAGAGCACGCTGAGCGCGGGAATAATCGGGCCGCAGGGAACTCGGAATCCCCGACGCCGTTCCGGCTCGCGATAACGCAGCACGATCACGCCCACCGAGACCAGCACGAAGGCGAATAGCGTTCCAATGTTTGACAGATCGGCCAGCGTGCCAATGTCGAAAAGTCCGGAAGGGATGGCCACCACAAACCCCGCAACCCAGGTGGAAAAAGCCGGCGTGCGAAACACCGGATGCACGTTCGAGAAGACCTTGGGCAACAGGCCGTCTCTGGACATGGAGAACCAGACCCGCGACTGGCCGAGCTGGTAAACCAGCAGGCTGGATAGCATGCCCATGATGGCGCCAAACAGGACCACCAGCCGGATCCAGTGCAGGGAATGTCCGCCGGGAAGGACGGACAGCTTCTTGAGCGCGTTCACCACCGGGGCCGCATCGCCCACCATCGATTGCCACGGCACCAGGCCAGTGAGGCAGACGGCGACAGCCACGTAAAGCACAGTGCAAACGATCAGCGTAGCGATGATGCCGATAGGCAGATCGCGCTGCGGATGCCGGCACTCCTCGGCCGCGGTCGAGACTGAGTCGAATCCAATGTAGGTGAAGAAAATGATGGATCCGCCAGTGAGGACGCCGGAGATGCCATTTGGCATGAAGGGATGCCAGTTGTTGGGATGGATAAAGCTGATGGCGGCGGAGACGAAGATCAGAATGGCGACCAGCTTGATGCCCACCATCATGTTGTTCGTCGAGGCCGACTCGCGAATGCCGCGCACCAGGACGACGGTGAGCAACAGGACCACGAGGAATGCGGGAATGTTGAAGCCGAAATGCCATCCGGGATGATAGAGCCAGTTGCCGCCCAAATCCTGCAGCCCCTCAGGAAGGTAGGCGGGCGAGATCCACGTGGCTGAGGGATGCAGTCCGAACCAGTCCAGCAGGTCCACCACGTGCGCGGCAAAGCCAACGCTGACCGTCATATTGGAGCCCGCATACTCCAGGATCAGGTCCCAGCCAATGATCCAGGCGATCAATTCGCCCATGGTGGCGTAAGTGTAGGTATAGGCCGAACCGGCAATGGGAATCATGGATGCCAGTTCGGCGTAGCACAGCCCCGTAAGCGCGCAGACAAAGGCCACCAGCACCAGCGAAAGCGCAATGGCCGGCCCGGCGCCCGGACGTCCAGCCAACGCGGTATGGGTGATCAGGTAGCTGGCCAGCGGTGTGTTCAGCACGCTGGAGGTGTCGAACTGCTCGCCGGAGATTGCCGTGCCAATAACGGTGAAGATGCCCGAGCCAATCACGGCCCCAATGCCGAGCGCGGTCAGCGACCACGGGCCGAGGGTCTTTTTCAATGCATGCTCGGGTTCTTCCGAGTCCCGGATCAGCTTATCGATCGACTTCCGGGCAAGCAGTTGGCTGGGCAGGGCAGTTTTCCTCATCCGATGGATTGCGGGGCACTGTCAATTGCCGGCTTCCGCCGGCAGCGGGACCTTCTGGTGGTTCAGGATGCCTTCGCCGCAGTGTACAGGATGAGGTTCCCCTGTTGGAAACAAACATCGTAAGCTGGTAATGCGCAACCCGCGGCCGGCTGTCCTTATAGGGAACTCTGCTAGGACCTGCATGCAGGGAGGCGGCAGGGATTGTAAATAAAAAGGGTTCCGAGTGCGCCATCCCTGGGGATGACGCCGGAACCCTCAATTGATCGCAAAGCCGGAGCTTAGCGCTTCGACACGCCGCGAGCCAGCTTCTTGACCTTCTTCTTCTTCTCTCCGCGCGCCCCTGTGCGCTTGGCCTTAGGAGCGGCCTTCTTGCGGGCGGCGCGTTTTAGTTTCTTGCGTTCCAGCTTGTCTTCAACTTTGGTGGTGTCTGCCACGTATAACCTCTTTCACAGCAATCTTCTCTGAATTTCCCGTCGATAGGGTCGATAAGATGTATAGGATAACAGGGAATTTGCCCTGGCGAAAGCGGCAAGTCCGCATGAATCGAGCCTTTCCGATGGATTCTTGAGCGGCATCGGAGCCGTTTCCAGCGTACAATGGAAACAGACACGCATCCTGGAAGAAACCAGCCTGCTCGACTCCGGCCGATCGACCGCTTCTGACGAGCTCCGCAACCCACGCGTTATTCCACTCGCACTCTGTTTGCCGGAGTTCTACATGCGTTCCGATAAAATTCACCGCGCACTTGCGCAGGGAATGAACCGCTTTGAAGTGTGCCAGCTTGTGGCCAAGGGCGTGAAAGCTACCCACAAGACCGGCGCGCGCTTTGAAGATTCGATTAACGATGTGCTGCAGTACCTTGGCACCCACGAAACTCCCAGGGAAAGTCTCCACCCCGCAGCGCCGCAGGTCAGCGTGAAAAGCCTCAAGCCGGCGGCATAGCTGCGCAGAGATCCGTTGTCGGAGATTGGGGTTCAGCTTCCGAATGGCTCTCTGATTCCATCAGGAAGATTCGATTTTGCCTATAGAAGCAAAAGAGGGACGGCAGCTTTGCCGTCCCTCTTTTGTGTTGATTCCGAACTGTTCGCCCAAGGCGTTAAGCCTTAGACGGCCGGATTTAGACAACCTGAACGTTCTCAGCCTGCCAGCCCTTGGGGCCCTTGGTCACGTTGAACTGAACGCGTTGGCCTTCCTGCAGTGAACGGAAGCCGTTCGACTGAATGGCGGTGTGGTGGACGAAGACGTCCTCGCCGTTTTCACGGCTCAGAAATCCAAAACCCTTGGCATCATTAAACCACTTGACGGTACCCTGTTCCATTGTGTGTTACTCCTTGCTGATTTACCGCGAACGCAATGTGGAAGTTTGCGAGTAGGCGGTAACCGGAACAGGCAAGAACTTCAGATCGAATTCTACGATTGAACAGATTATAGCATGGATTCGCAAGTGGATCGTCAGAAATGCGTAGCAGGATGAAGAGGCCAGGCGAGCTCTCACCTGTTTGGCAGGGGCAATTCGGGCTCGCCCGTCCCGTTCCCGACGGCTCGCAGCAATGGGCAGAAATGGTTAAAGCTTCTGCAGGTTGGCGAATTTCTCCATCAGCTTTTTCATCCCGTGGCGAGTGAAGAGCACGGTGAGCTTGGCGTCTTCCCCGTCGCCTTCGCGCATCAGGATGGTCCCTTCGCCATACTTCGCGTGGCGAACGCGCTGGCCCTTTTTGAGGTTGGCGGCGCCAGTCGGAGCGGGAATGTCCATGGGCGGACGAGACGATGCCGGACGCGGGAAAGCGCCGGGCTTGACGGGCCCGGTCTTGACGGCTCCGGTTTTGCCGCCGAAAAACCGGGCAATATTGTCGATGGAGTGGCCGTCCTGGCTTTCACTTCTCGGACTGGACTCCGCTCTGACCGAGGCCTGGTTGGGTTCAGGGTTGTGGGTCGCCGCTTTGGTCTTGGCCGCCATCCACGAGGCGACGAAAGGCTTGGCCGGGGAACTGCCCGCCCCCGGCCCGGAGCGCTTCTCGCCGGCCGCCAAGGCCTCCTGGCTCTCGTCCTCATAGTTGTAGTGTTGCTCGGCGAACTCGCTGAACTGGCTGGGGCGGCGGCCCGAGCCATATCCGGTGGCGCGCGAATTGTAGCTCGGCGTGGACCAGGCCGGTGCCCGGCCGCCTAAATTCTCGACCAGTTGATTGGGCACTTCTTCAAGAAAGCGGGAAGGAATGCTCATCTCCGGAGCGTCGTTGCCGTAGCGGCGGCGATAATGCGCGCGAGTCAGGATCAGCGTGTTCATGGCCCGGGTCATGCCCACGTAGCACAGTCGGCGCTCCTCTTCAAGCTCCTCGGGATTGTTGAGGGTGCGCGAGTGGGGGAACAGGCCCTCTTCCAACCCGGCCAGGAAAACGAGGGGGAACTCGAGTCCCTTGGCGGCGTGCAGGGTCATCAGGGTGACGCGCGCTTCGGGGTCGAACTGGTCGGTGTCGGAGGCCAGCGCTGCATGGTCGAGGAACTCGGCCAGGGTCTCGCCGCGGGCCTCGGCGTCGTGGGCGGCGTTGGCCAGTTCCTTCAGGTTTTCAATGCGGCTGAACGCTTCAGGGGAACCTTCTGTTTCCAAGGCCTTGATGTAGCCCGTTCGGTCAATGATAAAGCGGATCAGCTCGGGGAGAGTGGCGGCGTCGCCGGGGGCGCGGAAGGCTGGCTTCTCGCCCTTCTCGTTTGCCGCGACTTCCTCCGCGTCCGATTCGAAGTCGGGGTTGGGTGGGATTGGAGACCCAGGTCCCAAGTTCGAGACCGGGGTCCCCGCAGACGGGCCTTTGTCTGTGGGGAGGGAGACCTGGGGCACCAGGGGTTTGTTCGGCATTTTTAGAAACGGCCGCTTGGACGTCGCAGCGAAGGGCGAGAAGCTGGCGGCATTCAGCAGTGTGAGCTGGTTCTCGTTGCCGCCGAAGTTGAATTCGGTGGCCGCTTCGAGAACATCGGCGACTTCTCGGTTCTCCTCCGCCGAAGGCTCCGCGGCGCCGAATCCAAAATTCGTATCGGTCTCGCCCTCATCGCCGGCCGCCACGTCGCCGGAAAGCTTCCCCGCAAAGTCCGGGTCCATCATGGCCTGGGCATCCAGGATGAGCTGGCGAAAAGAGTCGAGAGCCTGCAGAGCGCGGTTGGGAATCAGTCGATTCTTGAGGGCCGCGCCGAGTGCGTCCCAGGTGGACTGGCCAGTCTCCAACGCCAGCCGTTCCAGCGTCTCCAGCGTTGTTTTGCCGATGCCGCGCGCTGGGGTGTTGATGACCCGGTTCAGAGCCATGGAGTCGTGCGGGTTGCGCACCAGGCGCAGGTAGCCGAGCAGGTCCTTGATCTCTGCGCGCTCGTAAAAGCTGAAGCCGCCCACCATGGTATAGCGGATGTGATAGCGGCGCAGCGCCTCCTCCACCAGCCGCGACTGCGAGTTTGTGCGGTAGAGAACCGCGCAATGAGCCTCACCGCCCCCCTCGCCGGCTTCGCGCAGGAACTTCTGGATGCGGTCGGCGATGAACAGGGCTTCGTTTTCGCCGTCGGGCGCTTCGTAGTAGCCGATCAGGCTTCCGCCCTGGCGATCGGTCCACAGCTTCTTGCCTTTACGGCGCAGGTTGTTGGCGACAACAGCTCCTGCCGCTTCCAGAATAATCTGTGTCGACCGGTAATTCTGCTCCAGCCTGACGATTCGCGCGTTGGGAAAGTCCTTCTCGAACTCCAGAATGTTGCGAATATCCGCGCCGCGCCAGGAATAGATACTCTGGTCCTCGTCACCAACGGCACAGACGTTCTTGGCTTCGCTCGCAAGCAGCTTCATCAGCTCGTATTGCGGCCGGTTGGTGTCCTGATACTCGTCGACAAGTAAGTATCTATACCTGCGCTGATAGCGCTCACGCACCTCGCCGGAGACCTTGAGCAGGCGCACGGCTTCGAGCAGCAGATCGTCGAAGTCGAGGGCATTGTTCTTGCGCAGCTCGGCCTTGTAGCTCTGGTAGATGTGGGCGATGCGTTCGCTGTTGGGATCCTTGCTGGCCAGGTAATACTCCTGCGGATCGACCATGTGGTTCTTGGCCCAACTGATGCGGCCCAGGACGGTGCGCGGTGTCAGCTGCTTGGTGTCCAGGCCCATCCTCCGCATCACCTGCTTGACGATGGCCTGCTGGTCGTTCTCGTCGAAGATGGCAAACGACCGCGTCAGGCCTTCTCCTCCCACTTTCAGGGCTTCAATGTCGCGCCTCAGCATGCGCACGCACATGGAATGGAAGGTGGCGATCAAAGGCTTGGCCAGCGACGAGTGGCCCAGCAGACGGTCGACGCGTTCGGCCATCTCGCTGGCCGCCTTGTTGGTGAAAGTCACCGCGAGGATCGAATCGGGGGCGACGCCTTTTTCGCGGATCAGCCAGGCAATGCGGCTGGTGATGACGCGGGTTTTGCCCGACCCGGCCCCGGCCAGGATCAGCAGTGGACCCTCCGTGGTCTCGACGGCGGCGCGCTGTTCGGGATTCAGGTTATCGATAAGCGGCGGCACGGGCGGGTCCAGGGGTGAAGGTTCCTTCTTCTAGTGTACCGTCAGGGGCGCCAAAATATCCTGCCCGAGATATTCTGGGGACACGATGACTTTGACCGGCAAGGCTCCGCGCCGCGTGGCCGTTTACTGCGGATCGGCCGATGGAAACGATCCTGCCTATCTGGCCGAGGCGCGGGCGCTAGGTGCGGCAATCGCCTCGGCGAGTCTGGGGCTGGTGTACGGCGGGGCCAACGCGGGGCTGATGGGCGCGGTAGCCGATGCGGCTCTCGCCGGCGGCGCCGAGGTGATCGGCGTGCTGCCCGATGTGCTTGCAGGCAAAGAGATTGCCCATGCAGGTCTCACCCGCCTCGAGTTTGTCTCCACCATGCATGAGCGCAAGGCGCGGATGGCCGAGCTGGCCGATGCGTTTCTGATTCTGCCCGGCGGCTATGGGACGCTCGAAGAGCTGTTGGAGGTGGTGACTTGGGCGCAGTTACGGCTGCACTCGAAGCCTTGCATTCTCATCAATTCGGTCGGGTACTGGGATGGGCTGCTGCGTTTTCTAGACGGTGCTGTCGCGGCGGGGTTCCTGAAGTCCAGGAACCGGGAACTGTTGCGTGTGGCGAGGAACGCTGGAGAGGCAGTGGAGATGGTGATTGGCGCTTGAGGTAAGGTCGCAGCTCTCGGCATTCAAGGGCAGCCGGAGACGGGAACTGCAATAGGGGCCATCCCACCTTAGCCGCAAGAAAACAAAGACGCAGCGAAGGTGGGGCACCCAGATCTCAATTCTTCGCGGCTACCAAGATTAGTTCGGCGTGCCGGTGGCTTCTTCCGCCGCAAACGTGCACTCGCGGCACTGGCACACGCGGCGCAGATATTCCCACGAGTAAATGCCGGCGGTGTGGCCGTCGAGCCAGTTGAACTGCAGGGCGTAGCGGCCCACGGCGTGGGCGCTGGCCGGCTTGGGCGGCGGGGTGTACATGGGCAGCACGGCGGCGGGCTTTGGCCGGGCCTGGCCCGGTTTGCGGCCTTCCTTGCCGCGCTCGTCGTTGCAGGTGGCGCAGGGGCAGGCTTCGCGCAGCCAGGCAAAGCTCCAGGCGCTTTTGTGTCCGTCGGCCCAGTCGATCTCCAGTCCCTTGCCCTCGGAGAGCAGCACGCGGACCTTCTCCGGCGTGACGGCGATGCGCGGCAGCGGGCGGTTTTCCTGCATCTCCCTTGCGGCGCTGTCTTTCTCGACGAACCGGATGCCTTCGTGGCTCATAAAGACAGTTTACAGGGGTCAGGGTTCAGCGGTCAGGGAAAAGCTAAACGGCCTGCGAGACGTTTACCTTCCAGCCTTCGTGGCTGGTCCGCGCGAGGGTTCCCTGATCGGAGATCGGAAACTGATCCCTGATCCCTGATTTCTGACCCCAGTTTTCACGGGTTTTTCCAGAAGAACCACGCCGCCATGGCCAGTCCGATGAAGACCACCAGTCCGCGCAGCACCGGTTGCGGCACCTTCCTGGCGAAGCGGGCGGAACTGTAACCCCCAACAGCGCAGGTAACCATGGCCAGCAGGCAATAGCGCCAAACCACCTGGCCGTTCGCGACAAAGATAACGAAGGCAATGCCGTTGGCCATGGTGGTGGAGACCACTTTCAGGGCATTGATGTCGTTCAAGTCCTGATAGCCGAACAGCGACAGCAGCGTCATAATCAGAAACCCCGCCCCGGCGCCGAAATAGCCAATATAGAAGCAGACCACGATGGTGCACAGGAACACTGGCAGCAAGCGGACCGGCCGCGCTGCGCTGCCTACCGCGCGTTGCTTTTGCCGGGCCAGCCAGCGGGAGACAGGACCGGTGAGGGCAAAGATGATTGCCGCCACCAGCAGAAGCCACGGCACCAGGTGGAGGAAGGTCGTCTGCGGCGTGTTCAGCAGGACCACGGCGCCGGCGGTGCCACCCAGCAGTCCGGCCAGGGCCATCGGCCAGGCCACGCGAAGGTTCTTGCGAATATCGTCGCGGTAAGCGGCAACGGAGGTAAGCTGACCCGGCCACAGAGCCACGGTGTTGGTGGCGTTGGCCTGCACCGGCAGCATCTTCATACTCAGCATGGCGGGAAACAGCAGAAAGCTGCCGCCGCCCGCCACAGCATTCAGCACCCCGGCCAGAAACGCAGCCACGGAGAGCCAAAGCCAATGCCAGTCAATGTGTTGGAGAAGGCTGAAAAGCGGCGTCATCTGTCCTTGATTGTAGAAGGGCCCGAAGGACCGGAGCCCCGGCCAAGTCACGCGCCGGGACGCAAAGAGCGGTGTGAACCAAAGAGATACGGGGACGCCCGAATTCTGCGCCGCTGCCGCAACCCCGGGTTAAACTCTCAAAGATCGATGGCGCCCAGGGAGCGGCGCAAAGGACGGGCAAATTGTTTTTGACGTTAATCTAGTCGGCGTATAAGCACGTGAGTCATCACAACGCCGCACAACAAATGCAAGAGCGGCGGGTTCACCAGAAGAAAGGCGGTAAGGAATTCGATGACCCAGCTGACGCCCACCGAATCAAGGGAGATTCAAAGCGGTTCTGCCCTCGACGACATTCTGAACTCTGCCGCTACCAATGCCTCGCCGCCCCATCAGCCGCTGGAACTCGCCATTGGGACTGAGGAACACGCCGCGCTGGTTGCCGCCATTCGGCGCGAGTTCCCTGAGGTCTATGACCCGCCAGCCAAACGCTGCAAAGGCGATTAATCCACCGGAACCGCTGGACACCGGTACCGGATACGCTTCTCCGCCCAATCCAATTCAGCTCAAAGCAGGATCGAAATCGGCTCTTCGAGCCGATCCTGTTCGTATAAGTTTAAGGATATTAAGCTACTTAGATCTACATCATGAATATGAGCGTAAGACGCGCATATTTTATGAATCATTTGTGCTATAGTGTCATCAGATTGATTGAGCGGCCGGGACTCAGCTTCCCGGCCCCATCACATCGAAAATCCATCTGGAGAATCAAGATCATGACAATCACTCGTTGGGACCCATTCCGTGAAGTCGTAGCGTTGCAGAACCGCGTCAACTCTCTGTTTCGCGACCTGAACGATGACCAGGACACGGCTCCGGCTGCCAGCTTTGCGCCCGCCGTCGACATTTATGAGGACGCAAAGAAGGTGGTCTTGAAGCTCGAACTCCCGGGCATTGAAGAGAAGGACCTGGACATCCGCGTGGAAAACCACATGCTGACCGTCAAGGGCGAGCGCAAGTTCGAGGCCGAAGAGAAGGAGCAGAACTTCCATCGCATCGAGCGCCGCTATGGCAGCTTCTTCCGCGCCTTTACATTACCCACGACCGTGGACACCGAAAGCGTGCGGGCCAGCTACAATGCCGGCGTGATGAAGCTGGAACTGGCCAAGAAGCCTGAAGCGCAGCCCAAGCAGATCAAGATCAACGTGGACAGTGCGACGAAAGCGGAAGCACCGAAGGCAGTGGAACAGCCGGAGTTGGCCGGCGTGCGGTAAGACTAGTTCGTAACGAACAGTTCTTGAGTTCGCAGTTTTCTGCGGCCGGGTGGGAGCGCAGTCTTTCGCCCCGGCCGCTTTGCGATGGATACTGTGAACTGCGAACTAAGAACTGTGAACTGAAAACGGACATCTGAGGAATTATGGCAATTCGTTGGGACAAATTTACGGTGAAGTCGCAGCAGGCGATGCAGCAGGCGCAATCGCGGGCCGCGGAACTCGGCAATCCTGAAGTCCAGCCGGTGCACCTGTTGCTGGCGCTGGTCGAGGACCGCGAAGGCGTGATCCCTTCGGTGCTGGAAAAGATCGGCGTACCCACCGAGCGCCTGGAGCACGACCTGCACCAGATCGAGGAGAAACTGCCTCGTGTCGCCGGTGCTGCCAGCCAGCCCGGACTGAGCCAGGCGCTGAACAAGGCGCTGGAACAGGCCTTCCGTGAAGCCGCCAACTTTAAGGACGAATACGTCTCGACCGAGCACCTTTTGCTGGGAGCGGCGCATGTGAAGGGTGATGCCGCGCGCGATGCACTGCTGGCGCTGGGCGCAACCCATGAGGCGATCCTCAAGGCTCTGACCGCGGTGCGCGGCTCGCAGCGCGTCACCGACCAGAATCCCGAAGGAAAATTCCAGGCGCTCGAAAAGTACGCCAAAGACCTGACCGAACTGGCCCGCCGCGGCAGGCTTGATCCGGTCATTGGCCGCGACGAGGAGATTCGCCGCGTGATCCAGGTGCTCAGCCGGCGAACGAAGAACAACCCGGTGCTGATCGGCGAACCCGGCGTGGGCAAAACCGCCATTGTGGAAGGCCTTGCGCGGCGCATTATCTCCGGCGACGTGCCGGATAGCCTGCGCGACAAGCGGGTCATCTCGCTGGACCTCGGTTCCATGCTGGCCGGTGCCAAGTATCGCGGCGAGTTCGAAGACCGGCTCAAGGCTGTGCTGAAGGAAATCGAAGAATCGAACGGCCAGATCGTGCTCTTCATCGACGAGTTGCACACGCTCGTTGGGGCGGGCGCGGCCGAGGGAGCCATCGACGCCAGCAACATGCTCAAGCCGCCTCTGGCGAGGGGCGAGCTGCGCGCCATCGGGGCTACCACTTTAAATGAATACCGCAAGTACATTGAAAAGGACGCGGCCCTGGAGCGGCGCTTCCAGATCGTCTATGTTGGCGAGCCCAACGTCGAGGATACCATCGCCATTTTGCGCGGCCTCAAAGACCGCTACGAGGCGCACCACGACGTGCGCATCAAGGACTCGGCCATCGTAGCCGCGGCCACCCTCTCGCACCGCTACATCAGCGACCGCTTCCTGCCCGACAAAGCTATCGACCTGGTGGATGAAGCCGCCGCCTCGCTGGCCATTCAGAAAGGGTCGAAGCCAACCGTCATCGACCAACGGGAGCGCGAGAAAACATCGCTGGAGATTGAGCGCGAGGCGCTCAAGCGCGAGACAGACTCCAACAGCGTTGCACGCCGTAACGAGGTCGAGCGCGAAGTGGCGGAGCTGAATGAAGAAATCACAGCGCTCTCCGCGCGGTGGACGAAGGAACGCGACGCGAGCAGCCGCATCACCGACGTCAAGAAGAAGATTGAGGCCCTTCGCTTCGAGGCCGAAGAGCAGACGCGCAAGGGGCAGTTGGAGCGGGCAGCGCAGATCCAGTACGGCGACCTGCCCAGGCTGGAAGCGGAGCTGAAGCAGTTGACTGCCGCGCAGGAAGGAAATGCGGGCGTGGCGCGGATGCTCAAGGACGAGGTCGACGAGGAAGACATTGCCGGCATCGTAAGCAAGTGGACGGGGATTCCTGTTTCGCGGATGCTCGAGGGCGAAATGAAGAAGCTGGTCGAAATGGAAACGCGCCTGCGCGAGCGCGTAATTGGCCAGGACGCCGCACTGACGGTCGTGGCCAACGCCATACGCCGATCTCGCGCCGGATTGAGCGATCCGCGTCGGCCCATCGGCTCGTTCATCTTTCTCGGCCCCACCGGCGTAGGCAAAACCGAAACGGCGCGCGCGCTGGCTGAGTTTCTTTTCGACGACGAGCAGGCCATGGTGCGCATCGACATGAGCGAGTACATGGAGAAGCACGCCGTTGCGCGGCTGATCGGCGCGCCTCCGGGCTACGTGGGTTACGACGAAGGCGGCCAGTTGACTGAGGCCGTGCGTCGCCGGCCGTACGCAGTGATCCTGTTCGACGAGATTGAAAAGGCGCACCCCGATGTGTTCAACATTCTGCTGCAGGTGATGGACGACGGCCGGCTGACCGACGCCAAGGGCCGCACGGTGGACTTCAAGAACACTGTGCTCATCATGACGTCCAACCTGGGCGCAGCCGCTCTGGTGACGGACGCGCTGAAGACCGAACACGACTTCGACATGGCGCGGGAGAGCGTGATGCGTATCCTGCGCGAGCACTTCCGGCCGGAATTCCTGAACCGCGTCGACGACATGGTCATCTTCCGTCCCCTGGGGCACGCGCAGATGGGCCAGATTCTCGAACTGCGGCTGAACGAAGTGCGCAAGCTGCTGGAGGATCGGCAGATCTCGCTCGAACTCACGGAACCCGCGCGGCAGTTGATTCTGGCGTCGGGCTCGGATGCGGCGTATGGAGCGCGGCCACTCAAGCGTGCCTTGCAGCGCATGGTGCAGGATCCGCTGGCCATCAAGATCCTCAACGGCGAAGTGCTGCACGGCTCACATGTGCGCATCGATGTCGATCGCAATTCGAACCAGCTGCACTTTGAGCCGATGGGGCGGGAGGCGATGGCGTAACAGGCCGCGTCGAACTCGGGTGAAGCCGGGGCTGAATGCTCCGGCTTCTTGCTTTTTTGCCTTGACGCGCGCGAGACAAAGGCAAAGTAGCGAGACAATCATCGAATTCAAAAAAGAATCCTTGCAGCTACGTGTTGCGCGAAGCTAGACTGGACGCCATGAAACTGACGTCACTTCCCTGTCTGCTCCTCGGTGCTTCCATTTTGTCCAGCCTGGCCGGCGCTGTTTCAGTCCATGCGCAGGATTGGGCCAAAGGCCGCCTTGAAGCTTCGCCGCGTCACCTTGAATACGTTTCCCTCAAGCACGGCAGCCGCACCGTGCAGGCCTTCGTGGTTTACCCCGAGGTCAAGACCAAAGCTCCGGTTGTGATTCTGATCCATGAAATCTTCGGCCTCAGCGACTGGGCCAAGGAGATGGCCGATGAACTCGCCGCGCAGGGCTTCATCGTCGTTGCTCCCGACCTGCTCACCGGCTTCGGACCCAACGGCGGCGGCTCCAGCGAGTTTCCCAGCCAGGATGCCACCGTGAAAGCCGTTTCCGGCCTGGACCCCGACGGGGTCAACACCGACCTCGATGCCGCGGCCGACTACGGCAAGCACCTGCCCGCAGCCAACGGTAAGATTGCGGTTGTCGGTTTCTGCTGGGGTGGAGGCAAGTCCTTCGCTTTTGCAACCCACCGCAAAGACCTCTCCGCGGCGTTCGTCTTCTACGGCCCGGGACCTGCCGACGTTTCCGCCATTACTGCTCCGGTCTACGGCTTCTACGCCGGCAACGATGCGCGCATCGGCGCTACCGTCCCGGCCACCACGGCGGCCATGAAAGCCGCCGGCAAGGCGTACGAGCCGGTCACTTACGATGGCGCCGGTCACGGTTTCATGCGTGCCGGCGAAGATCCGAGCAATGCGGTCCCCGGCAACAAGACCGCGCGCGAACAGGGCTTCGATCGCCTCGTCAAGCTGCTGCACGAGATGAAGAGTGCGCCCATGGCGGTTAACGGTGCTGCAAGCCCCCCGATAACTACGGAAGGCGAAGCAAAGGGGGGCGTCTGCCACGACACCGCCTCTGCCTCAGACAAGCCTTCGATGTAAGCGGGGTTGCGCTATTGTCCCAGCGCAGCTTCAATCGCCGCCGTAACCTGCGGTGAGTCGGGAGTCACGTTCGGTTCAAACCGCGCCACCGGCTTACCGCTGCGATCGAACAGAAATTTGGTGAAATTCCACTTGATGTCCCCGGCGAATTGCGGGTCGGTGCCCGCGCCGGTCAGGAAAGTGTAGAGGGGCGTCTTATCGTCGCCCAGCACACTCACCTTGGCCATCATCGGAAACGTCACGTTGTACTTGTTCGAGCAGAACTTTTTTATCTCTTCGTTGGTGCCCGGCTCCTGCTGGGCAAAGTTGTTGGCAGGAATGCCGACGATCGCCAGCCCGCGGTCTTTGTACTTCTCATAAAGCGACTCAAGGCCCGCATACTGCGGCGTGAACCCGCACTTGCTGGCCACGTTCACCAGCAGCACTACCTTGCCGCTGTAACTGCCCAGGCTCACCGGCTGCCCGTCGATCGACTTCATCGTAAAGTCGTAAATGCTCTTCGTCTGCGCCGCCAGGCTGGTGCAAGCCACATACAGCATCAGGACCATCAAGCTCAATTTCCGCATCGGAACCTCCCTTAAAAGCTGATTGTGATGATATCCGACCAGGCAGGGCGAATTGTTACGGAGATGTCACTGAATTGTCGCTCGACCGGAATCCCGGGCGCACCCGGCTCGACATTCATCCCGATGCCGTCAGGGCTTGGCTCCCGCCTGGAGCAATAAGCCTTTGACCTCGGCCTGCTCCCCTGCCGCACTCAACGCAGTCTTGCCTTCCGTTGTAACGGCGTTCGCATCCGCCTTGGCCGCGAGCAGTTCCCGCACTACCTCCGGATGGGCGTTCTTCGACGCCAGAATCAGCGCCGTGATGCCCGTGGATGTCTTCGCATTCACATCGGCCCTGGCTTCGAGCAGCACCCGCACTGCTTCCAGATAGCCCAGCTTCGACGTTACCATCAGCGGCGTTGCATCGCCGTCTTCCGTAGGCGTGCCGATGGAGTCCGCCTTGGCATTCACGTTGGCCCCGGCCGTAATCAATAGCCGCAGGGCCTCCGGGTTGCCGTCCTGGGCTGCATAGATCAGCGCCGTCGCGCCATTCGCGCCCGCGGCGTTGACATCGGCCCCGAAGGCGATCAATGGCCGAATGACGTCCACCCGGCCGGTGAACGAAGCCGACATCAAGGCAGTCATGCCGGCATTGTTCCTGTTGTTCACATCCGCTTTTGCGGCGACTAACGCCCGCACGGCTTCCGTTGAACCGTTCAGAGCTTCGATCGTCAACGCAGATTCGCCGTAGTGACTCCTGGCATTCACGTCGGCCTTGGCATCGATGAGCGCCTGCACGATTTCGAATTCCGGAGTGCTGTTGTTCGCCGCCGCCGCCAGCAGGGCAGTGGTACCGTCCGGGGCCTTGATGTTCGCATCGGCCCCTGCGGCGATCAATGCCCGCATCGCCGCAAGGCGTCCATTCTGCGCGACGTACATCAATGCCGTGAAGCCGTCCCGAGTCTGTGCGTTCACCTCGGCCCAGCAGCCGATCAAGGCCTTGATGACTCCCGCGTTACCCAGCTGCGATGACAGCAGCAGGGCAGTGACGCCATCTTTGTTCCTCGCGTTCGCGTCTGCCGCTGCGGAGAGCAGCGCCTGAACCGCCTCCAGGTGATTCGACTGTGTCGCAGCCATGAGCGCCGTATTCCCGTCTGCATTGCTGGCATTCACATCAGCTCCGGCGTCGATCAGCGCCCGCACCACTGCCGGGGACCCATTCAATGAAGCTGCAAGCAATGGCGTCAGTCCATTCTCCGCATTGAAATTCACATCGGCCCCGGCGTCGATCAGCGCCTTGACGCGCGCCAAATCGCCCTGCGCCGCGACAAAGATGAGATCGTACTTGTGCGCATCGGGCTGGGCGCCTGCAAGGGTGCAGATCAGGCCTAGAAAAATACCCAGGAACATCGAGCGGTTTCGTACGTTTCTCGTTTTCAACGAAATCAAAAGCGTGCCAATTTCACGAATGTGCCTGAAGGATAGCAGAAACCTTCCGCGCTTACGGTGCGCCTTTGGTGCGGAGGTCTACGACTTTTCGATCAGCGAAGAGATCGGACTCGGCAGAAGCGGTGCGGAGCTACTGCCGGAGCTCCACCAGCGTTGCCCCCTGCCCGCCTTCGTTTTGCGGGGCTTCGGCGAAGGTGGCCACGTGGGGATGGCTCTTCAGGAACTCGCGCACTCCCCGCCGCAGAATTCCGGCGCCATGTCCATGGATGACGCGGACGCGCGGCAGACCGGCCAGAAATGCGCGGTCGAGATACTTCTCCAGCTCCCCGGTAGCTTCGTCGACGGTGCGGCCAATCAGATTGATCTCCATGCGCATGTCGTCGGTGGATGCGCTGCTCACGGTGACGTGGACGTTCTTCTGCCTGCGCGCCGCGGCGAGCGGGTCCGGTTTTCCAGCGGCTGCTGAATCACCCGACGGCTGCGGCGCCGAGAGCTCGTCGCGTTTTACGCGCATTTTGATGGTGCCGAGGGCGACCTCGAACAAGTCTTTCTCGATTTCGCGCTGCACGATGGCGATTTTGTTCATCGACTTGATGCGGACCTGGTCGCCGGCAGCGATGTGCTTGAGTAGATGCGGCTGGGCGTTGGCGTCGCCCTGGTCGGCGCCGGTGCGGTGCGCGACGACCGTCTGGTTGAAGCTCTCCTGAAACTCGCGGCGCAAACGGATCATCCGCCGTTCGGCTTCCTTTGACAGCTTCTGCTGCGCGGCGCGGTCCTCGATGGCGCGGACGGTCTCGCGCATCTGAAACTCGAAGTCCTTGAGCAGCGAGGCCAGCTTCGACTCCAGTTCGCGCATGCGGTTGTGGAGCTCTAGATCGCCTTCGCGCGCCAACTTTGCCCGCGCCTGATTCAACGCATATTGTTCTTCGCGCGCCAGCTTGCGTTCGGACTCGAGTTGCGTCAGCTCATTGTGCAGGCGATCGAGGAAGCGGGCGATGTCCACCTGCTGCGAGCCGAGGCGCTGACGGGCTGCGGCGACGATGGTGGCGTTAAGGCCCAGCCGTTCAGCCGTCTGAATGCCCGCCGACGCACCCGGAATACCGAGCCGGAGCTGGTAGTTGGGCGCGAGAGTGATCTCGTCCACGCCGGCGGCGGCGTTGATCACACCAGGCGTGTTGGCGGCGTAAACCTTGAGCGAGGTGTGGTGGGTGGAGATGAGCGACCAGGCCCCCGCTTCGAGGAAGTAGCTGGCAATGGCTACGGCGAGTGCCGAGCCTTCCTCAGGATCGGTGGAGGAGCCAAGCTCGTCCAGCAGCACCAGCGCTCGCGGCCCGGCAAGGCGAGAGAGGCGGTCGAGGTTGGTGATGTGCGCGGAAAAGGTGGACAGAGCGGCTTCAATCGACTGCGCGTCGCCGATGTCGGCCAGGAACGCGGTGAAGACGGGAAAGCTGGCTGCCGCAGCCGGCACAGGCAGGCCGGCCTGGGCCATCATGGCCAGCAGTGCGGTGGCCTTAAGGGTGACGGTTTTGCCGCCGGTGTTGGGTCCGCTGATGATCATCTGGCGATGCTCGGCCGTGAGTTCAAGCGTGAGAGGCACAACTTCCGTGTTAGGCCGCGCGCCGCTTGCGCGCAAACGCCTTTCAAGCAGCGGATGGCGCGCGCCGACCAGATTCAGCCAGTCCGAAGTGATAGTCGGGGCCACGCATTCAAAGTTGCGGGCGAAGCGGGCGCGAGCCTGCAGGCTGTCGACCAGCGCCAGCACGCGGGCGCCTTCGACGAGGCCTTGCGCGTAGCCGCCCACCTGGCGCGTGAGCGCAACAAAGATGCGGTGAATCTCGGCCTGCTCTTCCTCGATTAGCCGCACCAGTTCGTTGTTCTGCTCAATCGTCTCCAGCGGCTCCACGTAAACGGTCTGGCCGGAAGAACTGGCGCCGTGGACGACGCCTGAGATCCGACGCTTCAACTCCGCGCGGACGGGAATGACGAAACGGTCACCGCGGATGGTGATGAGGTCTTCCTGGGTTGCGCCCTCAGAGGAGAGCTTGCGCAGCGCGGCGCGGAGCGACTCTTCGATAACGCGCTGCTGGCGCTCCTGTTCGCGGCGAATGCGGTTCAACTCCGGCGAGGCGTTGTCGGCCAGCGAGCCGTCGGGCTGGATCGTGCGCTCGATGGTTTCGGCGAGAGGCTTGAGGCTGCTGGTCAATGCGGCTGAGAGGCTTGAAAGGCCGGGCAACTTGCCCGCAAGCCGCGCCGGAGGCGACTGCAGCAGCGCCTGCCACGCAGCCACATCGTTGGCCAGGCGGGCGATGGCTTGGAGTTCGGCACCTTCAAGCGCCGCGCCAGGAATCTGCGCCTTGGCTGCCAGTTGCGTGGCGTCGAAGAGTCCGCCGCAGGGGATGGAAACCTGTTCGGCGAGCACTTGGCGGAGTTCGTCCGTGAGCTGGTGTTGGCTTCTGATCCATTCCTCGTCGGTGGAGGGTCGCAGGTCGAGTATGGCGTTACGGCCGACGGGCGAGGCGGCGAAGCCTGCGACGAGCGCTAGCAGCGGCTCCCACTCGAGGGCGGTAAAGTCGGCGTGTTCCACCGGCGACGGGATGGGATCGAGCAAAGGCATCGTTTCTTATATCTTAGCGGGGCTAAGGCTGGGACGCATTGACGGGCGTGCTTTCCCAGATCTCAAAGGCGAGACATGGGGCACCCATCTCAGTGGATTCAGGCGGAGATTTCCATTGGTTTCAGTTCTCCCTCCCACCGCGCCACGACTGCAGCTGCCAGGCAATTGCCAATGACGTTCATCGCGGAGCGGCCCATGTCCATCAGCGTGTCCACGCCGAGCAGCATCAGCACCGCTGCGGCCGGAATCTGGAACGAAGTTGCGACGGCCATCAGAATCACCAGCGTCGCGCGCGGCACGCCGGCGATGCCTTTGCTGGTGAGCGTCAGCGTCGCCAGCATCACGATCTGCTGAACCACTGAGAGATGAAGCCCGGCGGCCTGCGCTGCGAACAGAGCGGCCATGGAGAGATAAATGCTCGACCCCGTCATGTTGAAGCTGTAGCCGGTGGGAATGACGAAAGAGACAATCCAGCGCGGCACGCCAAACTCTTCCATGCGCTCCATTGCCAGCGGGAGAGCGGCTTCAGACGAAGTAGTAGCAAACCCCAGCGCGGCGGGCTCGGCAACCGCAGCGGCAAAGCGACCGATGGGGATGCGCGCGAAGAACAGGATGAGCGCGAGCACGACAAGAAAAATTCCCAGCGCCACGTAGCACGTCACCAGCAATTTGCCCAGCGGCAGCAACGTTGCCAGCCCCATGCTGCCCACGGTGTAAGCCAGCGCGGCCCCGGCGGCGATGGGTGCGATGACCATGATGATGCGGGTGAGGCGGAACATGGTCTCCGTCAGCGACTGCAGCACACTGACCATCGGCGCACGCTTCGCCTCCGGCAGGGTGGCCAGAGCCGTGCCAAACAGCAGCGCGAACACGGCAACCTGGAGAATCTGATTTTCGGCGACAGCCTTGGCGATGTTTTCCGGAAAAATATTCAGCAGAATCTGCTGCCAGCCTTCAGGGTGTATGGCGGGTGCGGCTGCCTGAGTCACGACAGGCAGCGTGACGCCTGCTCCGGCCTGGGTCAGGTCGATGGCAACCGCGCCCAGGATGAGGCCGAAGGTGGTGACGACTTCAAAAAAGATAAGCGACTTGACGGCCACGCGGCCCACGCTGCACAGTTCGCTGTGCCCGGCGATCCCGGTCACGATTCCCCCGAAGATGAGCGGCGCAACGATCATGCGAATCAGGCGCAGGAAAATATCTCCGAGAAAGTGAGTCTGGCTGGCGATATGCGGTGCATCCACGCCCAGTTCGGCCCCAGCCAGCATGGCAAGGAAGGTCCAGACGAGTAGCGAACGGCGTCGCAGGGCGATGGGAATCAGGAGGGCGATGGCAGCGCAACGAAGCGACGGACCAAGTACGGCTGGCGCGTGCAACAGGCCTGCCGCCGACCCCGCAACGAACGCCGCTGCTGCGGCCAAGGCCATCGCGGCTGGCCAGGTGCGGCGGGAGTCTGGAACAGTGCGCGAGTCTTCGTCGGTCATGGAGAGCCTTGAGGGTGCGAGGACTCCATTATCCTATGGCCATGCCCACGATTGCTTTTCTCGAATGCTCGCGATGCCACTTGCACCTGGACGCGGCCAACCCGCAGACGGTTTGTACGGCTTGCGCCGGACCACTTTACGTTCGCTACGATCTATCCGCAGCAGCCGGCCTTGCGCAGCGCGGGCTCATTGGCAAAAGCCCGCAAGACGCTCGATGGAGCGGGATGTGGCGCTACCGGCAGGTTCTCCCGGCCGTAGAACCGGTCACGCTGGGCGAGGGCTGGACGCCGATGCTGCTCAGCCTGCGCAATCCCAACGTCTGGCTCAAGGAGGAAGGCGCCAATCCGACTGGAACCTTCAAGGCGCGGGGCCTGGCGCTGGCCGTGACCATGGCGCGGCATTACGGAATCAAAAAGCTGGCCGCGCCCTCGGCGGGGAACGCTGGCGGCGCGCTGGCGGCCTACGCGGCTGCTGCCGGCATTGAGGCGCACGTCTTCATGCCCAGGGATGTGCCGCTGGCCAACCAGGTGGAGTGCCTTGCCTACGGCGCTCACCTGACGCTGGTGGATGGGCTGATTTCCGATTGCGGGCGCATCGTCGCCGAGCGTAAAGCGGCCGAGGGCTGGTTCGATATTTCCACGCTCAAGGAGCCGTTTCGCGTGGAAGGCAAAAAGACCATGGGCTACGAACTTGTGGAGCAGTTGGGCTGGGAGTATCCCGACGCGGTCTTTTATCCCACTGGCGGCGGCGTGGGGCTGATTGGGATGTGGAAGGCTTTTGAGGAGCTGGAGCAACTGGGGTGGGTGACGGGCCGCCGGCCCAAGATGATTGCGATTCAGGCGGCTGGATGCGCGCCGGTTGTCCGCGCATTTGAGCAGGGCGAGAAGGCCAGCACCATATGGCAGGGCGCGCATACGTTTGCGTCTGGCCTCCGGGTGCCCAAGCCCTACGGCGACGTCGAGATTCTGGAGATCGTGCGCGCTTCCGGCGGCACCGCTCTGGCGCTGACCGATGAGCAGATCTTCGCTTCGCTCAAAGACTGTGCCCGCAATGAGGGCGTGTTCCTGTCGCCGGAGGGCGCAGCGGCCACGGCGGCTTACGATCACTTGCTGGCGACGGGTTTCCTCAAGCCGGAGGACCGGGTGGTGCTGTTCAATACCGGCTCGGGAAACAAATATACCGACGTGATTGCGGAGCAGATGAAAAAGGAAGGAATGCTGTAGAGCCTGTCTTTCACGAGGTCGAGCTAGGCGTCGAGGAGCCTGGCGTCGCGGCTGGTGCGGGTGTTGAAGCTGGCGCGGCGGCCGTGGTTTCAGTTTTGGCGGCAGGGGCCTTGGCGTCGGCCGGAGCGGATTCAGACTTGGATTCTGAACCGGACTCAGACGCCGGCTCACTGCTCTTCGCGGCGTAGTCGTTCACATACCAGCCGGCGCCCTTGAAGTGAAGCCGCGGCGCCGTCAGCGGGCGCTCCAGCAAACCGTGGCACTTGGGGCATTCGAGCTCCGGCTCGTCGGAGAAGTTCTTGATTTTCTCAAAACGATGGCCGCACTGAGTGCAGCGATAGGCATACAGCGGCAAGGCTCTTGTCCCTCCGGGGAAAAATCACCCACTTTCCCTATTGTATCGGCAGGGCGGCAAATTCGCTGCGATTGCCGCCCTGCCGTGCCAGGTGCTTCACTCTCAGCCTCAGTGAGCGCTGATGGGGACGGACCCGCTCTTGTTCTCCCAGGCCAGGGTGAGCGAGCCGCTGCCGCCGCCGTTGTCGACGAGGGTGTACTTGAGGTTCTCAACCAGGGCAGGGGGAGCGGACATGGTCATCTTCACGCGCCCCAGGTCCATTGACTTGTCATATTTCGTGCCCCACTGGCCGGTCTGCTTGTTCACAACAAGATTCCAGTTGTCGGGGTCCGAAATATCGACGTAGAGCGTGTAGTCGCCGGCTGGTACTGCCAGGTCGCCAATCTGAATTGCGCCGTCGGTGTGCAATTTGGTGGCGTTGTTGGCGCCTGCGCGCCAGACCGGGTAGGTGGGGTCCTTGCTGAGCTGGCCATCTTTCGTGAAAATACGGCCGGCGCGGCCCTTGACGCCGGGCGAGCTATAGGCAATGGTAATGGTTTTGCCGCCGATGCTTGCGGACGCGGTCGCAGGTGGGCTTGCGGGCGGGGCCTTCGGTGCGTTCGTCTGGGCGAACAAAGCGGTGGCGGCGAGCAACAGGCCGGTACAGGCGAGAAGTTGTTTCATGGCGATGTTTCTCCTTGGGGGCGGGGTCCCTGATTTGGATTGGACGGCGCCAACCGGATGATTGTCGCACCGCGCGGCCCGGTTGGGAAACTGGCCTGGGAAACTCGACTGGGAAACCGAAGCCATCGGACTGTTATGATGCGGCGCAAGGCATTGCATGCAGCAGAGACACAATCGAGTATCGTCTGGCGAGACATTTCGCGCCGCGCTGCGGGAAGAAAAGCCGCTGCAGGTGGCCGGAGCCATTAACGCCTACACGGCGCGGATGGCGGAGGCGACGGGGTTCAGAGCGTTGTATTTATCCGGCGGCGGAGTGGCGGCAAACTCGCTTGGCATTCCGGACCTGGGCATCAGCACCATGGAAGACGTGCTGACGGACGTGCGGCGAATTACCGATGCCAGCGGGTTGCCGCTTCTGGTCGACATCGACACCGGCTGGGGTGGGGCATTCAACATTGCGCGGACCATCCGTTCGATGATCAAGGCAGGCGCAGCGGCGGTGCACATCGAAGACCAGGTGGGGCAAAAGCGCTGTGGCCACCGGCCCGGCAAGGAGCTCGTGCCGGCAGCCGAGATGGTCGATCGCATCAAGGCCGCCGTAGACGCACGGACGGATGAACAGTTTGTTTTGATGGCGCGGACTGATGCTTTGGCGAATGAGGGGCTAGCCGCGGCAATCGAGCG
>DATKGE010000222.1:0-16653 GCA_035510955.1 Occallatibacter sp. | reverse complement strand
GCGCCATAGCGGCCTCCGGGAATGTTTCCAGCGTCAGGCGTACGCAATGTGCCGTACATACCGGATTGACCGACCGCGCTGCTTCCGCCCATCCATGTCCATTGGCCTGTCTGCGCATCGGCCGACAGGCAAAGGCCCGTCAGCAGAATCAGCAGAGCTGGACGCAGCATTTGGCTTGAAGAGTGTGTTTTGGCCGCCATTCGTACCCGCCCTTTCCCGTCGGATTAGGCAAGTCTAAGGAGCAGGTCGAGGGGAAGAAAGCTTCTGGCGCATGGAATCCGACATGCAGGTTCCATTTCGAAACCCACCATACAGGAGGGCCATTGTGGGAAACTGGGAATCCTCGTCGCAGCGTCTGAGGGGCTCTTCATGACGCATGCTTGGCGAGGATTCAGGCGCGCATGGCTTCCAGAGCGCTGCTCAAATCGGCGGCGAGGGATTGCTGGACTTCTTCGGACAGTTTTTTCTCGCGGCGCGTCAGGTAGAAGACATCGATGGCGGTTTCGCCTTCGGTGTCGATGAGGGCTACCTTGATGTCGCACTGGTGGGCGCTGAGCGAGAGCGCAATCTGGCGGAGAAGGCCGGGGACGTCTTGCGAGATGACCTGCAGCAAAGTGGAGTGGGTGGAGGATTCGGAGTCGAACTGCAAACGTGTGGCGACTTCGACTTTGAGATTGGAAGGATGGTTCAGGTGACGCCGTGCTTCGAGCAATTGCTTGACGGAAATCTTTTGCGCCACAACATCGTGAAGATTGGCGAGGAAGCGGTCTTTCTCGCTGGGGTTCAGCTCCAGGGTGTGGAATGTGTCGGTGAAGTGGAAGCTGTCGACGATAACGCCGGCTTCGTTGGAGAAGGCTCCGGCCTTGACGATGTTCATGCCCCAGGCGGCCAGGGTTCCGGCCACGTCGGCGAAGAGGCGCGTGCGGTCGCGCGTGATGACGGTGAGGTCGAAGAGCTGGCGGTTTGGGCGCAGATCGAGCTGGACGGGGTCTTTGTCGAGACTGAGAGCCATCTGGAAATGATGGCGGATCTGCTCGGGCAGGCGGGTTTGCAGATAACGCTGGGGCAGGCCTTCAAGGAATTTGCGAAGGTCTTCATACTGCGCGGCGGGAACCATGGAGCGGATGCGGTTCAGCAGCGTCGGGTCGATGGCGGCGTGGTAGCGGACCTCGTCGACCGAGCGGTCCATGAAGTTGGCGGTGGACATGTAGAACTGCCAGAGATTCTCGGCCTTCCACGGAGTGAGCGCGTCGGGGTTGACGGCTTTAATGTCGGCGAAGGTCATGATGGTGAGCATCTTGAGCAGTTGCGGATTGCCGATTTTCTCGGCAAATCCACGCACGTTTTCCGGATCGAAAATATCGCGGCGGAGGGCGATGGACATTTCCAGATGAAGGCGAATGAGCTTGAGGATGGACTCGCGCTCTTCGGCGTCGAAGTCCAGGCGGGCCAGGAATGCGTCGGCCAGCTCGACGCTCTGGCCGGCATGTTCGCCGGTGCGGCGGGCCTTGCCGGTATCGTGCAGCAGAAGCGCAAGCAGGAATAAATCGAGGCGGTCGATTTCCGGCAGTAGCTGAGCCAGGCGCTGCTCGTAATCGTGAGTGGGCTGGCGCAGGCTGTGAACGTTGTCGATGGTGAGGAAGGTGTGCTCGTCGACAGTGTAGCGATGATACGAATCCCGAATTACCAGGGCATCGATGCCGTGGAACTCGGGGATCAGCATTTCCAGAACGCCGAGGGCATGCATGGTGCGCAGCGCGTGGGCGGCGTGGGGTCCGAGCAGGACTTCGCGCAGGGCGTTCCACAGATATGGGCCTTCGGGGATGTGGATGGCTAGGGCGGGCAGGGCGTCGGTGATGCGGTCTTCCGCGGCTTGCGAGAGGGTGTAGCCGTGCGTGGCCATCAGGGAGAAAATGCGCAGGATGGCGGCGGTGTCGTTGAACTGGGCGCCGGGAACGATGTCGATGCGGCCCTGGTCGAGCAGAAAATCAGTTCCGGCGATGGGGGTGCGGCGGCGGCGAAACTGCTTGTAGAAGCTGACCGGCGCGGGCAGATGCTCCATCAACAGAGCCGCGCGGCGGTAAATGATGCGGGCGTGGCGGTAGTAGGTCCGCATCCAGTAACTGGGGTCGGCAGTCCCGCAGGTTTCAAGCCCGATGGAGTTGGCGGCGGCTTCGTCCTGCGATTGCCAGTCCAGCGTGTTGTCGTCGCGGCCGTGGCGAAAGTGGAGAAAGCAGCGGGCGGCGGCGAGAAAATCGAAGGCGGCCTCGGCGTCGCCGCGGGCGCTCTGGAAGACGCCTCCGCGCTGGCGGGGCCATTCCTTGGTTTCCTTCAGGTGAAACAGCAGCGCGAACCACACGGCCAGGTGGTAATCGCGCAGGCCGCCGGGACACTCCTTGAGATTGGGCTCGAGATGAAAGATGGTGTTGCCGTACTTGGTGTGGCGGGCGCGGGCAATTTCGCCCAGCTTCTGCGTGATGGTGTTCCACTCGCTGAGCACCAGGCCGGGTAAAACCGTCTGATGAAGCTGCTGGTAGAGGGGAAACTGGCCGGCCAGAAAGCGGCGGTCGAGCGTGGCCAGGGTGAACTCCAGGTTGTCGGGGTCGAAGCGCGCGGCTTCCTTCACGGTGCGGGAGCTGGGGCTGGCGCGCAGGCCGATGTCCCACATGCCCTGAATGATGGACTGGACGGCTTCCTTGGCCTGGGCTTCGATTCGCTCGTCGGCAAAGACGAACAGGACGTCGATGTCGGAGTAGGGGAACAGATCCTTGCGGCCGTAGCCGCCCAGGGCCAGCAGCGACACATTCAGGGCTGGTTCGCTCGAGAAGGCTCGGCGCCACATTTCAATGAGGATACGATCGACCACAGCGGAGCGCCGGCGAATGGCCGCGGTGCCGTCTCCAGTGCGTTCGCAGGTCTGGCGGACCAGCGCCATCTCCCGCGTATACTGCTCCCGAAGATCGTCAACCGCGAAAGCGACTGGATTCATGATGGTTGGTGTGAGGCCCTGCCGAAGCAAGTAAGGAGTTATTAACAGGATAAGCGATTTTCTTGTGGATGGGGAGATTTGGGCACAGTCGACAGGAAAAGGCTCGAAATGCTGGTCCTACGACGGCAGCAGCGCTAGTTGTTGCTTCGCAAGTGTGCACAGCCGTTCTACAAAAGGAATTCCGCTTCGGGGAAGGCAGCCCTGGCGCCGGCGCCTGGTCGTGTATCTTGGCCGGAGAGATTGAATTTTCCCTGTCTGGAGACGCGCTGAGAAACCATGCCCACTTTTGCCGCCGTCGACATTGGTTCCAACTCCTGCAGGCTGAAGATTGCCAGGGTCGTAGCGCACCGGTTGCGCACGGTGCACGAGGATCGCGAGGTGACGCGGCTGGGGGCCAGCGTCTTCGAGTCGGGACTGGTTTCGCCGCAGGCAATGGCCAATACAATCCAGGCGCTGAAACGTTTTCAGCGGGCGGTGCAGGCGCACGGGGTGGACAAGATCCGCGTGGTGGGAACCGCAGCCATGCGGGAAGCGCGCAACGGAGCAGCCTTTGAAGCGTGGGTGAAAGCGGAGACGGGCTGGACCATGGAGACCATCTCCGGGCTCGAAGAGGGACGGCTGATTCATCTCGGGGTGATGGACGGGGAAGGCGGTAAAAGCGGGCCGGGCCAGCCCGGGCCGGGCAACAGCGGGCCCGGCCTGGGCGGACGCCTGCTGCTCGTGGACCTGGGCGGGGGAAGCTGCGAGATCACGCTGTCTGAAAAGAAGCGCATCAAGGAGACCATCAGCGTGCCGCTGGGAGCGGTGCGGCTTACCGAGGAGTTCCTCACCGCGGACCCGCCGACACCAGACGGGCTGGCGCGGATGCGGCGTTGGATTGGCCGGGAGCTTCGCCGCGCGCACAGGAAGATTCAGCCGGCAGGCGCGTTGTCGATGATCGGTACGTCGGGAACGGCGGCGGCGCTGAGCGACGCCTCCGGGCCGGCTGGCAAGTCAGCGAGTCAGCGGGGCAGCAAGTCGGCCGGACGTGGGGGCGACGCAGCGGGTTTGGCGGCGACGAAAGATGTGCGCAGGCTGGCTACCAAGCTGGCGAAGATGACACTGCTGCAGCGTGAAGCGGTGGAGGGAATTGGACCGCGGCGGGCAGAGATTATTGTGGCCGGCGCGGAGGTCTTCGCCGAGTTGCTGGAGAGCTTTGGGCTCACCGGGTTTCGCTATTCGCCGCTGGGGCTGCGCGACGGGATTCTGGCGCAGATGCTGGCCGAGCAGGACGCGCGGGCCAAGGCGCATCGGGAGTTCGAGCACGAGCGCTGGGAGAGCGTGCAGGCCACGGCGCGGCGCTATGGGGTCGATCCCCGGCAGGCAGAGGCGGTTCGGGCGCACGCCATCCAGCTTTACCAGGATTTGAAGGCCCTTCATGAGTTGCCGGCGGAGTATGAAAGCTGGCTTGCGGCGGCTGCGGTGTTGCGCGATACGGGCAAGTTCATCAACCACCAGGGGCACCACCGGCACACGCAGTACATTATTTCGAGTTCCGAGATTTATGGATATACGCAGGTGCAGCGGACCACGGTTTCAGCCCTGGCGCGCTACCTGGGCAAGAGCCGTCCGCAGCCGGGAGACCGGGCGCTGAGAAACATTCCGGCCGAGGAGCACAAGCACGTGCACCGGGCGGTGGTGCTGCTGCGGCTGGCGGTGGCGCTGAACCAGGACCGGGCCAGCGATGTGCTGCGGGTGCGGGCCAAGGTCTATCCCAAGCGGGTCTACCTTGAAGTGGAGCCGGGGCGCACCGGGGCGGAGCTGGAACTGTGGTCGCTGCGCAAGGAGGCTGCCTACTTTCGCGAGGTCTTTGGGCGCGAGCTTTTTGCCACGCTGGCGTAGAGTGACCGGGCCATGCGCGGATCGATGAGCCAGCGCAACAGGGGCGGATGGCGGTCCATGTCGACGCGGGCGATGGAGCCTTTTCTCATGCGGATGGCGGCGCCGCCGTTGCCGGTGATCATGCGGCCGAGGAACTGGAACAGGTTGGGGTTATGGCCCACCACCAGAACGCCTTCGCGGCCGGCATATTTGACCAGCATCTGCTGGAAGGCGGCGAAATCGGCGTTGAGACCGAGCGCCGGGCTGATTTCCACTTTGCCGTCATAGCCAATCTCTGTACCTACAAATTGCGCGGTCTGGAGGGCGCGCTTCAGCGGGCTGGAGATGATGACGTCGATCTGCACCTTGAAGGCGGAGAGGACACGCGCCATCAACATGCACTGGTCTTTTCCGTCTTTGATCAGAGCTCGTTTTGCATCGAGAGTGGGGTTTCCGCGGCTGAGTCCGGCGTTGGCGTGGCGCATTAGATAAAGGTTCATAAGTGTTGACGCTGCAGGGCTCCGATGGCGGCTCTCTGCGCTTCTTTCTCACTCCCGAATCATCGATCTTAACACATTTGTAACAATTGTATTTGTAACATTTTTGGAGAGGTTAAGTGGTTTGATGGGTTGGGGTTAGCGCTGACTGGGAAGAGTTGGCGGACCACAGTTCGGCGTTGAGCAGCCCGCCCAGCCGGGAGCGGCGGTCGAGGAGGATGAATCCGGCTTGGCGCAGCGCTAAGGCGTGATCGGGGAGGCTGCGGACGGTGAGTCCGGTGAGCAGGCGGAAGCAGAAGTAGAGGCTTGCAACGATCGGGCGGGCAAGAAAGCGGCCTCGCCAGCCGGGCGGGATGGCGAACTCGGAGACCACCCACAAAGCTGAGGGCGAAACCGCGCCGCGAAGGCTTGCCGTCAGCGATTGAATCTCCTGGGTGGTGAGGCAGTCGAGGAAAAAGTGAGTTGCAATGAAGTCGTAGGGCGGAGCGGCGACGGCGGCAGGGGGTTGCCAGGCGCGCGCGTCGCCCAGGCAGATGCGCACGCGATCGGCATGAGGTCCGGCGCGGCCGAGAAGTGCCAGGAGCATGTCGACGCTGGCGTCGACAGCATCGACGTGTACGTTGCCATTGGCGCGCAGCAGGCCGGCGGTGAAGCGGCCGTCGCCATCGCCCAGGACCAGCGCGCGGCGCACGTGCTTCAGCCGGCCGAGGAAGGTGCGGCGGGTGAGCGCCAACAGAGGCCCGAAGCTGAAGAGCTCCATCCATCGATAGAGGCGGGCGAGCCGGTTGAAGTCCGCAGGCTGGCTCATCTGAGAAGCAGGGCCAGAGGCGTGAGCAGGGCCAGATCGGCGGACGCGCGCAGGGCGATGGGAGTGAGGCGGCCGCGGAAACGGTCGAGCAGGGTGAGAAGCAATGCGCCGGCAGCTCCGGCCAATACCAATACTGCGAAACGCGGCTGCGTCGAGGACAAAAATCCGGCCAGCGGCACAGCGGCAAAAGCGAGAAGGCAGGCCGGGGAGAAGATCTGCGGGCCATGCGTGGATTGAGGTGTTTCCCAGCGGTCGATGGCATGGCAGTTGAGCCAGGCGAGCAGCGCGAAGTAGACACCAGCGGCAACGAGGGGTCCACGGGCTGGGGCAAGCCGGGCCGCGGCGCGGCTGAAGGCAGGCAACGCGCAGGCAGCGGTGAAAAGCAGGCCAACCAGCAGTTCTTTTTTCACAAGCGGAGAGAGCTTCACCAGCGGAGAGAGATGCAGGGTTGGGAGCCTGCGCGAGGAATGGACTCCGGTGAAGTAAGCCACGGCGGCCACAGCCAGCACAGAGTTTCTCTCGCGGGCAATCGAAGGCATTTGGGTAAAGACGATCCACAAGGCGGCGCACGCGGCCCCCAGGGCGATGGGGAGGAGCAGCCGGCGATGGCGGTGATGAAAGAGATGGCGCTCGCGCAGGCTATCGAGCTTGTCCATGCGCAGGGCGGCGTGCGCGTCGAGAAGGCGGTCGGCAATGTAGACGGCCCAGGTCGCGAGGGCCAGAAGGACAGGGACCCACGCGGGCAGGGGTACGCCGGCCGCCCAGGCGAATGCGAGCGACCAAACGACGGCGACGGTAGGGGCGTCGAGGCTGGCCAGATGCCAGAGGCGGACCGGGCTTGGGGCGTCCAGCCTACGTATGCATGCAATGGGTGGGTCGATGCGGAGACGCGCCTGCGGATTGGAAAGCGTTTGCGGCACTGATTCGATTGTAGGAGAAGTGAGAGGGTCGATGAAGGACGGATTGTACGCAGCTTCTTGTACGCAGTTTCGAGACCGACAGCCGGGTCGAATTCCGATGCCCGCAATGAAATGCGCATAACCTGTTTCTTCAATTTCACATCTAACCTGCGTAGAGGCGAAGTGCAAGGTCTCGCGCAAGGACGAGATGCGCGAAGGGCGTCATGCACACCTCGAAATGGAGGAGTTGGCATGAAGGGTCCACAGAGATGGGTTTGGATGGCGTTGATTGCGTTGCTGATGGCGGTGGGAGCATGGGCGCAGAACGGCGAGAACCAAGGCACGGGGGACGTGGTGGTGACGGTGCTGCCGAAGCATGAGGGCGATGCGGTAGCCGCGAGCGTGGCCAACCAGGATTTATCGGTGAAGGTGAACGGGAAGAACGCCAAGGTGACCAGGTGGGCGCAGTTCAAGAGCCCGGACGACAGGATTGAGCTGGTGCTGCTCATCGACGACTCGGCGCGCAGCAGCCTGGGCACGCAGTTGGAGGAGATTGCGGGCTTCGTCAAGACGCTGCCCCCGAATATCAAGCTCGCGATCGGCTACATGGAAAACGGCCGCTCCACGTTTGCCGCGCCGTTTTCCTCCGACCGCCAGCAGGCGTTGAGCGCACTGCACCTGCCGGGAGGCTCACCCGGCTACTCCACCAGCCCATACTTTTGCCTGTCGGACCTGGCCAAGAACTGGCCCTCGAACGATGCAGAAGCGCGGCGCGAGGTGGTGATGGTGACCGACGGCGTGGATACCTATCAGAGGCGCTTCGATCCCGACGACCCGTATGTGCAGGCCGCGGAAGGCGATGCGGTGAAGGCCCACCTTGTGGTCTACGCGATTTACTGGGCAAACCGCGGCCGAGCCGATTCGACCGAGGTCGCGAACAATGCCGGGCAAAACCTGATGGTGGAATTGACCGAAGCGACGGGGGGCAAAAGCTTCTGGCAGGGAATGGGGAATCCGGTTTCATTCGAGCCGTATTTCGACGAGCTCACGCGCCGCTTGCGGAACCAATATGAGCTGGGCTTTGTGAGCCCGTCGAAAGGGAAAGCCGAAGTGGAAACCATGAAGCTGAAGCTCAGCGCTCCGGGAGATGAAGTGAACGCGCCGCAGCAGGTGCTGGTGACGCCAACTGGAGGTCCTCAAAAATAGTGGGCGAGCTCCGGCCGGCGCAACCGCACCGCCGACCGGGGCTTCTCAACACCGAATTCGGTCATGCCCTGTTTATCCTTCGAATCGATCTGGAATACCTGTCAATCATCTCGGAGAGAATTAAGAAAGTCGCAGACTCTCAGAACCTGTTTAAAAACTCGGCGACGTGTTGGATTCATTTGCATTGAAAGGGCACGGCTTTAGCCGTGCCGAAGAAGCGGCAAAAGGGACCAGGCTTTAGCCGCTGAGGTAATGCAAAAGATTGAAGGACCTTCACTCGGGGGCTAAAGCCCAAAACTCAATCTGCCATTGGGCGGCACCCCTAAAGCCGTGCCCTTTCAAATCCGTGAGCTTTATACAGGCTCTCACGATGACACGGCATTCTTGGAGAGGAACTTCAGCGACGGGACACTCGTCGAGAGACCAGACAAAAATCCCAGCCGCGAGGGCTGGGATTCTTGTCTGACGATGCAACCCAGGCTATGGGCTGGTCTCCTGGATGGAATGGTTGCCGTGGGGAACGGCGGCCAGCGCGGCAGGCGCATTGGCAGTGGGATAGGGCGTTGACTGGGTGGCCTGCAGCGCGCCGGTATTGGGGTTGAGCGTGAAGCCGGAGATGGAGTTGCCTACATTATTTGCGGTGTAGACGAAAGTGCCAATAGAGGGGTCCACGACGACTGCGACAGGGGTAGTGTCAGTCGCGTTTACCTGGCTTCCCGATACGTTGATGGCAGCCGAGGGAGTTCCGGTGGTGAGGTCGATGACATAGGCCGAGAGGGTGGAGTCGAGTCCGTTTGTGATGTACATGTACTTGCCGCGCGGATCGATGGTTACGGCGTTGGGCTCATTGCCGGTCTTGAAAGGGCCGTTGATGAGGAAGACCAGGTCGCTGCCGCCCTGGATGGTGTAGCCGATGACCTCGTTGGAGGCGAAATCGGTGACGTAAAGAAAGCGGCTGGTGGGGTCGGCGACCAGGGCGGAGGGCTTGACGCCGGCCTTGTACGGACTGCCGGAAGAGAGCGTCAGGGCGCCGCCGGAGCCAACCGTGTAACCGAAGACCCAACCCGGATTGGCAGTGCTGGTGGTGATTCCTCCCGGGTTGTAAGCCGACTGATCGTAGGCCGAGACGTAGACGGCATTGCCGCTGGCCAGGGCAAAGACGCCGCTGGGAACAATGGTGTCGCTGGGGTAGCCGGGCAGCGTGAGCAGGATGGTGGCCGATGCCGCGCCGATGGCTCCGCCGGAAAGGGGATAGACGGTAAGAACGGCGGGAGCAGGTCCGGAGACAACATAGAGGAAGGTTCCGGCGCGATTGACGGCGACGGCGACGGGCGAGGCGCTGGTGGTGACCACGTCCTTTTGCGTCAGGACGCCGCTTCCGGAGAGGGAGAAGTGGGCCACGTTGTTGCTGGCATTGTTGACGACGTAGAGGTTGGCATAGTCCGCGGAGGTGGCCATGGCGACTGGATTGTTGCCGCCGCTGGACACATTCGGCTGTCCTAGGCGCAGGGCCCCGGTCTCGGAGTCCGCGTTGTAGGTCTGGATCTGCCCTGTGCTTCCGGTTCCCGACCCGGCGGAATTGGCTATGAAGACATAGTCGATGGTGACAATCGCACAGGACGTCAAGAGGGTGGCCACCGAAAGGCCGATGATCGAGACCAGAAACAGCTGGCTCAGTTTGTTGAACTTCATGCGCTTCCTTCGTCGTGGGCCGTCAGGTTCAAGCCCCAGGAAAACTCGTTTAGGTTGCCCCGTACTCATTGTAAAAGCCCGTTACGGGGTGTTGCTATCGTTACCGGGTTTTGCCCGGCGCAGGCGCGGTACCCGGCCGCTTGAAAACAGCTAATTGGAGGGCGTATGCGGGATTGCAGCCACTGCGGTGGGCTGCGCGTTTGCGGTGTAGGGAGAGCTGTCGGAATTAATCAGGGTTCCCCCGGTGGGGCTGAGTTCAAAGCCCGATACGGTCCCGTTGATGCCGCTGCCGAGAAAGTTGGCGGTATACAAAAAGTGGCTGGTAGACGGGTCAATACCGATGGCGACCGGCTGCTCGCCCGTGGCGTAGGTGCCCAGATTGGTGAGCGCTCCGCTGCTGACGGAATAGGCGGTCAACGTGTTGTCGAGAGAGTTGGCCACATAGATGAAGGGATACTTGGGATCGGCGACAATGGCGGCCGGTTGATTGCCTGCGGGGAATTGATTGGCGCCGCCGGCGCCGCTGGTTAGCGGAGTCAGGGTCCCGGAAGAGACCGAATAACCGAGCACGTTTTTGTTGTTGAAATCCGTGACGTAGACGAAGCTGCTGGTGGAATCGCTGGCCACGCCCGAGGGAAGACTTCCAGCCGCGTAAGGAACCCCGCCGTTGAGAGGTGTGAGCGAGCCGCTGGAACTGGTAGCGAACGCAAAGACATAGCCCTGAAAGGGCGTCACGGATGAGTCGTAGGCGGTGACGTAGAGGTAGGTGCCTGAGGCCAAAACATTGACGCCCGTGGGCACTATCACATCGTTTGGCTTGGAGGGAAGGTTCAATGGCCAGTAATTCAAGGATCCGTTGGGGACGGGCGAACCGAGGGTGTCGCTGGGCGGTGAGCCGGGTCCGAGGGTAATGGGGAGTACGGCGATGGAGCCTGAGCAGGGGTCTGCGGGGGAGCAGATGGGCAATGGTTGAAGGGTGTCCACTACGTAGAGGTTGGTTCCGCTGACGGCGACGGCAAGAGGGAAAATGCCGGGGGTGTTCACGGTGTTTTGCGGATAGACTTTGCCGTCGTTGCCGATGACGAACTGGACAATGGTGTTGTCGTCCTGGTTGACCACGTAGAGATTGGTCTGGTCGGTCGAGACGGCTTCGGCCACCGGGTCGCGCCCGCCAGAGGGGAACGGGGAAGTGGGAATCTGACGCATCACGCCGGATTGCTGGTTGATCTCGTAGACGTCGATCTGGCCGTAGCTATTGGGACCGGCGGCCTTGGAAGTGGCCACAAAGACAAAATCCGTGGTGAGTGTTGCGCAGGCGGTCAATAGACCTGCTACCAGGAGGCTGGCTGCGGCGACCAGCATCAGCTGGCTCGATTTGTTCAACTTCATGCGCATCTTTCGTCAGGGGGCCGGAAGGGCAGGCCCGGAAAATAGCGGGTTTGGAATCGAACGCGCGGCGCCTGCATGGGGAAACAGGGCCGGCGTCCGGCTAGGTTCTTGAAGACTCCATCGGAACATTGAAATCCGGGCCGGAAGCCAGCCAGCCGGCTGACATTTGACCCCGCAAAAAAACTGGATTGGGAGCGGCGCTACGGCATTTCCCTCTCCGATGTGATTCTTTCCGCAGTTTGCACGGGGTCAATTTTCGGAAGAAATTGTCCCTTGATGCAAACGGATCTGCGGCACGGCGAAATGAGCAAGGCATCAGTTGGTACGTCCATCAACCAGGCACCATGTGGCCGGCCCCTGTAGCGCAAATGTGCCGGTGCTGCCACTCATGTTGTTCAGCACGCCGGAATTGGGATCGACGACGCGGCCGGCTACGGTGGAATCGTTGAAGTCGGCCGAGTAAACGAACTGGTCGGAAGGGTCTTCAACCAGGCATTGCGGACCTGCACCGGAACCGAAGGGCTCACCGGCGATGAAGCTGAGCTGGTGCGTGCTGGGGTCGATCACATAGCCGGAAAGGCCGCTGGTCGGACTGGTTCCCTGAACGTTGTTTCCCTGGTTGGCCACGTAGAGGAACTTGCCCTTGGATTCGACCAGCAGGTAAATGGGGTTGGCGAGGGTTGGGTCGTCCGCAACCACTCCGCCGGTCTGCGCCTGGAGGGAGCCGCTGTTACCGACTGTGAAGGGCAGAATCTGGCTGGTTGCGCCGCTGCCAGCCACGTCGGTCCCTTCATTGTCGAGGACGTAGACGAATCCGGTTCCGTTCACAATTGCGGTGCCCTGGAAAATGGTCAGAGGTTGTGCGGTGTTCTGGTTGATGGTCAACTGTCCGCTCGAGCTGCTGTAGGTGTATGGGAAGACCGAGTCTCCGCTAGTGGGCGTTCCGGCCAGCGTCAGCACGAATCCGCCGGACAGGGTAAAGTCGATGGGACTGGCGGGGATGGGGAAGTACGGGAGAGCGGCGCCGTTGGCCGCGGTCACCTGGGCATTGACGAGCAGAGACAGGCGACCAGTGGTCTGGTTGATCTGGAAAGCGGTGATGTCGCCGCAGGAAGTGGTCGCGGCGCCCAGAGCTTCACTGCAACTGTTGGTGGTCGCGTTACTGCCGGTGTAAGCGTTGCTGTCGGGCGCATCGTGTTCCAGCGCGTAGAGGTAGTTTCCCGAGGCGTCGCCGATGAGGCGGAAGGGATTGATGCCCTTGGTAAAGAAGGTCTCCTCCGGGGTGAGGATGCCGTTGCCGCCGACCACGAACTGAGTAATGTTGGCGTTCTGGCAGGGGTCGGCGGTGGTGCAAACCGAGCCGCCCGTGGAGTTGACGCCGCGGTTGAGGACATAAAGGAAACGGCTGCCGGTGACCAGCACGGCCCGGACCGGGTTGGAGCCGCCGGAGGAGACCGGCAGGCCGTCTACGTTATTCAGCTTGCCGGTGTTGTGATCGATGTCAAAGCCGCTGATGATGCCGTTGCCGCCTGGCTGGGCCGTAATCGTTCCTGTCACGTACAAATAGCCGACCGTATAACTCTGGACGCAAGACGAAACGCTGAGGACGACCGCAGCTGAGAGGGTGGTCATCAGAAGTGCCTTGCCGAATTTCGTAAACTTCATGCGATTCCTTCATCCTGGTCAGGCGTGCGCCGCCAAGTTTTCTAGTTCCACAGCAGAGCTGGGTTGGGATGGGCCCTTGCTGCATTGTAAAAGCCAAGGGTACGTTGTGCCTAGTTTCCGCGTGAGACTGGGCAAAACAGGGCAGTTGCCAAGCCATCCCCCATTCGGTCCAGCCCTGATTCAACACCCGACGTGCTTTCAAACGGAGATTTCGGGTGCGGTCTCGGTTTGGACGCCGCAGAGGCGGCAAAGGTCACCGGGCAGCCGCGCAGAAAACATGCTAGGACGCCGACAGACGGCGCCCGCGGAGGGACGCCGGCGCTGCGAGTCCATACTATCAAGGCAGGCCCTACCAGACGCGGCAGGAGCTCGCCGGGTACATGGGCTGTCCTTTCTTGCATCCGAAGGCCTTGCCGAATTCTTCGAAGTTCTGCACCACACCATTGACGCGCCAGCGGTCGTCGGAATGTTCATCCGTCAAAGCGGCCCGGCGAATTGCCTGCTCGGTTTCGTTGGTGCACCAGACCTGGGCGAAACCAATGAAGTAACGCTGCGCCTCAGTGTAGTCGTCGATCTTATCGGTGACGGACTTGTTTTGCGCTGTCAGAGTGTCCAGCAGGGCCGCGTATGCAATGCGCAGCCCGCCGTTGTCGGCCGTGTTCTCGCCCAGGGTGAGCTTGCCGTTCAGTTTCTGCGCCGGTGTGTCGCCGTGGGCCGGGGCAACCTCGAACCCGTTGTATTCGGTCACTTCGCAATCCGTGCGCTGGGTGAAGGCCTTGCGGTCCTCGGGGGTCTGCCACTCGCGCAGGTTTCCCTTGCCGTCGTACTTGGAGCCCTCATCATCAAACCCGTGGGTCATTTCATGTCCGATGACCATGCCGATGCCGCCGAAGTTGACGGCGGGATCGATGGTGAAGTCGAAGAAAGGCGGCTGCAGGATGCCGGCGGGAAAGTTGATGTCGTTCATCAAGGCGTTGTAATAGGCATTCACCGTGGGAGGCGTCATGCCCCATTCCTTCTCGTCCACCGGCTTGTCGAGGTGGCCAAAGTTCCAGTCGCGCTGATAAATGGCGCTGTGGTGCAGGTTGCCGATCAGGTCGGTGCGGTCCACTTTGACGCTCGAATAATCGCGCCACTTTTCCGGATAACCGATCTTGTTGCGGATCATGGCCAGCTTTGCTTCCGCCGCTTCCTTGGTGGCGTCGCTCATCCAGGGCAATGTTTTAATGTCGTCGCCAAGAGACTTTTCCAGGGCGGCGACCAGTTTGTCCATGCTCTCCTTGGCGGCGGGTGGGAAATTCTGCTTCACCCAGTCCTGACCCACTGCCTCGCCGAGCGCGTTGTCGGTCATACTGGAACATTGTTTCCAACGCGCCTCAGGCTCCTTGGTGCCGGACAGAATCTTGCGGAAGAAGTTGAAGTCTTCATCGAAAAACGCCTTGGGCAGGTTGGATGCCTGCCCGTGCAGAACGTGCCAGCGCAGATAGCTCTTCCAGGAGTCGAGTGGCTCGCTCTGGGCCAGCCCGCTGAGCGCCTTGAAGAAATCCGGAGTGGCAACAAGCAATGAATCGAAGTGGCCAATGCCGAGAGCCGAGAAATATGCGCTCCAGTCGATGTTGGGGGCGAGTTTCTGAAGATCCGAAACCGCATAGATGTGGTAATAGTTCTCGGGATCGCGAAGGTCGGTGCGGCTGGTGGAGGCTTTGGCCAAGGCTGTTTCAATATCCATGACGGCGGCGGCCTCTTTGGCTGTCTGATCGGGCGTGTCTCCGGCGAGCGTGAACATCTTCTTCATGTGGTCAATGTACTGGCCGCGAATCTCCTCGAAGTGCTTGCTCTTGTCGATGTAATAATCGCGGTCGGGCAGCGACAGGCCACCCTGCCAAAGCTGGGCAATCTCCCTTGAGGAGTCCTTGTCATCCTGGTCGACCCAAAGCGAGAAGAGGCCGTAGGGTGTGCCTTCGTTATCAAGCCGGCTGATCAGGGCCGAAAACTGTTTCGGATCGCTGAGGCCGGCAATCTCCGCCCAGGCCGGCTGGATGGGCGCGAGGCCCTTCCTTTCCACCAGGCCCAGGTCCATGCAGGCGGCGTAGTAGTCGCCATATTGCTTCTGCAGGGGAGTCTTGGGGTCTTTTGCAGCTGAATCCAACTCCTGCCACAGCAGGTATCGGTTGCGCTCGTACACCACCGAGAACGATCGTACCCACTCCGGTTGGTCGGCGGGGATGGGATTGTCCTTGATCCAGTTGCCGCAGGCGTACTGGTAAAAGTCCGTGCACGGATCGGCGGTCTTGTCGATGGCGGAGGCGTCGAAGCTTTTTACTTCCTTCGGAGCTTTGGGAAGGGAAGCGTCGCCAGGAGCGGCAGCGGGCGTTTGGGCCACGGCGGCGCAGGCGGAAACCAGGAGGATGGGAATCAGGCGGGAACAGTGCATTGGGACTCCTTGAAACAAACGGCAGGGGCAGGATTGATCTCATTGAGGCGCGTCTCAGGCGCAGGGATTTGAACGTCGATCAAAGCGCTGATTTTTGCTTGGGGGCCGCTGTGCCTTGCAGGGTATCACGGCCATCGGGTGGCAAAGAAGGGCGAATTTCGGATGGATCGTGCGCCTGAGGCAAAACTCCCGCAGCCGCGGATTTTCACGGCTGCGGGAGCGGGTTATTTACCAGACGCGGCAGGAGTTCTCGGGGTACATGGGCTGTCCCTTGGTGCAGCCGAAGGCCTTGCCGAATTCGTCGAAATTCTGCACGCTGCCGTTGGTGCGCCAGCGGCCTGGGGAGTGAGGATCGGTGAGCGCCGACTGGCGGGCCGAGGGCTCGGTCTGGTTCTGGCACCAGACCTGGCCGAAGCCCAGGAAGTAACGCTGCGCCTCGGTATAGCCATCGACCTTGTCGGTGATGGACTTGCCCTGGGCGGCGAGGGTGTCGAGCAAGGCCATCCAGGCGATGCGCAGGCCGCCGTTGTCGGCGGTGTTTTCGCCCAGAGTCAGTTTGCCGTTGAGCTTCTGCGCGGGAACGTCGTCGTGGGCCGAGGCTGCCTCAAAGCCGTTGTACTCGGCGACTTCGCAGTCGGTGCGTTCGGTGAAGGCTTTGCGGTCTTCGGGGGTCTGCCACTCGCGCAGGTTTCCCTTGCCGTCGTACTTCGAGCCCTGGTCGTCGAAGCCGTGCGTCATCTCGTGGCCGATGACCACACCGATCCCGCCGAAGTTGACGGCCGGGTCGATGGTGAAGTCAAAGAACGGCGGCTGCAGGATGCCGGCGGGAAAGTTGATGTCGTTCATCGAGTCGTTGTAGTAGGCATTTACCGTCGGCGGCGTCATGCCCCATTCCTTCTCGTCCACCGGCTTGCCCAGCTTGTTGAGGTTGTAATCGCGCGAGAAGACCGCATCGCGGTGCACATTGCCGACGAGGTCGTCGCGCGTGACTTTGAGAGCCGAGTAGTCGCGCCACTTTTCCGGATAGCCGATCTTGTTGCGGATCATGGCCAGCTTTTCTTCGGCTGCTTTCTTGGTCTCGTCGCTCATCCAGGGCAGGGTCTTGATGTCGTCGCCGAGGGCTTTCTCGAGGGCGGCGACGAGCTGGTCCATGCTGGCCTTGGCGGCGGGCGGAAAGTTCTGCTTGACCCAGTCCTGGCCCACGGCTTCGCCCA
>DATKGE010000221.1:0-4274 GCA_035510955.1 Occallatibacter sp. | reverse complement strand
CGGTTCATGCGGCGCAGTGGTCTGGTTGAGGTGGAGACGCACCTTCTTCGGATAGGGAGTCTCGGCGATGCTCCAGCCGCGCTTCAACACGTGAATATAGAAGAAGCGCAGCGACGCCAGCCGCAGGATGACGGTGTTCTGGCTGTACTTCAACTTGGTGAACAGCATCGCCTGGTACTTGCGAATGTCTTCGAGACCAAGCTGATCGGGGGGCCGCCGAAAGTATCGGCTGAAGTGCGCAACACCGTGCAAGTAGCAGCGGATGGTTGTATCGGCGAAGTTGCGGCGGTGCAACTCCTCAAGCATGAGCTGACGTAGTTGGTTCACAGAGAATCCTCCTTCTCTGCGTCCCAAACTATCCCGGCAGCCTCAAAGGTCAGATCAGCGACACGCGGATGCGTCCGCCGCACCAGCGGCTTCGTTCATGTCGGCTTATGAGAAGCGATTCCGCCCTCCCGGATTACGGGCGACCTGCGAAGTGACTTACAACTCACACTTCTTTCGGCTCGACCGGGCTTTTCTAATACGCCTGCAGCTGCTCCAGCGGCAGCCGCACGCGGAAGCAGGTGTTGCCGGGTTCGCTCTTTACGCTCATGTGGCCGCGGTGCTTGCGCACGATGCGCATGGCGTTGTCGAGGCCTAGTCCGAGGCCCTGGCCGGGCGGCTTGGTGGTGAAGAAGGGCTCGAAGATGCGGTCCTGCAACTCGGCGCGGATGCCGGGGCCGGAGTCCTGGATTTCGACCAGCAGCATGTCGAGCTCCTGGCTGGCGGAGATGCGGAGCTGGTGCTTGTGGCCGGGGCGGTCGCTCTCGGCGATGGCTTCGAGCGCGTTCTCGATCAGCGCGGTCCAGACCTGGTTGAGCTCGCTGCCGTAGGCGCTGATGGTGGGCAGGCCGGGCGCGTAATTGCGAATGACCTTGACCTTGCCGATGCGCGACTTGAGCATCTGCAGGGTGGCGTCGAGACCGGCGGGCACATCGACTTCGAGAATGGGCGCGCGGTCCATGTAGGAGTAGGCCTTGATGGCGCTGATGAGATCGAAGATGCGGGCGGTGGAACTGACCAGCGTCTCGACCGACCGCGTTGACCGCAGGTAGCGGGCGAAGTACTGCAGCAGGACGCAGGCCTCGGCGGGGCCGAGAAATTTGGGCAGTTCCTCAAGGTCGGCAAGGGTGACAGCCTGCTCGTTCAGCTGCGCGGCGATCTCCCATGATTCGGGGCAGCCGAGGGCGTTGAGCCAGGTACGGATGGCCTCTTCGCGCGGAATGAGGATTGAGGCCTGCTGCTCTGCGGGCTGGGCGCCGCGGTCGAAGATCTTCTGCTCCCAGGACTCGATGGCCTTGATCTGTTCTTCATCCAGGCACAGGTTAACCAGCTTGAAGCGGTTGGCGCGGTTGGCGCGCAGCTCGGTGATGAGTCCCGAGGCGGCGCGCTGGGCGGCGGAGGCGGGGTTGTTGAGCTCGTGGGCCAGGTTGCCGGCCAGTTTGCCCAGGGCGGTGAGTTTTTCCGCCTGTTGCTCGATGCGCGTAACCTCGCGGACGCGGTCGAGAAGCGTGGAGACGACGCGCTGGCCCATGGAGGGGATGGCCAGAAGCATCTCCGGGAAGAGCGATTTGTGCACGGCTAGGACCCAGCAATCGGTGACGGCGAACCCTTGGCCGCCGTAGGATTTCATGCGCGAGTACGGAAGGAGTCCAGTCATTTGGCCGGCGCGGCCGATGAACAGCTCCATGGGCCCGCCGCGCTGGCGGCGCACGTGGATCTCTCCCTTGAGGATGAGCATCATCTGCTCCGCCAGAGCGCCTTCTTCGAACAGGACTTCGCCGGCGCCGGCAATGAACTCATTGCCGTGCCGGGCGAGCCAGAGTCGGTCTTCGAAGGGCATGCCGTGCAGAGGCACGATGCGATCGATGGCCTCCGCGATTTCTTCAACGGAGGTGGGACTGGCAGGCGGGGTAAGGGCGAGGGAGAGCATCCGGGAACCTCCGGGGCTACAGTTTCAGGATACCCGACTGCCGGGGCCAGACTTCCACGAGGCGGTATGGACCGATGAACTGAGGATCAGGTTGATTGTTTTTGTCGATTGCGGGAATGATTCAGCTCTCGAACTGTCGAGGATCCGGCCTGGTTGGTTGTTCAATCTTTAATGTGCCGATCATGTGTGCGCAACATGCACTTGTTATCAATCTCCAAGCGGCGGTGTTGGCCGTTCGGACTCCATGAAAAAAGCGTCCGAGAGGCGTTCCGCAAAATGCCGCAAATCCATAAGTTGGAGGTTTCAATGTCCACCATCTCTCTTACCCGTTCCCTTGCCGGACTTACACTCGTGGCTGCACTGAGCAGTTTGAGCGCAAACGCCCAGGAAGACCGGGAAATCAAACACGTATTCGTAATCGCGCTGGAGAATCACGACTGGACTCAGCCGGCCACTGTTCCCGGGGGGATCGAGCCCATTTATCAAAACCCGAATGCGCCGTTCATCAATAGTCTCGTGAACGGGACCGGGACAGTCTTCGTCGATGGCCACCTGGAGAACATCAGCCAGCACGTGGCCTACGCTACCGCCTATCACAACGTTCTGGCCACGCCCAGCGGAAGCAACCCCCACATTCATCCTTCAGAACCAAACTACCTATGGGCTGAAGCCGGCACCAACTTCGGCATTCTCGATGACGACGACCCCTTTGCAGACAATCCGCCGAATTCCCAGGCCACAACGCAGCACCTTAGCGGCCTGCTGCAGAAGGCGGGAAAGACCTGGAAGTCGTATCAGGAAGACATTGACCTGACGACCGCAGGCGGTCAGCTCATCAACCTGCCTTTGCCGGAGAATCAGTGGACCGTTCCGCTGGTGAGCCTGTCGGGCCGGTTCGGGCCGGGCA
Source organism: Occallatibacter sp. (assembly GCA_035510955.1). Classification (GTDB taxonomy): domain Bacteria; phylum Acidobacteriota; class Terriglobia; order Terriglobales; family Acidobacteriaceae; genus Telmatobacter. Next base: position 1,392 of record DATKGE010000221.1, on the reverse strand, counting down.
ACTACCTGAACGCCTATAACGATTCAATGCAATACAACTACGCGCCCAAACATAACCCGATGGTCCTTTTTGATGACACCAATGGCGGCAACAACTCAACCCCGGCCAACCCTCTTGCAAGGCACTACGCGCCGCTGCAGCAACTGGCCTTCGACCTGGCCAATGACCGCGTGGCCGACTACAACTGGATTACGCCCGACCAGTACAACGAAATGCACAGCGCGCTCACTGGCGGTTTTGCTGGCTTGACCGGCGATGCATCGCAGATCAAGGCGGGCGACAACGCGCTCAGCAGGCTGGTTCCTCAGATCATGTCCTCGAAAGCCTACAAGGACGGCGGCGTGATCATTCTCTGGTGGGATGAGAGCGAACAAGACGGCGAGGCAGGCGACAACGCGGACGATTTTAACCATACCGTCGGGGAGATCGTCATCTCCAATCTCGCTCATCCCAACGAGGGCGGCCTGCCCTACGCAAGTTCGATTGACTACACTCACTCCTCCGACCTGCGCACGATGCAGGAGATCTTCCATGTGAAAGCAACCGGCGGGTCGTCACCCTTTCTGGGCGATGCGGTCAACGCGAACGATTTGCAGGACCTCTTCGAGCCCGGAGTGATTCCGAGAAATCCGTAGCAACTCTTCACCAACCAGGTTCCCATTGAAACTCTGGAATCTGCGCTGCGACGGATGAAAGAGCGGAGCTATTACGGTTTTTCTCGAGTTGCGCAGATTCCAAAAACTGAAAGCGGCCCGAAGACGATTGCCGCTGTTTCGCATCGAAGAGCAGGGTGCATGGACTTCAATCTTCGACAGACGGACGATCCAGGATCTGGCGAATTCTTGGGGCAACTTATGTAATGGCCATGGTGAAGGTTTCCCAGTTTTTCAGGCTTCGGGTGAGCGATCCCCAAGCCGGAGACTGACCCGATCCCGCCCTGGCGCTTGCAGGTGTGCGTGCAAATGGCAGCCCGTTGCGTTGCCCATCTATGATGGGAAGCGTGAGAGATGGGGAAGCAGCTTGAGCACCTCGATGCGCGAACGCCTGCGCGCGGTTCCGGTGCTTGCGTGGATGGTGCTGGTTGGGCTCGCGCTGCGCGCGGCGGTGATTCCCTTCGACACCATTGAAAACCTGATGGACGCCGAACACATTCATGCCTGGGAGCAGGGAAATGTGGCGCGGGCGCTGGTAGCGGGGCACGGGTTTGGCAGCCCGTTCGTTTCTACGCAAACCTCGGCTATCATGCCGCCGGTGTATCCGCTGATTGTGGCGGCCATCTTTGAGGTCTTCGGCGTGCACACGGCGCGATCGATCTTCGCCGTCCATGCGTTCGACTGCCTGATCAATGCGCTGGCCTGTATTCCGCTCTTTCTTGTTGCCCGGCGGAGCTTT
>DATKGE010000220.1:0-6045 GCA_035510955.1 Occallatibacter sp. | reverse complement strand
ATGAGAGCCCGAACCGGCGTAACTTTTTTGAGGAAGCGGAGATCAACACTGTATGGCAACTCAAACAAAACAATCGGCTGCGCTTACGTCGCCCGGATATTTCGTCCCATTTATTATTGTCACCGCGCTGTTCTTCATCTTTGGGTTCATCACCAACCTGAACATGGCGCTGGTACCGCATCTGAAGAATATCTTCACGCTGCCTTACGCCTGGGCCATGCTGGTCGAGTCGGCCTTCTTCCTGGCCTACTTCGTGTTCTCTGCGCCCACCTCCAAGCTGATTGAAACCATCGGCTACAAACGGACAATGGTTGTCTCGCTCTTCATCCAGGTGGTTGGCTGCCTGCTGTTCATCCCCGCGGCCAAACTGGTCAGCTTTCCACTATTTCTCACCGCCATTTTCATCGTCGGTGCAGGCGTAACGGCTCTCCAGACCTCAGCCAACCCATACGTTTCGATTCTGGGGCCGGAAGGCAGTTCCTCCATTCGCCTCAACCTCGCGCAGGCCTTCAACTCCATCGGCGGCACCCTGGCTCCAATTGTTGCCGGCGCATACATCCTCACCGACCCCGCCATGCTGACTTCGCCTGCCGTTGTGGCCGACACCGTACGCGTGCCGTACATGCTCATCGCCGCCGGCCTGCTGCTTCTCGGCTTGGCCGTTGCCTTCATGCATCTGCCCCACGTTGAGCAGACCCAGGCATTCCGCCCCGCCAAAGACGGCGATCCCATCCTAAGCCGCAGCATCTGGGGCTATAAACATACCGTGCTCGGCGCCCTGGGCATCTTCTTCTACGTAGGCGTTGAGGTCGGTCTGGCTTCCATCGCCGTCAACTATTTCAAGCAACAGGGAATCAGCACCGCTAAGACAGCGTCGTTCCTGCTTTCTCTCTATTGGTTTGGGGCCCTCGTCGGCCGCCTGCTCGGCGCGGGAATCATGACCAAGGTAAAGGCCGGAAAGCTGCTGGGCATCTTCGGCATCACCGCGGCCTTGCTCATCACCGTCTCCATGTTCACCAGCGGAGAAGTTGCCATCGCCACTCTGGTTCTGTGCGGATTCTTCAACTCTGTGATGTTCCCCAACATCTTCACCCTGGGCATCGCCGGCCTTGGCCCCTTGACCAGCAAGGGCTCCGGCCTCATCATGACCGCGGTCGTCGGCGGCGCAGTCATTCCTCCGCTGATTGGCTTTCTGGCAGACAGGATGGGGATTCAGCATTCGTTCATTGTCCCCATGATCTGCTACCTCTACATCGCCTTTTACGGCTTGTGGGGATCGAAGCCGACCCGCACCGTCACCGCATAAGCCCTTCACCCTTTTTGCAAATGGCCCTCCGGCTCGCACCGAAGGGCCTTTTCGCGTCTGCCATTCGCGTGCTCTTCCGCCGTTTTGAAAGCCTTTGAACGATCACAAGATTTTTCCCTCGGGATTCGCGGTAAGATGGGTCTCACTTCGAATCGACCTCCACGTGAGCCCTCAAGCAAAGCCGCGCCCACAGCGCCTGATCCTGGCAGGGGTTGTGGCGCTTGCGATTTTGCTGCTGCTGTTGCGGCTCTTCGTCTTCGCGCATGGGCATGAGCGCCACAGATTTCGCGGCGCGGCGATCGATCCCTCCGCCGCAGTCGGCGCCGTTCGCGCAACAAGCTACAGCAAGGACGCGAACCACGCCGGACGGCCCTGGCCCGCCGGTCCCTGGACCGACCGCTTCGCCGACGGCACGCCCGACTTTCTCCGCCTCACCGACCCCGCCGACCAGGCCGCCTTCCGCCAATGGTTCACCGCCATCGCCGACTATCAGGCAATCCGCCCGCGCGCCGAAGTCCCGCCCGAAATCACTGACTGCGCCAGCCTGCTGCGCTACGCTTACCGCGAAGCCCTCAAGCGCCACGACGACACCTGGTTCGCATCCACCGGCATTGAGGTCCCCGCGTTGCCCGGCGAAGTTCGCGCCTGGCGGTACCCCGACACACCGCTCGGAGCAGCGCTCTTTCGCGTGCGCCCCGGCCCTTTCACAGCAGCAGACACCGCCAACGGAGCCTTTGCGCAGTTTGCCGACGCCCGCACGCTGGTCGAGCGGAGCGCTCATTTCATCAGCCGCGACATTCTTGTCGCCCAGGCCGCCGACCTGCTCTTCTACCGCCAGTTCGGCCAGTCTTCTCCCTGGCACTCCATGATCGTCACCCGCGCCGGCAGCCAGCCCGCCGTCGTTTACGACACGGGCCCCGATCAGGGTAAAGCCGGAGAGCTCCGCCGCGTCACCTTCGCCGAACTGCTCAACCACCCCCAGCCGCAGTGGCGTCCCGTCCCCGCCAACCCCAACTTCCTCGGCGTCTATCGATGGAACATTCTGCGAGCAACCCCATGAGCCTCCGCAAACTGCTGTCGATTCTCTCCTCGATTGTTCTTGCCTGTTCCATCGCCCAACCCGCCGCGGCCAAGGACGCCCCGCGCTCCTTTTCGCTCTCCACCACGCGCACCTTCGCCCCCGGCGAGAGCGTCAAAGTTCAGCTCCTGGCCCGCAACGTTCCCGCCCTCGAATTCCGCGTCTACAAAGTCCGCGACGCCGAGAAATTCTTTGCCGGCCTCAAAGACCTGCACAGCTTTGGCGCCGAGGCCCAATCCTCGAACGAAAAGATCGACGAAGAAACCTGGATCGAGCGCCTGCATGACTTCAAGGCGCATCTCTGGTGGCTGGTCCGCCGGTTCTTTCGCGGCCAGTTCACTGACAATGCCCGCGACAGCTTCCGCGAGCGCCAGACCAGCCTGGGCAAGCGCAGCCGCGTCGTCGGCGCAACCCAGTTCGCGCAGATCCCCATCCTGAATCCCAGCCAACTCGTAGCCCGCTGGAAACTCGAAACCCCACCCGCATTGGTGAGCGAAACGCAACAGTTGCCGATCGACGGCCTCGCCGCGGGCGTTTATCTCATCGAAGCCACCGACGGAACCTACAAGGCCTACACCGTGGCCATCGTCACCAGCATCGCGGTGGTGGAGCGTGCGGGCAAGTGGCAAGCCGATCTCTACGTAGCCGACCGCAAAACGGGCGCACCCGTGGAGGCGGACGTCGCGCTGTGGGCGAATGGAAGCCACCAATCGTCAACAAAGACGGGTTCGGACGGAATGGCCTCTCTCTCCATGACTGTGCGCTACGGAACACAGGGCGCAGAGCCGGAGAACATTTGGATTCTGGCCCGGCGCGGCGCCGATACAGCCCTGGTTACGCCGTGGACCTATGCATTCGTGGCGGATCGGTGGACCAATGAGAAGGCGTACATCTATACCGACCGCCCTGTCTACCGTCCGGGGCATACGGTCCACATTAAAGCTGTTGTTCGCAAAAAACGGAACGACGTGGTGGATTTGCCAAGCGATCAGACCCTGCAACTGAAGGTGACCGACGCCGACAACAAGACTGTTCTCAGCCAGAGTGCGCAGGTCTCAGCGCATGGAACCGTGACCGCCGACGTTACTCTGGCAGCCGATGCCGGGCTGGGTTATTACAGCATCGCTTTGAGCAGAAGCGGGCAAAACCCATTCGTGGAGGGCCAGGGCAGCTTCTACGTCGAGGAGTACAAGAAGCCCGAGTACCAGGTCACCGTCAAGCCCACTGCCCCGCGCGTTCTTCAAGGCAATGCCATTCAAGCCACCATTGAAGCCCGTTACTTCTTTGGCGAGCCAGTCGCCAACGCAAAGGTGAAGTACGTAGTCCACACGTCAACGCATTACTGGTGGGATGAGGACCAGGACGACAGTAGCGACGCTGGTTCAGACGAAGGCGTAAGCGACGACGCCGGCGGCGAAGATTCCGACGACACCTACGGCGCGATCGAGCAGCAGGAGCACGACGGCGTGCTTGACGCCAACGGCCGCCTCACCGTTTCAGTCCCCGTCCCCATTGACGGCAAGCATGAAGATCAGGACTACCGCATTGAAGCCCGCGTCACCGACGCCGGCGAGCGCGAGGTCGCCGGCCACTCCACCGTGCTCGCAACCTACGGCTCCTTCCGCGTGAGCGCCGAGCCCACCAGCTATGTGTTCAAGACCGGCGACCCGGTCCGCGTCAAAGTCACCGCGCAGGACTACGACGGCAAGCCCGTCCAGACCCCGATCCACATCGCCGTGAACCTGGAGAAGTGGGATTCGACCACGCACGAACGCACGGACACGCCCATAACCAGCCGCGACGCGGAGACAGGCCCCGACGGCGCCGCCCTGGTTGATCTTCCGATCGGCAACAGCAGCAGCGGCAATTTCGAAGTCACCGCCACGGCGCAGACTCCGGAAAAGCGGACAGTCGAGGGCCGGACGTTCGTCTGGATCTGGAACGGCGGCGGCGAAGGTTACAACCAGAACACCCAGGCACAGATCGTCGCCGACAAGAAAACCTATCAGGTGGGCGACACCGCCCATCTCCTGCTCGTAACCGGCCTCCAAGAGTCGTGGGCCGTCGTCACTGCCGAAGGTGACAGCGTGCAGTCGCGGCAGTTGCTTCACGCCACAGGCCGGAGCCTCGCATTCGACGTGCCTATTACCAAACTGGCTCAGCCAAACCTGGTCGTCAGCGCGGTTATCGTCCACGACAACCAGCTCATCACCGCGCAAAAGAGCCTGAAAGTCCCGCTCGTCGAGCGCACGCTGACCATCACGGCCACGCCCAGCAAAGCAAAATATGTCCCCGGCGAAAAAGGTAGCTTCGACGTCCTTGCGGTCGACCATCAAGGCAAGCCGGTCGAGGCCGACCTCAGTTTCGGCGAGGTAGACGAAGCCCTCTACTCCGTCCGCCCCGATGAAAGCGGAGACATCGTCGCCGCCTTCTATCCCAAGCGCAACGTCGAGCTCGATCCGCAAACCTCCTTCGAGTTCTTCTTCTCCGGCCAGGCTGGCTTGAAGAGCCCGCTCCTCGCTCAGCTTGGCAACGGCTTCTATCACCCGCGCCTGGCGCAGGTAAAGCCCGGTTCCGACCTCGTCGTACCCAAGGTGCGCAAGGCCTTCCCCGATACCGCTTACTGGAACCCCAACGTACACACCGGACCCGACGGCCACGCGCGCGTCGACTTCAACTTCCCCGACGCGCTCACCACCTGGCGCACCACCATCCGCGCCATGACCGACGACGGCAAGGCCGGTGGCGTCGTCACCCGTGTCCTGGTCCGAAAGAATCTCATCGTGCGCCTGGCCGCGCCGCGCTTCTTCCGCCAGGGCGACGAAGTCACCCTCCGCGTCATCGCCCACAACTATCTTGAGACCGCCAAGGACGTGACCTTTGCCCTCGACGTGCAGGGATTGGAAGTCATCGGCGGCCAGCAGCAAACCGTCAACATTCCGGCCAAAGGTGAGTGCTACGCCGAGTGGCGCGTCAAGGCCCACGCAACTGGCAACGCAGTTCTCACGGCCAAAGCGCTCACCAATGAAGAGAGCGACGCTTTGGAGATGACGCTGCCCGTGCTGCCGTTCGGCGTCAAGCAGCGGGACGCGGGCTCAGGCGTCGTTTTCTCCGGCAACGGGCAGGGCGCATGGAACTACAACTACCCGCCCGCATCGGACGCGGGCTCACGCACACTCACCATCAGCATTGCGCCCAGCGTTGTCGGCACGGTCTTCGATGCGCTCGACTACCTCACCAGCTATCCCTGGGGATGCACCGAGCAGACCATGTCCAGCTTCCTGCCCGATGTGATCGTGGCGCAGGCCGTGAACAAGCTCCACCTGAAGCCGCCCATCGATCCGGCCACGTTGAACGTCATGGTGCGCGCCGGCCTTGACCGGCTTTATAGCTTCCAGCATGACGACGGCGGCTGGGGCTGGTGGCCCGACGATCCAAGCCGCGTCTTCATGACCGCCTATGTGGTCAGCGGTCTGGGCCAGGCGCAGAGCGCCGGCCACACGGTGGACGCGAGCCGCATCAACCGCGGCCGCTCCTGGCTCGGCGCCGTGCTCGATGCCCATCCCGAGATGATCCCCGATCTGCGCGCCTACGTGGTGTTTGCCCTCGCCACCACCGGCAAAGCGCCAAAGGACGCGCTCGACAGGGCCTGGTCCTCGCG
>DATKGE010000219.1:0-3683 GCA_035510955.1 Occallatibacter sp. | reverse complement strand
AGCGGCTATGAAGAAGCTGCCTGCCAGGGCATCATGGCGGGAATCAATGCAGCGCTTTGGCTGAAGGGCGACGCGCCATTCACCATGGATCGGACGGAAGGCTACACCGGCATTCTCATCGACGACCTCATCTCCAAGGGGACCAACGAGCCTTACCGGATGTTTACCTCGCGCGCCGAGTTTCGCCTTCATCTGCGCATCGACAACGCGGACAGGCGGCTCACTCCGCATGGCCGCCGGCTGGGCCTGATCAACGATGAGGCGTGGGCGGAGTATGAACTGAAGCAGGCTCGCATGGCTGCGCTCAGTAAGCTGCTGACCATCGGCAAAGTCGATAGCGATGGCCTTGCCGCCGCGGGATTCAAAGCGCTCCCGGCGACCGCGGGCCTGACTTGGGCGCAACTGCTGAAGCGGCCCGAAGTGACGATTGAGCCGGTGCTGGGCGCGATGCGCGAGACGCTATCGAGGGATCCGTTGCTGGCGGGATTTGTGCGGGTGGGTGAGGTTGGTGCTTTCCCACCCTTGGCGGAAGAACAAGAACCCGCCAAGGATGGGGCACCCGCGGTTCGAGGCGCAACGAGCGCAGCTGAGAGCATTGAGCGGAGCGTGATGCGCAACGAAGCGCGTGCCGTCGAAACCGAGATCAAGTTTGCCGGCTATCTGGAACAACAGAAGAAATCAATCGAAAAGCTCAAGGCCGCGGAGTCCGTAACCATTCCCGATTGGATTGAATACAGAACCATCAGCGGCCTTTCGCGGGAGATGCTGGAGATTCTCGAGCGCGTTCGCCCCGTCACCATTGGCCAGGCCAGCCGCATTCCCGGCGTAACTCCCGCGGCGCTCTCGCTGGTGCACGTGTCGATTCGGCTGCAGGGGGCCAAACGGCTGGTGAGCTAGGGCGCTGTCTTCGAGGCTGTCAGCTTCTCACTCGACCGGCTGCGTTACTGAGGGCCCTTGTCACTCTTGGAGAAGAGCGGAAAGTGAAAGGGCAATTCGGCGCTGGACTGCTTCTTCTGCTTGGCGTTGGAGTCCTCGCGCAGGACGGTGCGCTGCGAGTTGATGCAAAACCAGATGCCGTGAGCGCGCTCGTAGACATGGGTGAAGATGCCCTTCTCGTTGGCCTCTGCCGCACCCACCTTGTGGCGCAGGGCATACGTGCCGTTGGCTACGGCGATGTCGCCCAGCATGCGAACGGTGATGACCCGCTGATCCAGATGCAGGGTCTTATCCTCGCCGGTGATGGCCATGGCTACCTGCTGATTGCGCGTGGTGATGTCGCCGCTGGCGGATACGTCGACGAACAGCGGGGATAGAACCAGCTCGAGGCCGTACTGGTCGCGGCCGTTGACGGCCGTTGACCAGGAGTCCTCAATCTTTTGGAACTCGAGAATCTCCGGGCTTGCCGTGCTGGTGGCGGCGGTTTGAACCGGCGCCGCGGCTGGAGCAATGGATTGAGCACTCGATGCGCAGCAAATGAGAAGGAATGCAGAAAAACAAACTGAAAAACGGGTCATACGCAAGATGAACTCCCACTGGAACGGTTTTCAAATCTCAATTGTCAGGCAAGAAAAACCGCCTCGGCTCCCAGGCTGACACGGGATGACCGGAAACCGTCTATTCCCATGATAAATGTTGGACTGGGGCGGGTGCGACAACGCGAGCGGCAAAAAAAAGGGAATCCGACGCCATCTCCCCGGCTGTGGCGTTGGGGTTTCGACCGTACAACCTGTCCAGAAACGCCTATCCGGGCTGCTTCCGCTGCCACGGTGGCAGCCTTCTTCCTGCTGCCGTTCGCGCACCGAATGCGTACAACCGAACCACGCGACGGCGGCGAACTCAGCGACGCGAGTGCTCTTCTGCCGCGACAGCGGCGTCTGCCCTGCCGCAGGTGGGCGTGATAGGCTGGCTTGTCCCATTCGCTGTCCCATTCAAGGAGCAATATTCCCGATGCCCTCCAGCCAGCCCGTGCAGTTCAATCTTGTCGCCGCTGCTCACGCATCCATGATCGAACACGGTTTCCAGCCTGAGTTTCCCGCCGGATCCGATGCGCAACTCGCCAGCATTCAGGCCCATCCTGAGCCGCCGGCGGTGCCGGGAGCGCAGGACCTGCGCAGCCTTTTGTGGTCCTCGATCGATAACGACACTTCCAAAGACCTGGACCAGATCGAGTGGGCCGAGCAGTTGGCCGACGGCCGCATCCGCGTGCTGATCGGCGTGGCCGATGTGGACGCGCGCGTGGGCCGGGGCACGGTGCTCGACGGGCACGCCAAGAGCGAAACCACCTCTGTTTACACCGGCGTCAAGGTTTTCCCCATGCTTCCGGCAGAGCTCTCCGAGGGGATTACCTCGCTCAACGAGAATGAAGACCGCATGGCTCACGTCATCGAGTTCTCGGTGGACGCGGCCGGCACAGTTTCCGACGGCAAGGTCTACGCGGCCCTGGTCCGCAACCGCGCGCAACTGGCCTATAACGGTGTGGGCGCCTGGCTTGAGGGCTCCGGCGCCGCGCCGGCGAAGGTGGCTGCCAGCACTGACCTGGCCGCGCAGCTCAAGCTGCAGGATGCCGCTGCCCAGCGCATGGTTGGCGGACGCTTTCAGCACGGCGCGCTGGATCTTGAGACCCTGGAGACGCGTCCCCTGATGCAGGCGGACAAGGCTGTCGACATTGTGAGCCTGGTCAAGAACCGCGCCACTTCGCTCATCGAGGAGTTCATGGTGGCCGCCAACGGCGTCGCCGCCCGTACCTTCGAAGACGCCGGCGTGGCTTCCATCCGCCGCATTGTCCGTGTTCCCAAGCGCTGGGATCGTATTGTTGAGGTTGCCCAGGGGCTGGGCACGACGCTGCCTGCCGAACCCGACTCCAAGGCCCTTAACGACTTCCTGCTGGCGCAGAAGCAGAAAGATCCGGTGCACTTTCCCGATCTGTCGCTGACCGTGATCAAGCTGATGGGGCCGGGCGAATATGTGCTGGTGAAGCCGAAGGAGGTGTCGCCGGGTCACTTCGGCCTGGCTGTGCAGGACTACACCCACTCCACGGCGCCCAACCGGCGCTTTCCCGACGTGGTAACGCAGCGGCTCATGAAGGCGTTGCTGGCCCACGCGCCCCAGCCGTACTCCGAAGACGATCTCAACACCATTGCCACCCATTGCACGCTGATGGAAGACAACGCCCGCAAGGTGGAGCGCGACATGCAGAAGCGCATTGCCGCCGTGGTGCTGCGTCCTCGCATCGGGCAGAGCTTTCCGGCCATCGTCACCGGGGTCAACAAGTACGGGACATTTGTGCGCACGCTCAATCCATATGTGGATGGCATGGTGGTGCAGGGCGGCAAGGGGCTGGATGTGGGCGACAAAGTGACTGCCAAGCTGATCTCGACGGACCCCCAGCGGGGATTTATCGACTTCGCTGTGTGAGGCATCAGCAGCTTGTGGGCTGCATTAGGGCGAGTAAGGTTCTGTGCGAGGCTGACCGGTCGGCCTTCCGCGCCAACCCGCCGCAAGGCTCGCCGTGGCGCCCCAGATCCCAATTCCCCAGCCAATTCCGCGGAATGAAAGCCAGCAGTTGGAATTTTGTGTCCTGGATGCTTTCGATTACGTCTAACAGAGTGATTCATCTGCGCCTAATGTAACCGGCTTTGCTGAGCGAGCAGGCCAGGCAGCCAGGCGGCTTACAGGCCGAGATG
>DATKGE010000218.1:0-5298 GCA_035510955.1 Occallatibacter sp. | reverse complement strand
ACCGAAGACCGGCTTGAGGCGGATGACGCGCTCGCCGTCGAGAGCTACGTCCATGCGGAAGACGCCGTGGGTGGAAGGATGGTGCGGCCCCATGGCGATTTCCAGCAGTTCGCCGTCGCCGTCCGGCGCGATGACCGGCGGCCGATTCCAGCCCGGCAGTTTGTCCTTCCCTTCGACAAAAGTGCTCATGCGCCTGCACCTTCCTGGCCCGTTACCGCCGCGGAAAGTTTCGCCCGTTGTTCCTGCGCCCGCTTCAGCACTTCGTCGTGCGCGGTAGGCTCGTATTCAAAGTCGTCCGGCTCCACGTAATCGCGGCGCATGGGGTGGTCTTTGAACTCGTCCCACATCAGCAGGCGGCGCAGGTCGGGATGGCCGGTGAAGATGATGCCAAAGAGGTCGAAGATTTCGCGCTCCTGAAACTCGGCCGACCGCCAGACCGGCGTGAGGGAAGGAAGCTGCACCTGATCTGTGCGGTTCACCGTCTTCATGCGGATGATGACCGGGCCGTGCTTTTTGGCAATGGAAAACAAGTGATAGACAGCCTCAAGGCAGCCGGGCACAGTGTGTTTCCGCGTCTCTTCCACGGTCTCTTCAACCTGCTGCTTCGCGCCATCTACGGTTTTTGTCACGGTGCGCGTGACTTTCACTTTCTCTGCGACTTCCTTGTCCGGCCAGTCGACGCCGGTTGAATTGGAAAGAAAATCGAGCGCCAGCTCCGGATCATCGCGCAGGAAGGTCGCCATCGCAAAGGCGTGGCTGGGAGCGAGACGCAGCGAGTGCTGCCCGCTGACGCTGGGGTTGGGCACAATCTCCACTCCCGCGCCGGGCACCCCCTCTTCAATCGCCGCCTTGATTTCCTCTACCGTCTTCAATCCCCAGTCCCTTCCCTGCCTGCTAGTCCCTAGTCCCTTAGTCCCTATGTCCCTGCTTCAAATCACTTGATCGTTATCGGCACCGGCCAAACGCCGGGATTCGACGTAGGCTCCAGATCGTGCGCGCCCTGCACCGGCACGGGAAACTCGCTCTGCGCCTCCGCATCCAGGTGGCGCGGACGGCCTTCGCCGGTCAGCGGCTGCCCATCGATCTTCTTTTGCAGCGTCATGAACGCGTGCAAGAGCGACTCGGGCCGCGGCGGGCACCCAGGGATATGCACGTCCACCGGAATGTAGCGATCGATCCCCTTCAGCACGTTGTAGCCCTGCTTGAATGGCCCGCCGGAGATGGCGCAGGCACCCATCGCAATCACATACTTCGGCTCAGCCATCTGGTTGTAAAGCCGCACCACCTGCGGCGCCATCTTCTTGGTCACCGTACCCGAAATAATCATCAAGTCCGCCTGGCGCGGCGACGGACGAAAGACCTCCGCGCCGAAGCGGGCCAGGTCGTAGCGCGCCATGGTGGTGGCAATCATCTCGATGGCGCAACAGGCCAGCCCAAACTGCATGGGCCAGATGGAGCTGCGGCGGCCCCAGTTGTAGAGCTCTTCGATGGTGGTGACGAAGACCCCCTGTTTGCCGAGTTCGATCTTCAGTCCAGCTTCAACAGCCATTCGTCGCTCCACTCCTCAAGCTGGCAGCAAACAGCAGACAGCTAACAGTTCACGTTTCCGGACGCTCAAAACTGGCAGCTGTCAGCTGTGAGCTGTCCGCTGTCTCACGCCCACGTCAGCACACCTTTTGCCCAGGCCCAGGCCAGGCCTTCAACCAGCATCAACACAAACACCAGCATGGAGACGCATGCCGCCACGCCCAGGCCGGTAAACGCTACCGCAAACGGAAGCAAAAACACAGCTTCCACGTCGAAGATCAGAAACATAATTGCGTAAAGGTAGTAGGCCGACCGGAACTGCACCCAGGCGTCGCCTTTGGACTCGAGGCCGCACTCGTAGATTGCGTTCTTCACCGCGTTTGGTTTGGCCGGGGAAAACACCCTGGCCCAAAGCCAGGCCAGCGCCAGCGGCGTCAGTCCAAAGCCCAGCGCTACGACGAACAGAACGGCAAGAGAAAAATAAGGATTTGAAGCCATCTCCAGAATGAATCCTTCAAGATAACCGTACCAGTTTGCGCCCTCGTTTGGCTAAGAGGATGTGCGTTTGCGCACACGGATCGACCCCATTTTTTCCCCATTCATCCCACCCTGTGAACCACCCGCTGCGATTACCGCGGCCTTGTGTCCCATCGCACCCGCTGCCCGACCAGCGGCTGGAAGCTGGCAACTGAAGCCTGTTCCCTCCACCTTTCGATGGAAGACAGGCCATCCGTCCGGCCTGTTACCTTTCTTATGTTCCCGCGGACTTCAATCAAAGACCCGTTATGGGAACGAAAGCCTTCCCTGGGAGATCACCGCACGATGGTCACAATCGGGTTCAAGACCCTGCTGCGCAACCGGCTCGCAGCTGCACCCTTCGCCGTTTTCGTGCTCCTGACGGCAGCCTGGCCCGCCGTCCGCATCGTACGCGCAGCCACCGATCCAGCCGCGCACCCCGTATCTTCCAGTGCACCCGCCAGCACCTCAAATCCCTCCCCCGCCACGACAGATCCTCTTTACGGCGCTCACATCGAGATCACCGGCCCCACCACAGCCTTCCACGACTCGGTCACCGCGCGTTACAACTACGCCTTCGGCAAGGAGTCGCCCTTCCTACCCTCCAACGCCACCACCGTCGACGGCCAATTCTGGAGCCCCAAGGTCTTCCCCACCGCCGAGTACTGCGGCCACTGCCACCAGGAGGCCTATCACCAGTGGCGCCAGTCCGTGCACTCCAACAGCTTCCGCGCCCCCTGGTACCTGAAGAACGTCAATTCGCTCATTGACGAAAAGGGCGTGCAATATTCGCGCCACTGCGAGGGCTGCCACAACCCCGTCGCCCTGTTTTCTGGCGATCTGTCGCAGGGCATGCCCAAGAAGCGGCCCTTCGAGCAGGAAGGCGTCACCTGCTCCACCTGCCATTCCATCGTCACCACTGACACCACCGGTACCGGCAGCTACGTGATGGGCGTCCCCGCGGTACTGGTGGATGAAAAAGGCGCACCCATTACCGGCCCGATCTCGGACGCCGAAATCCTGGCCCACCTCGACCGCCATTCGCAGGCCGTGATGCGGCCTCTCTACAAGACCGCCGAATTCTGCGCCGCCTGCCACAAGGCCGCCATACCCCGCACGCTGGACGACTACAAGTGGCTTCGCGCCATATCTCTCTATGATGAGTGGCAGGGAGCCAGCTTTACCAAGCAGTCGCCGTTGCCCTTCTATCGCAAGGACGTGGTCTCCACTTGCCAGAACTGCCACATGCTGCGCGAAGCCCTGCCCACCGGCGCCATCGACCCCGGCGCCAAGCCCGACCCCGTAACCAAAGAGCCCAAGCTCGTCTCGCATCGCTGGCCCGCCGGCAACACCCTCATCCCGCAGTTCTACAAATTTGATGAGCAGGCGCAGAGGGTCGCCGACTTCCTCAAGAATGGCTTTGATGGCAAGGGGGTGTTCAACGTCGATATCTTCGCCCTGGAAAAGGAAGGCGCGGAAGCAACGGCAAAGGACGTTGTCCTGGTCGCCCCACTCGGCCTGACCAGCTACTCCATCGCCCCCGGCGAAACCCTGGTCGCCGACGTAGTCGTCCAGAACAAGGGCATCGGCCACTCGTTCATCCCCGAGCAGCGCGACTTCTATGAAGCCTGGGTCGACTTCACCGTGAAGGACTCGGCCGGCAAAACGCTGGCCGAGAGCGGCTTCATCCAGCCCAACGGCTATCTCGATCCCAGCGCCCACTCCTTCACCAACCGCCTGGTCAACGTCAAAGGCGAGCTCAACGACCTTCACCAGATCTGGCACAACCGCGTCCTGGCTTACAACAACGCCTTCCAATCCGGCCGCTCGCAGCTGGTCCGCTACCGCTTCCGTCTGCCCAAGGACATTACCGGCCAGGTTTCGATGACGGCCAAAGTCCGCTACCGCCGCTTCAACCAGCACTTCATTGACTATGCGATTACCCAGACGGGCCAGAAGGAGCCGAAGCCATATCCCATGCCCATCATCGACATGGCATCGGAGACCAAGACCTTCTCCATCGGCGAGAACGCGCCGGTCCCTCCCGACCCGACTGAGAACAAGGAATGGATGCGCTGGAACAACTACGGCATCGGCCTGCTCGACGCCCAGCAATACGAGGCCTCGGTGCACGCCTTCGAGCGCGTGGCCGCGCTGCGCCCCGACTACGCTGACGCATTCACCAACATGGCCGTCGTCGAAATCTCCTGGGAGAAGTACGACGACGCCAAGGGCAACCTGGCCAAGGCGCTTACCCTGCTGCCCGGCGACCCGCGCGCACTTTACTACCGGGCTCTCGTCGAACGCAACGCAGGCCAGGTCCCAGCCGCCATAGCCGACCTGCAAGCCGTCCTCGAAAAATATCCGCGCGCCAAGGACGCACTGCGAGAGCTTGGCTTCAGTTACTATCAGCAGCACGATTACCCGCAGGCCCGCGACGCTTACGAGCGAATTCAGGTCATCGACCCCGACGATCTAGCCGCGCACTATCAGTTGGCCATCCTCTATCGCCGTCTCGGCGACAAGGCCAAAGCCTCCATCGAATCCCAGAAATTCGCCGACCAGAAGGACGATCCGACCGCTTCGGAGTATGCGTTGCAATTCCTGCGCAAACACCCTGAAGTAGCCAGCGAGAGCGTCGTCTGGCACACCCACGACCTGACCGGCGACAAGCCCAAAGAGCCGCAGAAAATCGAGTACAAATACATCCCCGGCGCCGGCGAATAGCTGCGGCCCGTTACTACATCGGCCGCTGAAGTTATCTGCGACATGTCATCCTGAGCGCAGCGTACTTCAGCGGAGTCGAAGGACCCGCATTGTTCTTCGATTTTCCTGCCATTACTCACCGTTCAAATCCGAAACTTCCGAAGCCACCCTACCCGCTCCCACAATCCCATATTTCAACTCCAGAAAATCTTGCAACTCGTCCGGCAGCAGCGGCGCCAGTTCCTGCCAGGTCATTACCTTGCACCGCACCCGCATCTCGGCAGACTTGACGGCGGCCATTACTTCAAACCACGCCTCGCGCAGATCGGGCCGGCGCTCATCGTGCAGCACGCAGAAGCTGCAATTCTCCGCGTATGCAGCCAGCACGTTGCGAATCAGCTGATAGCCCGCATAAGCCGGTTCGGCCGGCTCCGCTTCCCGCGCCCGCGCCACAATTCCCTGCTGAAACTCGCGGGCTAATTCATCGTCAGGCGCCGCACATTCCCACTCCTGCGTAAACTCCTCCGCAAACTCGACCGCTGTGCGCCT
>DATKGE010000217.1:0-2003 GCA_035510955.1 Occallatibacter sp. | reverse complement strand
ACTTGCCTTCGCGATCGAAGGCCGGCAAGCGGGAGTCGGCAATCTCGTCGGTCACCTGCGTTGACTGACCTGTGTCCACGGAATAGAGGAAAAGCGCATGCAGGTGGTTGGGCAGCGAGCGCGGATAGGCGATCCATTTGGAGTCTGGCGACCAGTCGAGATCGTAGCTCTCATTGGAAAAGCCGCCAAATACATTCTTGTCGCCAATGGTCGAGAGCTTGCCGGTGGTGGTGTCCAGCAGATAGAGGTTCAGGCGGTTGTCATGAAATGCGATGCGCTTGGAGTCCGGCGACCATTTCGGATCGAAGTAATATGCGGGCTCGCTGGCCAGTGGAAACTTCTTCACTTGAGCGGCGCCGACCTGGGCAGTCCCCGTTTGCGGAGCAACGTGCAGCGCATAGAGGCCCGACTCGTCGGAGAAGTAGGCAATAGACTGGCCATCCGGAGACCAGGCAGGAGAACGTTCCACCACGCCGGGAGTATTGGTGATGTCGCGCGTTGGCCCATGTTTCACAGCAACCGTGAAAATCTCTCCGTGAGCTTCAACGGCGGCGCGCAGGCCCGTGGGGGAAATGGATGCGTGGTCGATTTGATCGCCAACATTTTCGATCCGGGGGCGCACCTCGGGCAGATCGGCGTCGATCTCGATGGGCACCAGCTTGCTGGTGCTTGTTGCTGTGTCGAATAGATAAATGTCGCCCAACTGGTCATAGACCAGGGTGTCTCCCTTGCCGGACAAGGTTCGGATGTCCGAGCCGTCGTTGTGCAGCGCTTCAACCACGGTCTTCGCCGCAGAGTCGTAACGGAAGATGCCGATATGTCCCTTGCGCCCGGAAAGAAAATAAATTTGCCCGCCGGCGTAGACGGGTGAGAAATCGGACGCCATCTCATGCGGAATCTGGACCGACTCCAGGCCCGGAAGCGACGTGACCCAGATGACGCCGGCGCGTCCGCCGCGATAGTTTCCCCAGGAGACAAACGATGTGTAATCGAATCCAAACGCCGGCGGCAGCGGGTTGTACGCGATATGCGACCCGTCAGGCGAAAACTGCCCCTGGTAGGCCATGGGCAACGGAAGCGGAGTGGAGATGCCGCCCTTGGCAGGCACCGAATAGAGCTGCGTATACCGGCTCGTCGACTGGCGATTGGAGCGGAACAAGATCTGCTTGCCGTCCGGAGTCCAGCCCACGGCAAAATCCGCCGCCGGATGATACGTAACGCGATAAGGGACGCCTCCCGCAGCGGGAATCGTGAAGACATCGGTATTGCCGTCGTATTCTCCGGTAAAGGCCAGCGTGCTGCCATCCGGTGAGAAGACAGGCGCAGTCTCAATGCCCACTCCCGTGGTGAGCCTGGTAGCGCGGCCGCCCGCGCGCGGCACCGTCCATAAATCGCCCGCGTAGCCAAAGGCAATCAAGTCCCGGCTGAGCGTAGGACGCTGGAAGATATGCGGCTTGGCGGCGGCA
Source organism: Occallatibacter sp. (assembly GCA_035510955.1). GTDB lineage: Bacteria > Acidobacteriota > Terriglobia > Terriglobales > Acidobacteriaceae > Telmatobacter. The sequence continues at coordinate 537 of DATKGE010000217.1, read as the reverse complement.
TGGCCTGCCGCCGGGCTAAATGCGAAGAGGGAAAGCAGAAAAGCAGCGGCTGGCAACGAAGAGACTAAGCGCACTTGGGCCTCCGGAATCGGTGCTGAATGGACGAGTACCTATTATCCAACATCCGGTTCCCTCCGCTTCCGAAAATACCGGGCCTGAGATTTTTGCGTGGTCGATGCCGACCCATAAGCTTCTGAGACACCACAATGGATCAACGTAATTCCTGCTCAAGCGTTGAAAAATCGCGGCCAGAATGGACCGCGCCCGCTCCGCGATCGCGAAGGAACTCGATCCATCCTGACCGCTGTGACTTCAGATCTCTTTGAGCAGCTTCTATGCCAGCGCAACCTTCAGGGTGATGCCGATATCTGAGATCTTCTGAGTCGGCATTTCAACTCTCAATGAGGATTCGTCCTGTTTCCACTTGAGCTCGCCTTTGTATCCGAGCAGTTCCACGCTGCGAATCCGCCCCGGAGCCTGATCGCTCGAGAGTCCGAGCGCATTCACTACCGCGGCCTTTTCCGGCCAGCCCATCAC
>DATKGE010000216.1:0-3539 GCA_035510955.1 Occallatibacter sp. | reverse complement strand
GCGATACGCCCCGCCGTGCCAAATCCTGCCCCCGTGGTATAGAACTCTCAGTAGCCAAGTGCGCACCTTCGAGCAAACCCAAACCGAGTTCCAGGAGATTCTCGCCAAGCCCATTCGCGAACTGGGGCTCAAACTCGAGGGCTCTCCCCTCGAACGTTTCGTGCAGCAGCTCTATCGCGAACTCGACGCCAAGGGCATCCACAAATTCCGTCCCCATTGCTATCTCACCGATGAGTGGGGATGCCCCTCCGGCGAGCCCGTCATCGGCATTCCCTTCTATCTCGCCAACCCCGACCTCGCCCAGCTCGAACGCGAGATGAACGACCTCGAAGACGCGCGCGAGATCATGATGTACCTGCGTCACGAGGCCGGTCACGCATTCAATTACGCGTACCAGCTCTACAAGTCGGCGGAGTGGCGCGATCTCTTCGGCCCCTTTCGCCGCTCCTATCGCGATAATTACCGCCCCATACCGTTCTCGCGGAAGTATGTCCGCCACATGGCCGGCTGGTACGCGCAGAAGCATCCGGATGAAGATTTTGCGGAAACATTCGCAGTCTGGCTCACGCCTCGCTCGCAATGGCGCAAGCGCTACCAGGGTTGGGACGCGCTGGCCAAGCTCCACTACGTCGATCGCGTGGCGCGAAGAGTCGGCGATCTCGACCCCATCCGCCGTCGCGGCCGCACCGACATCACCGTCGATGAAATGGAAGCGACGGTCGGCGAGTTCTACCGCCTTACCCTGCCGGAGGAGATTCCGGTGCAGGAACTCGCGCTCGATGCCGACCTCGCCGACATCTTCAACATCTCCCTCAAGCGGCGCAAAGGCGTGCGACCCGCTCACGAGATGTTGCGCCAGCATCGCAAGCCCATTGTCGACAAGGTTGCCTACTGGAGCGGTGTGCAGCGTCCCATCGTCAAACGATTAGTGGAGTCCATCTGCAAGCGCGTTGAGGATCTGGGTCTGCGCGTCGACGTTCGACGCGAGTCCGAGCACCTCACGGAGTTCACGGTGTACACCACCGCGCTCTCCATGAATTACCTCATCCGTGGAAAGTTCAACAATCCCTGAGGAGTGCCGGCAACTGTCACTCCGATGGAGGCCTCATGACTGGAAAATTGAAAGTCACCGTGCTGTATGACCTCGAGGAAGAAGAACCTGCTGAAGTGCAGGAAGAAGCTCCTCCTCCGCCCCGCCGCAAGGGGCAAAAGAAACGCAAGAAGAAGCCCGTCAAGCACGACCGCGAAGAGATCTTCGAGGCCCTGGAAAAGCTCGGGCATGAGCCGTCGTATTACGTTCTCAACGGCCGCCAGCAATCGCTGCTCGGGCTCGCCCGATGCGGCGCCGACCTCATCTTCAACCTCACCGAAGCCTATGCCGGCGACGACACCCGCGAGATGCACGTCACGGCCTACCTCGATTTGCTCGATATCCCCTACACCGGCGCCGGGCCGCACGCGCACATTCTTGCCCAGGACAAATCCATCGCCAAAAAGATGTTCGCTTTTTACGGGATTCAGTCGCCGTACTTCGCCACCGCATGGCGCGGCACCATCGATCACGCTCACGACATCGCCTTTCCGCTCATCGTCAAACCCACTTCCGAAGATGGATCCATCGGCATCGATGCCACGGCGGTCGTCACCACCGTGAAGGATTTGATGGAGCGCATCGCCTATATCCAGACGGAATTCGATTCTCCCGCGCTGATCGAGGAGTACATCGAGGGACGCGAGATTTACGCCTCCATCCTCGGCAATTACGAAAACGCCCGCGCGCTACCCCTGGTGGAGCTCGACCTGTCGAAGCTTCCCAAGGGCGTTCCCAGGATCGCCAGCCAGGATGTGAAATTCGAGAAGGACACCGACGCCTACAGGCTCACGAAATCGGCGATCGCCGAAGACCTCGACGAAGAAACCGCCGCCAAACTGGCCGAGATCGCGATCAAGGCCTATCGCGCCGTCAAGCTTCGCGATTATGGCCGCATCGACATGCGCGTATCGCCCAAAGGCGAGATTTACGTCATCGAAGCGAATCCGAATCCGTGGCTCTCGAGCGGACAGGAGTTCGCCATAGCCGCCAGGAAATCCGGCCTCTCCTATAACCAGATGGTCGGGGAGATCGTAGACCTTGCGATGGCCCGGCACGCGTGAAATTTCGCCGGTTCAATCCGGTACGGGCAAGACCTAAAAAAGCTCCCCCTTTGCGCCATGGGCAGCAACGGGAGTCGCGTTGCGTTCCGTGACTCCAGAGGCTCGCTGGCGCCGTCGCCTTTCTTCGACATCACTGAGGTCACATCCGCCGAATTTGCATTGCAACTCGTCCGCCCCTTCTCGATAGAATAGATTCCCCCGTGAGCTCCGTATTCCTCGGCAGCGATTGTGTCGGACGCATCATCGACGGGAGATTCACTCTCCTCCGGTGGTTAGGCGGAACTGAGCAGAGCAGCGTCTTCTTCACCGAACTCGATGCGGATCCGGCGAAGCAAGCCGCCATCAAGCTGACTCCGGCGAATGCAGTGGATGCGGAAACCCGCATCGCTCAATGGACAGCGGCCACGACGCTGTTTCATCCCCACCTGATCCGTCTTTCTCATGCCGGGCGCTGTAACGTCGACGGCGTCGATCTGCTCTACGTCGTCACGGAATACGCCGAAGAGGTTCTCTCCGAGATTCTTCGCGAGCGTCCCCTCACCCCCGGCGAAACCAGGGATATGCTCGGCCCGGTTGTGGACGCGCTTTCCTGGCTCCACGCCCGCGACCTCCTGCATGGTCATCTCAAGCCCTCCAACATTATGGTTGCCGATGGGCAACTGAAACTTTCCACCGACACGCTTCACGCCGCCGGTGAACCCGGCACGGTCTCCCCATCGTCCGGCATCTACGATGCCCCGGAAGTCGCACTGGGGAAGATCTCCCCGGCGTCGGACGTGTGGTCGCTCGGCGTCGTGATGGTCGAAGCTCTCACCCGGCAGCCGCCGCTCTGGGACCGTTCCAGAGGCGCGGCGCCCGTCATCCCGGCATCCATCCCCCCGCCCTTCTTCGGCCTTGCGCGGGCATGTCTGCAGGTCGACCCGGCACGTCGCTGGACTCTGAGCGCCATCGGAAATTTTCTTCAGGCTCCGGCTCCGAAACCGGCCAACAAGATCGCCGCCGGCCAGCCTCCCGGAGCCCAGCCGTCCCGAGCCCGGCCTTTCAAAACTCGAGTCATGATCGCAGGCGCGGTACTGGTGGTGGCTGTGATCGTCGCAGTCCTGGTCATCGGTTCCCACCATCGGCCATCGCCCCCAGCCATACAGAGTTCCACACCGGCCACCCAGCCTGAGTCTCCAGGCCCGGCAGCCCAGCCTGGCAACGGTTCCATCGTGCAAGGCGCAGTCGCTTTCCGGGCAAACCCCGACGTGCCCCAAAGCATTCGCGACACTATTGAGGGGCACGTCAAAGTCCGTATCGCTCTCGAGGTCGATGCCAACGGCAGTGTTGCCGGCGCAACCATTGACTCGCCAGGACCCAGCCGGTATTTCACCAACCGGGCTCTC
>DATKGE010000215.1:0-6737 GCA_035510955.1 Occallatibacter sp. | reverse complement strand
GTAAACGCAATTACTCGGCCGCTCTCGTTGGCGATGGGAAACATCACCCGCTTGCGGAAACGGTCATAGATATGCCCCTGCGTCCCGTCTCCCTGCTCCTTTGAACTGAAAAGTCCAGAGGCCCGGAGGGCTTCCTCGTCCGCGATCCCGCTCAGCCGGTCGCGCAGCGCGTTGAAGCTGTCCGGCGCCCACCCTATGCGGAAGGTCTTAATCCCCTCCGGCGTCAGCCCGCGACCAGCCAGATACTCGCGCGCAACAGCCCCCTCAGGCCCGCGCAGTTGATCCTCAAAAAACGCCGTCGCCGCCTCATGCAGTTCCAGCAGCTTCACTCGCAGCCGCGATTCCGCCGCCTGTTCCGGCGAAGAAAACTCCCTCTTCGGCAGCGGAATCCCGCACTTCTGCGCCACGATCCGCACCGCCTCGGGAAACGAGACATTCTCAATCTTGCCCACAAAGCTGAACACATCCCCTGAAGCCTGGCAGCCGAAGCAATGGTAAAACTGCCGCACCGCATGCACCGAGAACGACGGCGACTTCTCCTTGTGGAACGGGCACAGCCCCGAGTAGTTCTGCGCTCCCGCCTTGCGCAGCCGGATATACCCCTCGATCACCTTGACGATGTCGGCCTGCTGCTTCACGGTTTGTGCAAAGTCGGACACGGAAGAGTCTGTAATGAGGATAAGGCCGTCGTCTGAGCGACAGTGAGGAAGGGGTGGATAACTCAGCAAAGCCGGAGTTGTCTTGCCGCTCGCTGCCATCTTGACTGCGTATCGGCCCAAGAGTAGCGTCTAATTCAGACGATTACAGGGCAGAGGGGATGGCATGACCGGGATTCAATACGTCACCGATGAGGAAGGCCGCAGGGTCGCTGTCCAGATCGATCTTCGTGAGCACGCGGAACTCTGGGAAGAGTTCGAGGATTTGCTGGTCTCCGAGTCGCGTCGGAACGAGGAGAGCATCCCTGTCGAACAGGTCGAGGCCAAGCTTATCCAGCGGGGCAAACTGAGTGCCTGAATACCGGGTTGCGCTGAAATCCAGCGCGGAGAAGGAATTCCTCCGATTACCCGACGATATATCGACCCGCATCCTCCCGAGAATAAAGGCCCTTGCCATAGACCCTCGACCGCACGGATCAATCAAGCTAAAAGGCGGCAAAGATGCGTGGCGGATCCGCGTCGGCAATTACCGCGTGATCTACTTCGTCGACGATGAAATGAGAAAAGTGGAAGTGGCGCGCGTTGCGCACCGGCGCGAGGTCTACGAATAAAAAGCTGCGATGTCCTCGAAACGTCTGTTCCCTTCTGGCGGAAGGCCTACAGTAATACTTGTTGCAACGAATATATTCCTGGCGCATCCAAGGCAGTGAAAGGAGCACCACCCATGAGCACAACTACCTCCGCCCCCGGCACCATCACCACCTGGAAACTCGACCCGGCCCACTCCGTCGCCGAGTTCAAGGTCAAACACATGATGATTTCAAACGTGAAAGGCAGCTTCAGCGGCCTCTCCGGCTCACTCCAACTCGACGAATCCGATTACACCCATTCGAAAATTGAGGCTTCGGTCCCCGTCGCCTCGCTGAGCACCGGCGACGCCCAGCGCGATGGCCACGTCAAGAGCGCTGACTTCCTCGACGCGGAGAAATACCCCGCCATCACCTTCAAATCGACCAATATTGACTCTGAAGGCGGCGCCGATTATTCCGTCACCGGCGAACTGACCTTGCACGGCGTCACCAAGTCCGTAACCTTTGCCGTCGAAGGCGTCAGCGAACCCACGAAAGATCCCTGGGGCAATCACCGCATTGGCCTGTTTGCCACTACGAAGATCAAACGCAAGGACTTCGGCCTCATCTGGAACTCCGCCCTGGAAACCGGCGGCGTGCTGGTTGGCGAAGAGGTAACCATTAATCTCGAAGTCCAATTCATCAAGGGCTAACCGAGCCACGATCCTGGGGTATCCCAGAGCCTGCCCTGAACCCGTCGAAGGGTCTCGATTTTGAGACCTGGGAACGGGATAACACTCCACATCCGAACGTTTCTCCCCCAGATTACTTGTTGCAACGAATATCTCCCTCGCGCATCGAATAAGAGTAAGCCCCAGGAGGTTAACCATGTCGCTTCGCGCAGTGAAGCAGATTCTTGAAACCAAACCCACCATCGAAGGAGCAGGCGTCAAGCTGCAGCGTGCTTTCGGCTTCGGCAAAACCCAGGAGTTCGATCCGTTCCTGTTGCTGGACGACTTCCGCAACGAGAATCCCGCCGATTACCTGGCCGGATTTCCCTGGCACCCGCATCGCGGCATCGAGACCATCACTTACGTGCTCGCCGGCGAAGTGGAGCACGGCGACAGCTTGGGCAACAAGGGACGCATGGCCGCGGGCGACGTCCAGTGGATGACCGCCGGCAGCGGCATCCTGCACCAGGAAATGCCCCACGGCGACAAACAAGGCCGCATGCACGGATTCCAGCTCTGGGCCAACCTGCCCGCGGCGCTGAAGATGACCGACCCGCGCTACCAGGACATCCCTGCCAGCGCCATCCCCGAGATCACCGAAGACGACGGCACCAAGGCACGCATCATCTGCGGCGAGTTCTGGGGCAAGCAGGGCCCGGTTGAGGGCGTAGCGGCCGACCCGCGCTACGTCGATATTTCCGTCCCGCCCAACAAGCGCAAGCGGATTCAGATCGAGACCACGCGCAACGCCTTCGCCTACGTCTTCGCCGGCGCGGGAACCTTCCGCGACGCGTCCGACCCGCAGGCCGTGTTAACTGAATCGGCGATCGACCCCAACGCACCCGCAACCTACGACGCGAAAAACCACTCGCTCGTTCTCTTTGACCGCGGTGACGAGATCGTAGTTCAGGCCGGCCCTGAAGGCATCCGCTTCCTGCTCGTCTCCGGCAAGCCGCTGGAGGAGCCGGTAGCGTGGTACGGACCCATCGTCATGAATACTCAGGCCGAGCTTCGCCAGGCTATGAACGAGTTGCACAACGGCTCCTTCATCCGCCACCAGTAAAATCAAGAGCCGGCAGTTCGACACTGCCGGCTCTCACGTTTCCACCGGCAACTCCGCCGACAGAATCTTCATCGGTGTAAGCCCGCGCTGGCGCAACGCCCGCAAGCTCAGCGAGTCGTGCCGCTTGGCCAGCCGCCTGCCGTTGTGGTCCACCACCAGCCGGCAATGAAACCACTCCGGATCGCGATAGCCCAGCGCCCGGTTCAGCAGTATCTGCCGCGCCGTCGATTTCAGCAGGTCCGCGCCGCGCACCACTTCCGTAATGCCCATCGACGCATCGTCTGCCACGCAGGCCAACTGGTAGCTCGGAACGCCATCCCGCCGCCAAACCACAAAGTCCCCAAAGTCCACTCCGGCCACATAGCGCTGCGGCCCGAGGTTGCGGTCCAGAAACTCCACAGCCTCGCCGTCGGGCACGCGGAACCGCCAGTTGAATCCATCCGGCGTATCCAACTCGTTCGCCGTGGGACCGGGCAATTGCGACGACTTCCCCAGCAGCCGGCGACAGGTCCCCGGATAAATCGGCTCGTCGTCCTCCGGGTCCAGCTTGCCCCCGGCCAGCGACCCATGCATCAACGGAGAAACCCGTTCATGTGGCGCGCTCAGCGCGTTTTCCAAATCCTTGCGCGAGCAGCGGCAGGGATAAAGGTAGCCAAGCCGGAACAGCCTGCGCCATGCCGCCAGGTAGATCGATCGCCGTCGGCTCTGCACATAAGGCGCAAACGGGCCGCCCTTGTCCGGACCCTCCTGCCAGCGAATCCCCAGCCAGCGCAGATCCTCATAGGCAGCCTCGGCAAACGCAGATTTGCTTCTGTCCGGGTCCAGGTCTTCCATGCGCATCACTAGCGCACCGCCCGCATCGCACGCCCGCTGCCACGCCGTCCAGAACGTCCGCGCATGCCCCACATGCAGGTAGCCAGTAGGCGAAGGCGCGAGCCGTCCGCGATAATTCGACGTCGGCGTTGGAGCAAGGCTGGCCATCCTGAGACAAGTCTAGCCAGCCGCTCACCCGCGGCATAGGTAAAGCTTGATTCCAGTATCGAGCTTGATTCCTGCGCCCCGTCTAATCGGAATCGTCACCACCATTGCCACTTTCCTTGTCGGCGTCATCGTGGTGGTGATGCCGGTACTGCCCGATGTCGTCGTCCAGATGTTTCGGGTCCACCGAAACCTGCACCACGTCCATCTCGTCGCCGTCCTTGTCCACCACAAACATCCCCATCCGGTCGCCTTCGGGATGAATGAAAACCAGCGTCTGCTCGTTGCCCTTGCGGCTGGTCTCGCGGATGATCCGTTCCCAACCCGCTCCCAGCTTCTCCTCGACCATCTGGTTCAGCTCATCGCCGTCCACCGGCTCCGTGAAGGACTCAAACTCCGCCACGTGCAGCCCGCCCACGCCGCCATGCGTGGCCTTGCGCGAGACCAGGCTGATCAGCCCGAGAAAAGGAATGCGCGTAGCCCGCACGTGGTAGCGGCTTTCAATCGAGTGCACCACTCCGTTAAATCCGCCCTCGCCGGCGCCAGCCAGCACTGCCACCGGAATCGCCAGCGCCACAAATGCAATGGAAATCAACCAGAACCGCTTCATTGGCCTCCGCCTTTCTTGTCGTTGTCCTTGGTCTTGTCCTTGTCTTTGTCCTTGGTCTTTTCTTTGTCCTTAGCTTCCGCGTCCCGGGCTACATCGCCCAGTGCGCCCAGCCCGCTCAGGCCCTTCAGCTTGCCCAGGTCTTCCATGTGAATCGGCCCTAGAATCAGCACAATCGTCAGCTCCTTCGGCTCAACGTCCAGAATGAACATCCCGTGCGATTCGCCGTTCACCAGCTTCACCATCACGTCGGTGCTCTCGCCGGTTTTGCGCGCGCGCTCTTTTACAATCGACGACCACTCGCTGGTCTCGAAGTACTTGCGCAGTTGTTCCACCTCATCCGCCGAAAACTCCCCTTCCTTGTCGAAGTCGTACTCGCGGACGTAAATGCCCTCCAGCCCCTCGATCAGCTTGCGCGCCTCCGCATCGTCGTCATCCTTGCCGTTCATGATCTTGGCCGCAAAGTCCAGCATGTTTTTACCCAGCGTCACCTCGGTCACATTGGAAGCGCGCGCCGCCAGTTCCTTCTCAATCGGTGCAGGCGCAGGCAACTGCGCCGTCTGCGCCATAGTCGCTCGCGCCGCCATCCCAGCCAGCACCGCCGCAAAAATAAAAGCAATCATCCTGTTTCGCATCGATCTTTCTCCTTAATCACTGATCACTAATCCCTATTCCCTCGCGTCCTGAGTCCGAAGTTTCTATCAAAAAATGGCCTGTCATCCTGAGCGGAGCGTACTTCAGCGGAGTCGAAGGACCTGCATTTGGTAATACTCACCACAATCCAGTCAGCCCGGAGCTAATGCTGCGAATTTCGGACTCAGGGCCCCGAGCCCTGATTCCTATTCCTGTCCGCCGTGCCGAGCCGCGAGTCGCGCATTCATCTGGCTCAGCGCGCGGCTGGTGATGCGCAGCGCCGTCAGAACCTGCTGCCGCGCCAATTCTTCCTTGCGCCGCTCCTCCACGATGCGCCACTCCACCCCGCCGGCCAGAATCGCCGTGAGCGCAACCGAAGCCGCCATCCGCTGCCAGGTAAAGAACGGCCTCTGCGCCTCCGGCCGCCGCTGCCCGCCCATCAATCCGCGTTCGCGCAGGCGGCGCTTCAGCCCCGGCGGCGCCGGTCTGCGCTCAAACGCCTGGCGAAGCTCGCGCTCAAAGTCGTCCATCGGTTCAAGCTCCACGCATGTACTCCTTCAAATGGCTCTGCGCCTTGGCCCGCAACAGCTTCAACCCGCGCTGCAATTGGCTCTTCACGGTAGCCAGCGGCGTCTGCAGCGTAGCCGCAATCTCCTCCGGCGTCAGGTCCTCCTGGTAGCGAAGCACCAGCGCCGCCCGCTGCGGCTCAGGCAGCGTAGCCAGCAGTTGCTCCAGCCTTGCGCTGAGCGGAGAGCCTCGATCCTCCGCCGGAACCCCATGCTCATCTTCCATCTCCACCCACAAATCCGTGCCCCGCACCCGCCGCCTGCGCAGCGCATCCGCCGACCGGTTCATCGTCACCCGCCGCAGCCAGAAGCGCACATGATCCGCGCTCTGCATCTTCCCCAGGTTGCGGTCCAGTTCCACAAACACATCCTGCGCAATCTCTTCCGCCAGCCCGCGATCGCCCGTCATCCGAAGCGCCAGCGAGAAGACCATCGACTGGTGCTCGTCCACAAGCTTTTCGAATTTCGCGACCTCTTCAAAATCCGGCTGCCAGTCGTAGGCCATGCGTCTCTACTCTCATATCCGCAGGAATCCGCGCGCGGGGATGCAGAGAATACGCGCTTGGAAGAAAAAAGTTCGCATACGAGTTCATAGCAGGCCGTGAGACGACTGTCCGCAATCACATCCCAGCGAGGAGGAGAGGTGATATTCTTCCACATTATTTCCGAAGGAATGAGGAGCAAGACGTGAAAAAAGGCATGATTCTGGTAATAGGGGGATTGCTGCTTCTGGCAGGATGCGGAAACCAGGGGAACAAGGGCGCCGGCATCCCGGTTGGGCCGAAATGGAAGGGGGCTCCGTACCGAATCGCTTTTGACACCAAGGCGCCCAAGCCAAGCCCGACGGGCATGAATATTCCGGCTGTCAAGTTCACGGCGAACCCTGACGACCTGGAAACAAGAGCCGATCTCGTCGTGAAGTTCGCAGCTTCAG
>DATKGE010000214.1:0-2057 GCA_035510955.1 Occallatibacter sp. | reverse complement strand
GCTTCCAGTTCCGGGCTCAACCGTTCACCAGAGCCTTCATTGCGGGAACATAGCGGTCTCCTGCCGCTGCATCCGGCGGAAAAATATTCTGGAGACTCTGAACTAAATCCGGGGCGAGCGCGAGATCGACCGCTGCCGCATTTTCCTCGATGTACTTGCGCCGCTTGGTTCCGGGTATGGGCACAATGTCTTCTCCCTGGGCTAGCACCCAGGCCAGCGCCAGTTGGCCGGCGGTGACGCCGGCTTGCGCGGCCAGTTGCTTCACCTTCTCCACCAGCTCCAGATTGCGCGTAAAATTCTCGCCCTGGAAGCGTGGGCTGACGCGCCGGTAGTCGTCCACGTCAAAGTCGTCCGGGCTCTTGAAAGCGCCGGTCAGGAAGCCGCGGCCTAGCGGGCTGTAAGCAACAAATGCCACGCCGAGCTTGCGGCACATGGGCAGTACCTCCGGCTCCGGGTCGCGCGTCCACAGCGAGTACTCGGTCTGCAGTGCAGCGATGGGGTGCACGCTGTGGGCCCGCTCGATGGTGCGCGGCGCTGCTTCTGAGAGGCCGAGGAAGCGGACTTTACCCTCGTCGACGAGGCGGGCCATTGCGCCGACTGTTTCCTCGATGGGCGTCTTGGGATCGACGCGGTGCTGGTAGTAGAGATCGATGGTGTCAATGCCCAGGCGGCGCAGGCTGGCCTCCACGGACTTGCGCACATAGGCCGGGCTGCCGTCCACGCCGCGCAGCGCCGGGTTGGCTGGGTCGCGCACAATGCCGAACTTTGTCGCCAGGAAAAACTTCTGTCGCCGCCCCTTGAGAGCTTTGCCTACGAGCACTTCGTTGGTGTGCGGACCGTAAACGTCTGAGGTATCGAGGAAGTCGATGCCCAGGTCGAGCGCGCGGTCGATGGTGGCCAGCGATTCCTGCTCGTCGCGCGCGCCGTAAAACTCGCTCATGCCCATGCAGCCCAGGCCGATGGCTGAAACTTCGGGCCCGTTGGTTCCCAATCTGCGCTTCTTCATTGTGTGTTGGATGCTCCTCTCTGCTTCAAACGTACATGGTGATGTGGGTTTGGCCTCAACCGCGATGGTCCTCCCTTGAGTTTTGCGCCGAGTTTCGTTCCGTCCCTTACGGGACGGAGGGCCCGTCCGGCCCTTTTTCCCAGGATTTCGTCCGCTAGTGCGGACTTCATCCTGGGCTATTTTCGATCCCTCCCTACGGGAGGAAGATGCGCGGTGGCAAACCCAGATGGGTCACCTCGGCGACTCATCTCGGTGGTTCATCGGGTGAGCGGCCTTGGGCCGCTTCCCTTATTCTTCAGATGAGGGATTTACTTGACGGATTCAGGGTTGTACGAACGCATGTTGCAGGTTGCGCTGGAAGAGGCCCGCATTGGCTTCGATGAAGGAGGCATCCCGATTGGAGCTGCGTTATTCCGGCGCTCCGGAGAGCTATTGAGCCGGGGCCACAATCGGCGCGTGCAGCAGGGCGATCCCAGCGTCCACGCTGAAACCGACGCCTTTCGCCGCGCCGGCCGGCAGCGCAGCTATCGTGATCTGATCATGGTCACAACGCTCGCTCCCTGCTGGTATTGCAGCGGGCTGGTGCGGCAGTTTCGCATCGGCACGCTGGTGGTCGGCGAGAGCCGCACCTTTGCCGGCGGTCTGGATTGGCTGCGCGAGAACGGCGTGGAAGTGATTGATCTCGACAGCGGCGAATGCCGCGAACTGCTGGAGAGCTATATTACGGTTCATCCCGAGGTGTGGAATGAGGACATTGGGGAAGAGCAGGGAGCAGGGAATAGGGATCAGAAGAAAATTGGCATTCGATGAAAAAAGGCGCTCGCGGATTTGCGAACGCCCTTTCTTATTTGCGGGCCCCCGGGTTTTTACTATTCCCTGTTCCCTAATCCCTATTCCCTGCCTTTAAAAGTCCAGCCGCAGCGACATCTGGATCTGACGCGGAGCGCCGATGGTATGCGTCACCACGCCCAGGCCGGCAGGGCAGCTGTAGAAATTGTTCACGGCATTGGCGGTGCCGCAGCCGGTTGGCAGCGCCGTGGCGCCAGAGGCC
>DATKGE010000213.1:0-7107 GCA_035510955.1 Occallatibacter sp. | reverse complement strand
GGAATGAAGAGCGGCGAGATACGGCGGCAGGGAACGCGCGTTGTAGGCTGGATCGCTGCTGGTGGGCTCGGGGATGGCGATGTGGACGGTCATGGAACGACCAGTGTAATCCCGCGGGAGAGCAATGCGAAAGGCCTTCGCTGAGCGAGCACCGGAGAAAGCTGTCAGGCGAGAGATGCCTCGGTTTCCGTATTGGCCGACTCCGGCTGGCAGGACAGTTCCTGGATTGCTGCGCGCAGCCTTTCCGTCAGCTCGTCGGTCTGTCGCACGTTCATTCCTTTGGTGTCGATCGCTTCCCCCGCTGTCAAGGTCAGCTCGCCGGGATACAGGTGGCGAGTGTGAATCGGCAGCAGATCGTAGACGCCGCTCAGCGCGATCGGCACCAGTGGGACCTGGGCGCGAATGGCCAAGTACGCTGCGCCGGAAAGAAAGTTCTGCAACTCGCCGTTGGGCGTCCGGCCGCCTTCAGGGAAGACGAAAAGCGGTATTCCCGAGCGCAAAGCTTTCACGCCAGCGCTCAGGCTGGAGAGCGTGGCGCGCGGGTTCTGGGTATCGATGGGAATCTGGCCGGACCGATCCAAGTACCATCCTATGAATGCGATAGGCCACAATTCCTTCTTGGCGAGGATGCGGAACTGGAAGGGCAGCGCGGCAAAGATCACGGGCGTATCCATGTAGGAAGTGTGGTTCGAAGCATAGACGGCGACCGGATACCTGAGCAGGTTTTCTCCGCGACGGATTCTAAGCGAAGATCCGGCGAAGAAAACCAGGGTGCGCGCCCAGAACCGGGCGATGCGGTGCTGCGCCCGGCCATGCTTTTCCACCAGGGAGACCAACAGAGAAAGGGAGCCGCAAACCATGGTGGTCAGCGTCATGAGCGGAATATGGACGACGTTGGTCCGCCAGCGATAGAGCCAGGGCAGCGGCGAATTGGGGCGTGGGCTCATGGGGCTGTCACGCCTTCCTGTAGTAGAAGGGAACGTGCCTCTCCGACGAGGTAAACCGAACCGGAAACGACTACCGTTCCGCTATCCGCTTTACTTTGAGCTGTTTGAATGGCGTCGCTCACTGATCTTGCTGACTCCGCCGGGGTTCCTGTGGCCTGAGCCGCGGCAAGTAGATCCTGGAGCGCTGCGGCGCGAACGGTGTGAATGGGCGCAAGGATCACCTGATCGAAGAGGGGAAAGAGAATCTGAGCCATTTCGGCAACAGGCTTGTCGCGCAGGCAACTGAAGATGAGGATGCGAGGCTTTCTCTCGTCGGCCAAAACACGGCTCAGCCCGGCGCGCAGTGCCCAGGCTCCGGCGGGATTGTGGGCCACGTCCAGAATCCACTCGATGCTGTCTTTTTGGATCCGCTCCAGGCGAGCCGGCCACCGAGTCTCGTGAATGCCACGGGCGATGGAAGCCGGCGTCACAGGAAAGCCGTGATTCGTTGCCAGCTCAACGGCCGCGGCAATAGCCAAAGCCAGGTTGCGGTGCTGGTGCGCGCCGGTCAGCGGCGAATCGACCGCAATTGCCGTGCCCAGCGCTTCGATCGAATAAGACCCATCCCCGGCGGCGCTGGTGGGCGGCATGTAAGGGACAGCGCTGACCCCGCGCACGTTCAGCTCGACGGCTACCTCGCCAAGGGCCTGGTTGGCCTCCGGATGCTGCGGCAGCGTGATCAGGGTTCCGTTGCGGCGCAGAATGCCGGCCTTCTCGCGCGTTATAGCGCCGATGGTGGACCCCAGCCACTCGGTGTGATCGAGCGAAATGTCGGTGATGACGGAGAGCAAAGGATCGACGATGTTGGTTGCGTCCAGCCGCCCGCCCATGCCCACTTCGAGAACCGCAATATCTGCGCTGGCCTCGGCGAAATACAACAGTGCCTGCGCGGTCAGGATCTCAAAGAAGCTGGGAAGCTGAGGAAGCCGCGCATCCAGCACCAGTTGCTGGGCGGCATCGTGAACGCGGAAGTAGAGGCGCGCAAAGGCTTCATCGTCGATTTCGACGCGGTCCAGCCGTATGCGCTCATTCACGCGCGCCAGATGGGGCGAGGTGTAGAGGCCGGTGCGCAACCCGGAAGCGGTGAGGATGGAAGCCAGCGTGGCCGCCGTCGAGCCTTTTCCGTTGGTGCCGGCAATGAGCACGGAGGGAAAGCGGCGGTGCGGATCGCCGAGCGCAGACAGCAGGAGGCGAATCTCGTCGAGCGAGAATTTGCGCCGTGGCTGGCCGGAGCTTTGATAGAGCTCGGGGACCATGGCATTGAGTTGTTCGACTGCCGCGGCGTAGGACATGGACAGTTCAGTATAGAAGGCGCAGGGGAGTGTGCGGGCAGCATTGGGCTGGGGGGCAATCGCGTGAGCCTTCGATGATGCGCCGGTGGGGTCTCATTCCGCACCCTCCGGTGCGGACGGGTTCGCTTGGGCGCTTTCCCCGGATTGCGCTGCGCTTCATCCGGGGCTATTTTCGCTTCCTCCCTCCGGGGGGAAATGAGCTGGCCGGCGAATTGGGCGTGCGCGCGGGAATTGACCGCAGACGGCGAGACACCGAACGAGTTACTCGGTCGCGGTGCTGTGGCTACGCGTTCATGCGATTGCGACGCGTGGGACGGGCGCAATGCTCGGCCTTTATGAGGCAAAGTCCCGCGAGCGGCTACTATCGTGTCCCCGAAATTCTCACCAAGAATGTTAAAGGCAAAATGCAGATTCTTCGGCTCACCACCCCCAAACTGAAAGACGTTTGCGGCCCTGTTCGCTCAAAATGACAACGCGATAATGTTAGAGCGTGTTTCATAAATGGCTTTGCGGGTCACGGGGCTGACCCCTCAGGGGCTAAAGCCCTCGCTTTTGCGGGCCTTTTTCAGCACGACTGAAGTCGTGCCCTGTTACAAAGCGGGTTTATGAAACACGCTCCAGGAACTTCTGGGACGCCATACTAGCGAGTCACTTCACGATTCCGCATCTTGTAAAAGATCAGAGCAACAGCATTGCTTATCGCCACTGTTCCCGCAATCTTCACCGCATATCCAAGCCGGTTCACCACGTCGACAAACGGAAACACGGAGGTCAGCAAACTGAACAGCGATGCCGAGAACCCTGCCAGCGAAACCCACTTCAGCCAGCCGGGCAGCAGTTTGCGCAACGACCCAGCCCCCACCAGTGGAATCGCGAACATTGCCAAATACATCAGCTCGTAGTGCGTCAAGCTGGCGTTTGAAAGCACCTGAAAGGCCTCCTGCGCATGAACGCCCACGCTGGCCAGCACCAGCAGCAGCATCACCAGCACGGCTATGAATACGATCGAATTCGCCGGCGTCTTGAATTGCGGATGCAAGCGCGTAAACCACGCCGGCAACAGATAATCCCAGCCCACCGCCATCGGCAACCGGGTGGCTCCGGTGAAGATATAGCTCGCCGCTCCCAAGAGCCTTAGCTGCACCAGCAGAATCGCAGCCATTGCCAGCAGGTTTCCAAGCCCGGTATTGCCCAGGGCAATGCGCATCGTCTGCGGGATGGGAGCGATGAAGTCAATGTGTCCCGGCGTTGCAAAGGCTACCACCGAAGCCGTCCCCAGAATGAACATCAGGCAGATAATCGGCGAGGCAATCCACACCGAGCGCGCGATACTGCGCGCCGGCTGCCGGCTCTCGCCGGCAAAGATGGCGATGTATTCAAGACCGCTCAGCGCGCCTACCAGCATCTGCCCGAACAGTGCCATCGAGCGCAGATTGAGCGGCGGCAGCGCCACTGCAAACTCCATCCCATGATTGAGTCCCGATCTTTGCCGCCAAAGCGCCCAGACGGGCAGCAGAATGAGCCCCACGAACGCCGTAATCATCGCCAACCCGCCGATGTTATGAATCCATTTGCCCCATTCCAAACCGCGGATCGCCGCCAAAGTTACCGCCGCAACGATGCAGCCGACAATCCCCAGCGAGGCGAGGTGATTCTCCGGCAGCCACGCAGCCCTGGGCCCAATCAGGTAAGCCAGTTCGGTAGGAATCGCGTAGAGAATCGCCGCTGTGACCGCAATGCCGTAAACCCAGAGGTTCCACGCGGTAAGGAACCCGCCCAGCCCACCGAATGCCCGGTGCGCCCAGACATACAGTCCGCCCTCGAGCGGCATGATCCGGTTGAGGCCGATCACCACCGCCGCCACGGGAAAATAGAACAGCAGCATTGCGGCGAACCAGGTCAGCGCCTGCGCACGGCCCAACCCAGCGGCAACGCCGACCCATCCGCTCCCGACCACGCAGAGTACCTGCGCCAACACCAGGTCGCGCAGCCCCAACTGTCGTTGCAACCCGTGTTCAGCGGCAGATGAAGACGATTTGCTGGCCATGGTGCGCTAATCTTCGCATACTCGATTTGCCCGGCTCTCTGATCCAGCTCCAGAAAGATTCTCGGCAGAAGGCTCCGCCGGTGCAATACGTCAGGGCCGGATCGACAGTGGCGCAATTACCGGGACAGCAGCAATTGCAGCGCCTGGCGCGCGTTCTGCAGGCAGAGCCGCGCTTCGTCTTCAGACAGCAGGCCCTGATGCACGGCTTTCTTGCCCGCGTCGTTCACCTGGTTGGCGATGCGGGGAAAGTCGGCGTCAATGCCGGTAAGCTGCAGGTTGTTGTTCACCTCGTGCAGCAGGTTGCCCAGCGTGGCCGTATTGCGGTAGCGGGTGCGCACCAGGCTGGTGAGGGCAGAAGGGAGCTTCTGCTTGATGGCCTCTTCAAGCACCGAGCGGCACATGACGGCGCAGGCTGTGAACAGGCCAAAGAAGTAGCAGCGCGTGGCCTCGTCGAGATAGCGGTCGGCATCCTCGGAGCTGGCGGAGCCAACCACGCACTCGCGCAGATGGGTGGCGCGGAAGACGGCGGGCTCGACAAGCTCGAGCATTTCAATGGCGATGGCGGCGCGCAGCAGGTCGTTCTGCTGGGCATCAAGGGCGCGTTGAATTTCCTGCCAGGCGGGAGTGAAAGCTGCCTCGCCGGCCTGCTGCAACCGGGTGAGAGAAGTGAGCCGCTGGCGGGCGTGCTGGATGAACCCATGGCGCATCTCCTGCGCCATTTTTCGCCAGCCCGCAACAAAGGCCGCCGGGTCCTGCTGGTGGCGCGCCCAAAGCTCGTCATAGACGATGCAGGGCAGCACATCGCGCAACTGCTCGAAGCGGCCGGTTCTTGCCAGCTCAGAAATCGCCTCGCAGAATTCCCTGCCGGGCGCGCCCTCGGCAGACATCTGCAGTAGTTGTTCTTCGAGGCGCCCCACGTCAATGGTCACGGTTAAGGCTCCTCCCTTGAGATCGTTCCCTGAAATCGAGTTCCCTGGAAGCGAGCCCCCTAGATGCGAGTCTAGGAGAGTTCGATTGTCCGCGCGGAAACAATAGGCACGATCAGCGCGCGGACGGTACAGGAATGGGAAGCTGTGCAGTTGAACAACGTAGACGGGAATCAGTCCTCACCGCGCACGATCTCTTCCTCAAGTCTTGACCATGGGGAAGTTGTGCATGAACTCTCCGCTGTGGAGGACGCGGTTGCGCGGGCGCCTTGTCCCATGCGGCGATGGACGCGGTTTTCACAAATCGAATCCGCTTTGCACAGGGGTCTGTGAGCTGCCTGTGGGAGACGTGGGAAACAGGGAGTCGACAGCGGGCCGACGATACAAGATTTCCAAATCTCCGCAATTGCACAGGCAGGATTTAGAAAACCCGGCACCCGCTCAAGTTGCAATGGCTGAACCTCTTGGCAAGGATTTCCACTTTTCCTGCTACAACTACGGGGACTACTGTCTTTTTCTTTTATCTAACTACTCTTTTCCTATCCCTCCGTCGCACTGAAGCCGCGGCAGCGTTGAACAGATGGCCGGGCCGCACAAGATGGCAGTTCCAATCTACGGCCAGGCACAACCACCAACCACCGGATTCACGGTTCAGACCCCGCAGCGATGGCGACTGTCCGGGTAAAGCCAGCCGTAAACCGCCTCATGGGTCCCGGAATTCAGAAATATATCCCGCTTTTCCACCCACACCGGGAAGCAGAAGGTGAATACAATCAAAGCAGAAGAAGAGACAGACCCTTCCGCCGGGGCCGCAAGTGTTGTAGAGTGAGGCCAAGCCAGGAATCTGCTTCTTGCGTCGAGGGTGAAGCTATGCCGATCGTGGAAACGGAAGTGGAAAAGCCGGCCGTACAGGGGTCAGCGATGGAGATTACCGTAAGCCGCCAGGAACTGGTGAAGGAACTCACCGCGACGCAAAGTGTGGTGGAGCGCAAAACCACCATACCCATTCTTTCCAACTTTCTCATCGAAGCGGAAGGCGAACGGCTCAACATCACCGCCACCGACCTCGACCAGGCCATCCGCACCAGCGCCGCCGTCAAGGTGAAGAAGGCGGGCGCATGCACCATCCCTGCGCGCAAGCTCTACGACTACATCAAGCTGCTGCCCGACGGCGACATTTCCATCAAACTGATGGACAACCACTGGGTGCAGATCCGCAGCGGCCGCTCGAATACCAAGATGGTCGGCATGGCCCGCGCCAACTACCCGCAGGTGCCCGAGTTCCCCGCCATGGCCGCCACCAGCATCTCCACGCTGGCGCTGAAGACGCTCATCTCGCGGACCATCTTCGCCATTTCGAATGAGGAATCGCGCTACACGCTGAACGGCGCGCTGCTGGTGATCAAGGCGGAGTCGCTGGCCATGGTGGCTACCGACGGCCATCGCCTGTCGTACGTCGAAAAGCCCAATGAGTTGCTTGAAGGCATCAGTGGCGAGAAGCGCGTGCTCATTCCGCGCAAGGCCCTGCAGGAGCTGCAACAGTTGCTGGGCAACACCGAAGCCGAAAAGGTCGAGTTCGCCGATGACGAGCACACCCTCTTTTTCCGCGTTGGCCACCGCACCCTGTCGACGCGCAAGCTCTCCGGCCAATTCCCCAACTTTGAAGCGGTGATGCCACGCGACAACACCAAGTTCGCCGTGGTGCGGTCGAGCGAGCTCTCCGCAGCCATCCAGCGCGTAGCCCAGTTCGCCGACGAGCGCTCCGGCGCCATCAAGCTGCGCCTCGAAGGCAACGAACTGAAGATCAGCTCCAGCTCCACCGAGAGCGGCGAGAGCGAAGACACCATCGACACGCC
>DATKGE010000212.1:0-6579 GCA_035510955.1 Occallatibacter sp. | reverse complement strand
GGGGGGGGCCAGGTTGCCGCGATCGATCCGGTCCTTCTTCTCGATGAACTTAAAGGAACTGCCGCGATGGCCTTTGGCTTCGTAATCGTCGAGTTGGGTTTTGAGGCTGGCGCTGACTTGGTCGAGGTCCCAGACCTGTTCCACGGATGCGGGAGCGCCAGGCTCCAATGCGAAACCGTCGCCGTCCTTGCCGCCCATCGCGCGGACCACCATGGGGTGGAATCGGATGCCGTTTTCGCCGCTATACGTCAGCTCTTTTTCGAGCAGCAGAATATGAATCTTAAGGTCTTTCGACTCGCTCGTCACGCTGGCGACGGCGGCAGTGACCTTGACGGAATTGCCGCTGGCCGATGCATTCACGTCGATCTTCTCCTCGGCGGGCGTTTCCAGCTCTTTCTCGAGGGGCGGCTGGATGTGCTCGAACACGTCCTTAGCGCCTTCGCGCTCGGCGCCGTGATACTCCACCGTGGCTCCATCCATGGCATAGGTGGGCACGCCCGTAACGGCGTAATACTTGAAGCGCGCCTGGGTGTCGAGGTTGGTCATGGGGTCGGGCCGGGGAACGTGCTGGTGATACATGACCACCGCCAGATCCTTGCGGGAGTAGCGTTCCATGGCGGCTTCGAAGGCGAGATCGGCGCCCACGCAGGGCCCGCAACCGGAGCCGGTGAAGACCTCGGCCAGCACCAGGCGTTCGGTCCGCTTGGCGGTGGGCTGATAGGCATCGAGGCGCAGCGGATTGGGGAAGCGCCGGTGGTACTCGGCATCGAGCAGACCGTCGAGACCGGCGGACGACCCGTTGTGCGTCTTGCCGTAGACCGAAACCAGTGCCTCGTTGGCGGAAGCCGGAGCTTGGCCGCTGAGGCGCGCGGTGATCAGGTAATCGAGGGCCTTTGCGGTGTCTCCCTGCTTGGCGGCGATTTCGCCCAATGCTCCGGCCACCACCGGTTGACTGGAATTGGCCGCGTAGGATTCATCCAGCAGCTTCTGCGCGGCCGCGGTCTTCCCCAGTTTGAATTCGACGCGGCCGAGCGTCGAGAGGCGCAGCGCGCGGCTCTGGTTGAAACGTTTCACCAGCTCTTCGTCGGAAGGCGGCTGGCCGTTGCCGCGCCCGCCACGCCCGCCACGCCCGCCGCGTCCGGCAGCGCCGGCGGCCCGTTTCGCGAACTGGGCCTTCTGATCGGCGATGAAGTCGGCCTGGTTTAGGGCGGCCAGACTGGTCTTGGCGTACTTCTCGGCGTCTTTGAGCAACAGATTGTTGGTGAGCAGAGTGTCGGCAATCTGGCCGGCGAGCGATCCCTTTTCCTTCTTGTCCTTGGCCCCCTGGTAGGTTGCCTTGGCAAAATCCCGGATGCGCGCCGTCTGGCTGGACATCTTCGACGCCAGGGTAGAGAGGATGTTTACGTTGGCGTTGGTAAGGGAGGTGCTGTCGGGGAAGTCCTTCTTGAACTTTTCGAGCGCCTCGATCTTCTCGGCCGGATCGGTGATGCGGTTGGCATCCTGGAAGGCCTTGGTATCCGGGGGAAGTTCACGGGCGGAGCTTGCTCCGGCGGCGGCGGGTGTGTCGGTCTTGGCCTGTTCGGCCGGCGGCGGCGCGGCTTGTTCGGTGGATTGGGCGTTGGCCGCCGAAATGGCGAGCGCGAAAAGGAGCGTGGATAGCACCATCCGAAGTTTCATTGCAGGATCTCCACGAGTAAGCTGACCCGCATCGCGAAGCGGCTCGGAAATACCGGATAATTCATATTCTATACCACTCTCGGGCGGTGGAAAAACGGCAAAATCCATGGCTAACGCGCAGATCTCACAAGGTGCTAGGGGGTACTGATGCCGCACAGGCAATCCCGCTGGCAAGGCCCAGGGCACCCCGCTCTCGGTGCCGACGCTTGGCCTCGACACTCCCTTACGGGCACAATGAGGATCGAGCCGACCAGACGACCGAGCGGAGATGCGAGCTTCAATTCAAGGGAACGGATACCGCCGCGAGCCAGTCCCTTTTGAACACGAGAATGTATTTTATCGTGTTTAAAAACAAGGCCAAAAATGGAGCGCCGCGCGGATCGTGATCAAGTGGCCTTCTGTGGCGGCGCTCTACCCGACGTTCACCGGCACCAGCGTCATAGTGTCGTTGCCGAAGATGTCGATCACCTTCACCGCAACGGTGTAGCGGCCTGGCCGGTCGTAAGTGTGCTCGACTGTTTTCAGCTCCAGGTCCCGGTTTTGGCGGGTGCGGAAGCTCTGCCATTCGTTCTCGAAGATGTAGCCGCCTGTCCAGCGTTCCTCGAAGTCCGGTATGGTCAGCTCGCCTTGTGGCGGCTCTATGCCGGGCAATGACGCGACCGCGCCGAGGCCTGTTTCAACGGGCACCTTGATAATCTCCTTGCGGCTCATATAGTCGAAGTCCACCGCCCAGTAGTCCACCCAGTCCGTCCAGTGCTTGGTTAAGCGATCCTTTTTGACGATCCCGTCCTTGCTCTTGCTTACCTTGTAGAGCTGTCCCTGCTCGCACATGACCTCGCTCTTGCCTTCCTTCATGGCGGCAATCGCGGCCTCGGCGGCGCCCTGGGTGTAATACACGGAGAAGTCCGTCAGCTCGATCCTGACCGCAAGCTTGTTCTTTTTCTCATAGCGCGGCGTGGCCTCGACGAAGCTTACGTCGTGGAAGACCACCTGGCCTTTGTCCACCGCCCGCTTGTCAAAGACTTCGGCGGGGATGTATTTCGGGACAAGGTCAATGCCCTCGCGCACCTTGGCCACCAGGGGCGGCAGTAATTTTTCATAAGCGGTACTGCGTAGCTCTTCTGCCGCTGGAAACCAGCGGAGGTCTGGCGGCAGAGTAGCGTAGGGTGATCGTGGAAAGTCCGGATGCAGTGCCATTAACCAGCTTGCCTCGTTGATGTTCTCCTGAAGTCAGGATCGCCGCAGAAGTCGCAGCAGCGCACATCGAAAAGCTTATCTTGTGTCACGGCAAATTTCTCCAGTCTGCGACGGCCCCGCTTATCTTTAGCCCGCCAGACAGCGCCGCTTCAAGCTATTTTTCCGCTTCTTGAGGGATACCCTGATTGTCGATCACGCGAGCCTCAATCTACACCTCGCGGGCCGACAAGGGAGATTGATGCCATAACCTGTTGAGGAATCGTTAAAGCATGATTACACGTTTACATGCCAGCGCGTGTTACTTCCCCGCCCCGTTATCGGCTCGCAGGCCGCTTCCCTTCCAGCGGCGCAAAGCTGATGAGCAACCGCGACCCGGTAGCTTCCGCCAGGCGCTCCAGCGTCCGCATCGACGGGCGGGAGCGTCCGCTTTCCAGACGGGCGACGACGGGCTGCGTCGTGCCCATCCTCCGGGCCAGCTCCTCTTGCGTCAGACCGGCGCGGTTGCGCACGTCCATGACGGCGCCCGCCAGGACAAACTCCTCCTCTAGCGCGTCGTAAGCCTTCTTGTACTTCGGCTCTTTCAGCCACTTCTTGTGCATCTCAGTTATGCGTGCCATTGCTACACCTCCATCATTAAACCGATTTCGCGCGGGACAAGGCCAGGTCAATCTCCCGCCGCGGCGTCTTCTCCGTTTTCTTCACGAAGACCCGGACAATCACCACGCGCCGGCCCACGGCCGTAACGTACAGCGCCCGCGAAATTCCGCTGCGGCCCTTCAGCCCGCATTTCCCAAATGCGGCCTTCAATATGCTTCA
Source organism: Occallatibacter sp. (assembly GCA_035510955.1). Lineage (GTDB taxonomy): Bacteria > Acidobacteriota > Terriglobia > Terriglobales > Acidobacteriaceae > Telmatobacter. The sequence goes on along the minus strand of DATKGE010000212.1, from coordinate 2,889 downwards.
CGTGCGGTTCGCCCACACGCTCCAGGCCCTTTTCCTCGATGAGCTTTGCGATGCGCGCCAGCCTCGCCCGCATGTCTTCGGGCAAGGCCTCGACCTCCGCATCAACGGTTTCATTCAGGGTCTCGACCGTCCAGCTTATATTTACAGTATACCAAAAGAGATATAATCCGGGGAAGCCCTTTCTTTCAACGCCGGCACAGGCGGGCTTTTTCCCAGAACCTCCGCAAGTGAATACCTGAAGGCACTACCGATAGAATTCGTTGAACTGAGCCGGACCGAGAGCTATGGGGATCGAATGCCAGCCCTTTTGACATCCGCTGGAAAGGAGCGCCGCGACGAGACCACGCGTCGGTGGAAATGATCACCCTCCCGCTTGGGAGGGCGACCTGGACGGCCCCGCGGGGGCCGTCCAGTTGAGTCGTTTACTGGCCAATCTGCGCCTATTTTCCCGACTCTGGCCGACTGCCGGACTGCTCGGCAGTGCCCGGCGGTATGAACCTTCTCTGGCATCCATGCAATCGGCCCGGCGGCGCTGTAAGCACAACTAAGGACACTTGGCATCGGTCCCGATTGGTGCAGCATGATCGGAGGCTTCCATGTGAGGTAAAGCTGGACGATCGCCTTCGCTACCTACTGAATCACAGCTCCATCTGGAAGAGAAGCCTCACCTTACCCCGCCACCACTCCGCTTTCTACAGCCGAGGGGCACAAAGGGCTGGCCAATGACAAGCCCTCCGGCCGGAAGGCCGCCCATCACGCAGGCTGTCAAGAAGCTGGGCGGAAAACTCGATGCCATTTACTTCTGCCTCGGCGAGAACGATGTCATTCTAATTGCGGATCTGCCGGATCATGTGAGCGTGGCCGCGCTCGGTTCCCCCGCGTGTGCCAGCGGAATGGCGCGCACCAAGACCACGGTTCTGCTGACGGTAGAAGAGGCGGATGAGGCGCTCTCCAAACCCGTGGCCTATCGGGCCCCGGGAGACCTAATCTGGCGGGAGCGCGAGAAACACCTGCTGTGGCCGTAGGGTCGGCCAGCCGGAAGGGCCGCAGGTTAAGGGATCGCTCCCGAGCACTGGCGCAGCGTTGAATGACAGGGGTGCGGGGCGCGTGCCCACAAGCTTGGGGCCGTGAAACCCTCTTTTCGTAGACTGGACCGACTGATCCGCCATCGTTGGTCCAATCTACGAGAAGCCCACATGAACGACCGGAGTGCTAACGCGATGGTCGGTCCACGGCCTCGATCAACTGATGAGGGATTTCCGCTTTGCGCTCTGTCGCGGTAGGATGTATGCGGGATGGTAATAGACAATTTGACCGGGACGTTAGTTCCCGATTTGACCTTCAGGTACAAATTCCGGGTACAACAGCGCCGCGTCAATCAAACGGCAGAACCGATTCCGGCTCGAAGATCTACACCCGGAGGTTGCCCCTTGGAATATATGCTGGAGCGGTCAAGGCAGTGGTGAAGGGTTTGTTGGTCCGAATCCAAAGTTCGAATTGTGCGCGGATTGGTTAACCCTTTTTCCATCGGGCCAATGGACTCAGTCCTTGCCGCTTCATTGGTTCTCTGATGTCAAACGTAGACACGAGGAAAAGCGGGATGACGCCGCACACCGTCCAGGTTTGGAAGACTTGGTGAAGGCGCCGATGCGGGACGGGAAGACCGACACTGACGCGCTGAAACGAGGGATGGAAGAGGCCGCCCGGCGAGGTCGTCGGGACCTGGCCTCGTATGGAGTTCTTGTCGGTGAGGCGCTGGAGAGGATGCTGCGGATCGACGACGAACTCGAATTCTCAAGTGATTCATGGAGAAACTTCGCCTACAGCGTCCGGAGGACCTCTGAAACGTTATTTAGCGTAGGCTCCGTGGGCCCGATCGATGAGGGGGGACCATTTGCCGTATGGCAAGCACCTGAGGCTTACGCAGAGTATTGCGCAGAGTACGACAAAGAGTTCGCGAAAGCACCTCCACCGTCTCCGGATGAGACTGCAGGGTCGACAAATTGGCAGACTAGCATCGCCCCCGTACTCGAAGACAGCGGGCGGCTTCGGGCATTCGCCGATGCGCATAAGATCTACGTCAGTGCAAGGGTCTATGAGCGGACGTTCCGTCTAGTGGCTGGGCAGGGAGTCCGCATCGGCCCCTACTACGTGTTTCTGGCCCAAGAAAACGCAGTTGACTGTTTCTTTGGTGGCTCTCCGGAATCGGCCGTTCACGCTGCCGGCCGCATCCATGAACTTGGAAAAGAACTGATCGTCGAGGACGCTGCTTACCTGCTATGCGCACACGAGACGGTGTTGATGTGATTCTTGAGCTGAGAGCCAGTCTACCCCGATGTCTCACTCACCACGGCATAAACCGAAGTAGTTGAACCTCTGGATCGTCGGGTATCCGGAAGCTGGCCCAAGCTTCGGGGATTGCTCCCGAGCAGGGCAGGGCCGCACTCGGTCCCGAATTGTTTCGGGTGTGGCTACTTTGGAACGACGGCCCAGACAACTGGGTATAGGCGGCGCTGATCCTGATCGATGTGGAATTGCCAGTAGCCATCAAAGTCGCCTGAGAGGTAGATGGCTCGGAGTTGGACGATGGCCTCCGCCATCTGCTCGGTCCAGCGCATGCCGGAACGTTCCATGCGATCTTTGATCAGGTTCTTGCAGGCGCCTTCGACCGGGCCACTGGCAATCGGCCATCCCTTGGCAAGGTATTCGTGGTAGCGCATCCGGGTGCGGTTGCGGTAGAGGTAGTTGGCAACCGCGTTCAGCGTTTTGCGTTTGGGGCCGATTAGGCGGCGTTTGGTGATACTCTGACGGATGCCCTTGACGACTTGGCCTACCTCGCCGAACAGAATCTGCAGGGTTCGGTCCAGGACCCAAAGGTCGGCCTCCAGG
>DATKGE010000211.1:0-2034 GCA_035510955.1 Occallatibacter sp. | reverse complement strand
CGCCACCCTGCCCTGCGCCGCCGTCACTGCCTGGAACGCCCTGTCGGCGGGCGATCTCAAACCCGGAGCCACCGTGCTCATCCAGGGAACCGGCGGCGTGGCCATCTTTGCGCTGCAGCTTGCGAGGCTCAGGGGCGCGCGCGTGCTCGGCATTTCCAGCAGTTCCGAAAAGCTGGAGCGCGCTTACTCGCTCGGCCTCGACGCGGGTGTCAACTACAAGGAGAATCCCGAATGGGACCGCTGGGCGCTGGACGAAACCGGCGGGCAGGGCGTCGATCTTGTGGTCGAAGTGGGCGGACTGGCCACGCTGCCCCGCTCCCTGCGCGCGCTGCGCATCGGCGGCGCCATCGCCCAAGTGGGCGTGCTGAGCGGAACTGCCGATGCCGCTGCCTTCCCCATCAACACCATCCTCCACAAGCAGGTCCGCATACAGGGCATCTACGTCGGCTCGCGCAAGGACTTCGAGGATCTGAACAAAGCCATCACCCTGGCCGTTCTGCGGCCGGTAGGCGAAAACTTCCACTGGTCGCAAGCCCGCGAAGCCCTGGCCCGCATGGAAGAAGCCTCCCACTTCGGTAAGCTGGTGCTCACCGTCGGATAGAATGCGGCCTCTACAGGGGTAAGGCTGCCGGTGCATGCTCGTCAGCGGACACCTGATCCCAGGTTCGAGCGCTCGTGAAATGAAGGGTCAACCCGTCCGGCGCATTCTGAACCAGTTCGCCTGCGCCCGCGTGGGTCGATGCAAGAACATTTCGGCTGAGGAAATGTTAGGATCGTTACCACACCCTCGATGAGGAACTCGGTGCAGAATCTTCTTTTCGATCTCCGATTCGTTTTGCGGCAATTGCGCAAGTCGCCCGGATTCTCGATCACTGCGGTGCTGATGCTGGCCTTCGGCATCGGGGCAACGACGGCGATTTTTTCCATCGTTGAGGGCGTCCTGTTGCGGCCGTTGCCGTTTCCCGACCCCGGCCGGGTCATGGTGCTGGCCGATCGGCTTGCAGGGGCCGGCATCGGAGACAACGGCGAAATTGGCGTGACGGTACCGGATATTCGCGCCTATACGCGCGACACGAAATCCTTTGCGGGCCTGGGCGGATATATCTTCTCCAGGTACGAGCTTTCCGGGGCCGGCCAGGCTGCCCAGGTGAATGCTTCGCGGCTTACCGCCGGAGTCTTTACCGCCCTCGACGTTCAGCCGCTGCTCGGCCGCGTGTTCACGGCCGACGAAGACGAACATAGCCAGCAGGTGGCGGTGTTGAGTTATGCCGCATGGAGAAGCCGCTTCAATGCCAATCCGCAGATCCTGGGCACAAAGATCCTGCTCGACCGCAAGCCCTACATCGTCATCGGCATCATGCCGCGGAGCTTCGAGTTCCCTCTTGTGCCGGGGCAATTGAATCGCTCTGAATTGTGGGTTCCCATGAGCTTTACGGCAGACGAGCTTACGCCCGCGGCCGGGGCCAACTGGAGCTACCACATGGTGGGCCGGCTCAAACCTGGTCTCTCTGCCGCCCAGGCGCAAAGCGACGCAGAGCGCGTCGCGCAGGAGATCATGAGCAACTATCCGCCCATGATGGCCTCGCTGCACATAAGTTCCGTGGTTCGTCCCTTGCAGGAGGAGACCGTGGAACATACGCGCCCGCTGCTGCGGACGCTGTTCCTGGCCGTAGCTGTGGTGCTGCTGATTGCCTGCGTCAATCTTGCCGGTCTCATGCTGGTGCGCGCCATCCGCAGGCAGCGCGAAATTGCCGTGCGCCTCGCGCTGGGCGCACGCGCACTGGCCTTGCTGCGCCAGGCAGTTCTCGAAAGCCTTGTACTGAGCCTGAGCGGCGGCGTGGTGGGGCTTGCTCTTGCCGCCCTGGCCTTGATGGTGGGCAAGAGCATGCTGCCGGAGAGCCTTCCCCGCATCAATGAAATTGCGCTCAACTGGCCGGTGGTAGGGTTTGCACTGTTGCTCGCGGTCGTCACCGGATTGCTGTGCGGGTTGGCCCCGGCCTTTGCTGCGCTGCGCACTAACGTGAACAGCACCCT
>DATKGE010000210.1:0-12260 GCA_035510955.1 Occallatibacter sp. | reverse complement strand
GGCCACCGAAGACTCACCAAGTATGCTCGGCAACCCTCCTCGGTCGAAAATCGCTCCTCGAACTCCTGGATGGTTCGCGGGTAATCCTCCACAGCCCAAATCTACAGGTTGGGGTCGGGTGAGTCAAGGAGATACCCAGTCGGCAGGATATCGGAGCAACGGGGCCGGCTCTCCCGCAAGGGGGCGCCGGCTTTTCTTGTTGGGGGGTGCGAGGCGGGGCGGGCGTTTTCAGCTGAAACCGTGGAACCGGAACGGATACACTTGCGTAGAAGGCCCATCGGCGGGCGCTCCGTCGCCGCCTTGTTCACCAACGAAGCCCGCCGGCAACGGCGGCCTACTTCTTGGCGGAGGCCCCCTCCGCTTCGGCGGCGGCCACCAGGGCGTCCAGAGCGGAAACCTGGGTCGCGGCGGTCTTCAACTCGGAAGGCCCGGACCAGACCACCCCGAACTTGCCATCGGCGTCACGATTCTTCCAAATGCTCTCGGCGTTCCTCCGCAAAAAGGCGCGGAACCCCGGCACGGGAGCCGCTGCGTTCAACACGGCCAGATTGCGCGCGAAAACGCCTTTGAACGTCGGTGCATCGTTCCCGCAGCGGGCCGGCTCGCAGGGATCATGGAGTACGCCATCCAGGTCCGTCAGCCGCGCTATCGCCGACAACGCGATGGCCTGAGCGGCCTCCAAGGGCTTCGGATCGCCGGACTGCTTGGACAGCACGGTCAGACCGCCGATGAGCACGCCCTGATTGTAGGTCCAGGTGGTTCGATGGTTGTTTTTGCACGAGGCATCCAACCCGTCGTTCACCAGGTTTTCCGAATTGATCATGCCGGATGCCGCAAACCACTTCCATTCCCGTTGCGCCCAGTCGAAGTAGGTGGCCCGCTTCTGTGCGTCTGGCGTTAGACTCGCCAGCTTTGCGGCCACGGAAAGGAATAGCTCATTAGCGATGGCATTCTTATACTGTTTGGGCTTCTTCCACCAGATGCCGCCGCCGCAGACAGTATCATCCCACCCTCCCGACATATCGGCAAAGATGGTCTCCGCCATTGCGAGATAGCGCGCATCGTGCGTGAGCTCGTAAGCGCCCGCCCAGCCCAACGCCCACCAGCCTTCGTCGTCGTAGTACTCATTTAGAAAATTTGGAAACTTGCCGTTGGAATTGCGCTCGAACGTATTCGCCATGACGGCGCGGAAATCCGGGGTGTCGCTCACCTTCGAGTAATCATCCAGCATGGTTAGCGCGTTGGCGGCGTTCCACCACCCGGTCGTTTTCCATAGGCCCGTTTCCTGAACGTACCACGTTTGGAGGGTCGTCAATCCGGCCGCCGAATTAGCGACAAACTCCGTGGCACGCTTCGGATCGGGTGGGTTGGTCTGCGCCCAGCCGGCGCAGGGCGGGAGGAGGAGTCCAAACAGGAGCACTCTTGGCATAAGGCTATTCATAAATGGCACCCTAACAGAGGTAGTAATCCTACGCACACCCCTCGGGACCGGCTTCACTCGGACTTATCCGAGACACCGCGGCCACCGAGGCAATACTGGCCTGGTTGATATAACCCACTCACGAACAAAACGGCCGGCGAGGCACCCCACCAACCCAGTGAACCCAACACCTGGTTTCTCAGACAAGCGGCGTGCCGCGTGCCGGCTAGAAATCCACTCTCAAAGCAAGCTGTACGACACGGGCCCCGCGATCGGACGTAGCTTGACCGAACAACGAGTTCGTCTGCGCCAAGGTGGTCGTATTGAATACGGCCGACGCATTAATACCCGACCATTGAACGTGATTAAAGGCATTGTAGAACTCGCCACGGAGGTCTACTTTGGCCCTCTCGTGGATGGAAAACTTCTTGAATATGGACAGATCCCACTGGTTCTGCCCGGGTCCGCGATACGGGTACCGGCTGGCGCTTCCAATATAGCCCAGTGGGGGAAGCGAGAACACGCTCGTATTAAACCACTCGGTTCCGTTTCGGGTGCCGCGCGGGAGGTTCGGGTTGGCGGAGACATCGATTCTCTGTCCATCGCCGCCCCCGATCAGATCGACACCGGTGTTGGTGGAAAAGCTCACGCCCGAGGGAGCTCCACTGGCGAAGGTCAATGTCCCCGACAAATTCCAACCTCCCACGGTAGCCTTGGCAAACGGATTCCTCAGGTGCCGTGTGGCTTGAATCTCGTACAGCCACGCGATATTCGCGATGTAGGTGCGGTCGAAACTCGACAAGTCGTAATTAATCAGCCTTCGGCTCGCATAGACAGCCAGCCCCGAGGTGTCGGATGAGCTGTAATCCATGGATTTGGACCAGGTGAAATTCGTCTTGAATTCCAGCCCATGTGAAAATCTCCGGTTCGCCTGCGTCTGTAGCGCATAATAGTTCGAGCTGCCGACAGGCTCTCCGTAATTGATAGTCCCCAAGCCAACGTACGGGGCAAGGAAAGTATCCGGAAGCGGGTGGCCGGGGTTCGTTGCATCCTGGCTGCCGGCGAGGAACCGCTCCCCGTAGGGAAGCGTGTTCAGGCTCTGGCTCTGTAGAAGGTGACGGCCCAGATTGCCGACAAACGCTACATCGATGACGGTTGCAAAGCCGACCTCCCGCTGAACGCCGGTACTGAAACTATACATTTGCGCTAACTTGGTCCAGTCTGCCCCCTGCACACTGGAGGGGAAGATGGAATTCAGGCCGCTCAGGAACGTGGTCAGGGTTCCATAGTAGGCCGTCGGGTTATAATTGAACGGTGGCTGATTTTGCTCGGAGGTATTGATTTCGGTCTGAGGCAAAACGGAGATGCCGAAGCCGCCCCGGACCGCGGTTTTCCCATCGCCAAACGCGTCCCACGCAAAGCCGAATCTCGGCCCCGGAGTGACACGCTGCACGTTCGTCATGCCCTGTGGAACTCCGGGCTTACCTGCTATGAGCAGCCCATCCAACGGACTGCCCACTCCGGGCACAAGCGCGCCGATCAAAACCGCGGGGTACTGCACCCCGGTAACTGGATTGACCGCAACCCGCACCCCCGCCGCGTTCAGTGCAGGCTGGTAGAGCTCGGATGCGTTGGCTGGATTCCACACACTGGGGTCGAAGGCGGACTGTATATCGGAACGCTGGAACCAAGGACGCCACGTTGTAAAGCGGATTCCCACTTCCAAAGTCAGCCTCGGGGCAACCTTCCACGAATCCTGCACAAACTCTTCGAATGAGCCAGAGCGGAAGTCCGCGCCAGGTCTGGCTTCACTTTCCTGGTACGTGCCGTAAACGCCCTCAATGGCGTTTGCATAGCCGTAGTTGGTATCGAGCGGGTTGTTCACGTTCTTTCCGAACGAGAAATTGCCCGAATAATAACTAGCCTGATTACCCTTCCATGCCCGGCTGCGCGATATCGTGGCCCCGGCCTTAAAGGTGTGCTTGCCCCAGACCTTGGTGATGGTGTCGATGGCCGTGAAAATGGTAGTCGCACCGTCGATCGGGTTACGGGAATCGTAAGAAAATCCGGCCGCGTCCGGAACATCCGAAAAGCTCATTTCCGGCATGTAATTGTAGGGGTTATTGGCTGGATACCATTGCCCCAGGCCCTGGAGGCCATAGGTACTACGCTGGGCCTTGGCCAAATCCGCAGGGGTGAGCCAGCCACCAGGTTCATCCCAGTGATTCACACCAAAAGTCGTTTCGTTAATCAATGTGGGCCTGATGGTGTACAAAAGGTTGATTCCCGGGGTTTCAATGCGTTGATCGTAAAAACCTTTCATCAAACCCCAGGGCGGCCCATCCGCCACGGCGGGCGAATAGCCTTGATTGTGACTGTTGATTTGCGTGTTACGCCCGTACATCCGGAACTTCTCGGTAAACAGAAAGTCCATTCTGTACGTATACTGGTTGGCACGGTTTGTGGGACTATCCGTGAACAGGTAATTGTAGTTCCCCCCGCTGACGGCCCGGTTGTTATAGTTAGGCAACGGGAAGATGCTCAGGAGTTTCTGCCCCAACAAGCTAATCTGGCTCGCGGGAACGACGTTGCCCGGCTCCGGGGTTTTGGTTCCGGACGTGTACACCGGAATCAGGGCTCCGCCGACGGTAAGACTTTGCGAGAAATCGCCGCTGTGCTCCAAAGCCGTCGGCATCGTCAACTCTTGCAGGGAACCAGGGGCACCGTTGTAGAGGTACTGATCGTTAACGAAGAAGAATACCTTGTTCTTGAACCTCCCTGGCAGCGGGACCGGCCCGCCGACGCTGGCCCCGCCAATCACATACCGGTAACGCGGTCTGATAACTTTGTTCTTGTTGTTGAAGTAGTCGTTCGCGTTAAGGTCCTCGTTGCGAAGATAAGAATACACATCGCCGTGAAAGTCCTTGGTGCCGGCTCTGGTCGTCAAATTGACGTTCCCTCCGGCGCTGCCGCCGTATTCGGCCTGGTAGTTCGAGGTCTTCACGTTGATCTCGGATAACGTATCGATCCCCGCAGCTCCGTAAAGCTGGCCTTGGCTGGATGGGTCGGTGGCATTGACTCCGTCTACGGTCGGAAGCGAGACGCTGGCGCGCGCACCGTTCAAGGCTGAGTAAGCCTGCCCGCTGTTGCCGGCAGGCGAAGTGGGGTCGACGCCACCGGAGAGGCCCGGAAGACTCCTCATCAGCCCTGCAAAATTCAGTCCGCGGGCGAGGAGGGCTGAGATTTCGTGCTCATCCAGGTCGCCCGAGCGCTCCGCGCTGTTGGTTTGAACGGGAGTGACGTCGGCGCTCACGCTCACCGCTTCGCTCGCCGTGCCGACAACCAGGGGGAGAGACCCGACCGACCGTCGCTCACCGGCCGTGACGACGATGTCCTTCTTTTCGAGCCGCGAGAAACCGGCGACCTGAACGGAAATGGTGTAGCTGCCCGGCGCCCGGACGGCCAGAAACTCGAAGTTTCCACTGGTGTCGGACTTCCCCGTGGCGATGACAAGCGCGGTGTCCTGGTCGGTCAGGGTCAAAGTCGCCCCGGGCACGGCAGCCCCGGAGGGGTCGGTCACAACGCCGGAGATGGTGGCGCCCAACTGGGCGAGGGCCGGCATCGCCAAAACGGACAGGAAGACAGCCAACAGGAGCAAGATGGAAGCGATCCGTCTTGGCTGGTTTGGAATCGGCTGGGCGCACTTGGCCCAAGAATCAATGACTTGCGGGATAGTTCCTGGCGAAGACGTAGCCAAGTCAATTTGACGGCGCATGGTTCACTAGCCTCCCATACTAAGGGTAGCCGGAACAATAATCTGGACGCGGACCGCGGCAGGAGTATGCTAAGCGCGCATATTCGCCCACCCTACAGTATCCAAGGCCGAGAGAATTGACCAGCTAATTCATCCGGCTATCCTAAAGTCTCTGAGCGGAGTATACTACCACTGGGATGCCTTGACAATAGGTCAAAGCAACCTGTCAAGCAACCTGTCAAGGCAACCATGCGCCGCGGCGCACGACCGCGATTTCGAGCGAGCGTCGTCGCGTGAGCCGAACTCCCGTGCGCGCGAGCGGGACATGGGCAGTGCTCCACCTACTCTTCGCCGCCGAGCGCTCCCGCCGGGGCCAAATGCAGCGGAACCCGCGATCTGCTTGCTCTATGCCGCTGGGCCGGCGTCCCGGCCAGTGAATACCATCCGAAGAATCCGGCGCGCATAGGCGCGCATACAGTTGTGCGTTGTCTTTGCAGGTTCCTTTCGGGTGGTCGGGTTGTTTGGCCAGGATTGACCAACAATGGATACCATTTTTCTAAATCTCATACTCCGGCGCTTTGCTGCGACGCCCGAACTCGATGTGATTCCAGATTCGTTCATGAACGAAATAGGCCCCAATCTTCAGAACCATATCCAGCCCACTGGCACCCAACGACAAACCGCCCTTCCGCGTCAGCACAAAGAAGATCAGCCCCGTGGTCGCGGACCCGAGCAGCCGATAGCTTACGGCTTTCACGATGCTACGGGCGTTCGAATCCATAGGTGAGTGCCTTTGCAGGCATTCTACCATACCCTGATAGGCATTACTGTGATTGGGCGCTCAACGCGCATTCCGGCGGGTGCGCCAAAATAGATCCGCTCCCGTCTGTGCTGCCATTCGCCAGAGTTTGTAGCTGGGGCAGCAACGATTCTTACGGAGTCTTCGTGGCAGCGCGCTTCGCCACCACGTAATCGAACGCCCCTAGCTGACAACTGAACTTGTCCGGAGAGAGAGAAGCCGGCAGCGTTCGGCTTTTCAGCAAATCGCGTGCCTGGGCGTAGTCCGATGCCGGCACGTCCACCTGGATCTTGGTGATGCGGTTGGTCAGATTGATCAACACCAGAATCTCTTCGTTGCCCTTCTTCCGGAGGAAGCTGACGACACCGTCCAGATTGCTGTTGTCGACCCAGGTCAATTCACCGGAGGTGAGCGCGGCCTCGTCCCGCCGCATCTGGACGATCTGCTTGTACACGCGGAGTTTGGCGTTCTGTTGCCCGGCAATGCTGGTGCGACGCTGGCCCTCCGGCTTCCAGATGTCCCACCGGATGGCCACGTGGGACTGCTGTTGAGGGGCCGTCGTGTCGCCGACCTCCTCACCGTTGTAAAGGAACGGAATTCCGTCCAGCGTGAAGTCCAACACCGACGTGGCGAGAGCCGCCTTTTCGCCGAACACCACGGCCGCCCGATTCCGGTCGTGGTTGTCATTCAAGTGCAGAAAGCGCGCCCCTTGCGGAAAGGCAGCCTTCGCCTTCTCCCATTGTTGCCGGATGTGTTCCGCCGATTCGCCATTGACCACCACCGACGTCAGCGCCGCGTAGTAGGGGAAGTTGTAGCTGATGTCGAAGGCCTTGAGTTGGTGCTCCGGCACGTCCGCCTCGGCGAGCATGATCACGTTGGGATTGATTTTGTCCATGGCGTCCCGCGCCTCGTTCCAGAAATCCACCGGGACACCGCCCGCCACGTCGGCGCGGAAACCGTCCATGCCCACGTCCCTTACCCAGTGCAGCAGGTTGTTGCGGAAGTACTCGTGCACTTGCGGATTGGTGTAATCCGGCATCGGGGTGTGCCACCGCGACATGATGAGCGCGCCGTCCTTCGTGCGCTGGTAGAAGCCCGGCCTGTTCAGCAAGACGTTGTCGTTGGCGCTATGTGCGAAGACGATATCCATAATCACCTTCAGCCCTAATTTGTGGGCCTCGGATACCAGCGTTTTCAGGTCGGCCTCCGAGCCATACTCGGGATCGATCACGTCGTAATCCTTGATCTCGTACGGGGTGGAAGGGCCGAACACGGAGGGATATCCGTGCACGTTGGGCGGGCTCACATAGACGATCGTGGCGCCAAGATCGGCGATATATGGCAAATGGGCCGTGGTCGCATACAGAGTCCCTTCGGGGGTGAAGGAACGCAGCCAGATTTGATAGATGACGGCACGGTTCATGAAATCCGGAGAAGTGCGCGCATGCTGCGCGGTCACCGGACCGTTCTGGCCCAGCGAAATAAAACTCAAGGCCAATATCAGGAAACCAGATCGATTTATTTTACGCACGACGCTTACCTCCTCACGACACGATGGAGGCGCGATCCCCTAAAAAGGATCGCGCCTCGTTACAATCGCGCTTACCTCGCTCTACCGTCAGAATTGCACCGCAAGGTAAAGCTGCATTTTCCTGGGGTCGGCCGCCGAACTCACGACTCCGTAGTTCGCGCTGGTGATGCTGGTGTTGGGATCGCCCCAACGCACGAAGTTGAACGGATTATTAATATCCATGCGGAACTGCGCGTGGAGCCTCTCTTTGATGGGGAACGACTTTCCCAGGGAAACCGACTCCGATTTCTGCCACCACCCTCGCACCCAGTCCAAAACGGGAGCTATGTTGCCGAACTGGTAAGTGGGAGGAACGACAAATGCGCCCGCCGGAGCGAAATACTTGTCGACAGCCGGGTTGAAGTCGCGCGGATCGGTCGTGCCGAATATGGACACGCCAGGCACGTAATTCGCGAATTTGGCGCCATATCCCAGAACCGAGAGATTGTTGGATACGGTGAAGCTCAAGGCGTCGCCGGAGCTGTAGCGCGCGTAACCGGCGATGTTCCAGCCGCTCGCCACCCATTTCAAGACCGGGTTGTTCGACCTGAGAAACCTCTTGTTCGGCCCAAAGGGCAGTTCGTAACTCGCGTTGATCACAAAAACGAACGGCGGGGAATCGCCACTGTAGACGATTGGCCGGACGGGCGTGTACTGGTCGCTTTCGAGCGAACTCATGTTCTTCATCCAGGTAACGAAGGCCAGCAGCGTGAGACCGTTGGAGTATCGCTTGTTCACCTTGACCTGCAAGGAGTTGAAGCGCGCCCTGCCTACCGGGTCGTTTTCCGATCCGGTGCCGACCGAGGTGTACTGGGGGTAGGGCATGAGCGCTTGGGCCACGGTGTGCACATTGAAGGTGGAGAACGTGGGGAACGGCACCGGGACATTGGCAGCGGCGGCCGCGGCCGAACCCGCCGGTTGCAAGAGCAGACTCCCAAGCGAGAGGTAGCTGTCATTCACGTAGTTGAAATTGCTGCCCGCCGACAAGTGCGTCGAATGGCTCCCGATGTAAGAGACGTCGAGCGCCATGTTCTTCAACAGTTCGCGCTGGATTCCAACATTCCAAGTCAGAATCTGAGGCAGGCGAGTACCTTCCGCAAGCAGCCAGCTTATGCTTTGGCCGTTTTGGAAACTCGGCGTCAGTTGCGGGGGCAGGGCGTAGTTAGACGGGAAGCTGGCGGTTCCCCAGTTGTAGACGGGGGTGTAGTTATCCGGCGAGCTGAAGCTGGGTGATGCCGTAAAGCCCGCGGTATACCCGCCGGTGTCCGTTGCGTCGGAATAATAGATCCCTCCCGAAGCCCGGATGATGGTCTTGGGCGTCAGTTCGTAAGCCAAGCCCAGGCGCGGACCAAAACCTTTCTTCCACATCTGTTCGAATTGGTTCCCGGTGCGGCCAGCCCCACTGCCGCCAAAAACCAGCGCGCCCAAAACGCCCACGGGGTTCATGACCGAGGGACTAAAAGAACTTACTTGGCCGTTGATCTCGTAAGGCGCGGTAGCGGCATCCCAACGCAGCCCGTAAGACAGAGTGAGCTTGGAGCTCACTCGGAAGTCGTCCTGCGCGAACAGAGAATAGTGGCCGAACCGATAGCCCGTGGTGTTCGGCAGCGTGGTGTTGGCGTTTTGCAAATCTCCCAGCAGGAAACTCGCAAAGGAACTGCCCCAGCTCGTCAGGTTCGAGGAGTCCGGCTGGCTGGTCATCTGGTTGCTGAATGAAAATGATCCGGCGGTTGAGGATTCGTTCCGGCTGTTGTTTTCGAACCGCCAGTGGGAGCCCCCGAATTTAAAAGTGTGGTGTCCGCGAATCCACGTCAGACTCTCGCTGACGGAGTAGCGCGTCTCCGCTCCCACACCGTTGCTGGTGAGGCCCATGCTGATGGACGACGCGGTGCCGCCGGAAAAAGCGATCTGTGGAAATGCGCCCAGGTCGTTCGGCATTCCGGTGATGCCGAGTGCCTTGTCCCAGCCCTGCCCGACGCTGGTGTTGCTATACGGATTGACGTACCGGTCAACCCCCAAAGTGAGGTGGTTGAGCACGGTAGAGCTGACCGTGTAGTCGTGGTTGAGCCGCCAGGTTTGGCTGGTAACGGTCTGGAGTTGAAAACCTTCCAGTACGTCCGGCTCGTTGGGAAGGCCGGACACCGCGTTGGCGGTGAACCCCCAGCCGCTATTGTTGATGAGCCGGGGGCGCCACTCATTCTGGTACGTGAGCGCGATCTTCTGTTTCGTGGAGATACTGTGGTCGAGTTTCGCCAGGGAAGTGAAGGTATTGAAGAAAGGATAGGCCCCCGTGTGGTTGTACCAATTGTTGGATTCGCTCGGAAGGTTCGGGTTCGGCAGCAACGCCGTGATTTTGGCCGAAACCGGGCTGATCTGCGAGGTTGGGATGATGTTGCCGGGAAACGGAGTACGAACAAAGCTGCCATTTCCGTCCGCCCGCGTGGTCCCAGGGTCGAAGATCGGAATCTGCACGCCCGATGCGTTCACGAAACTGCTGAAATTGCCCGTCTTGAAAGCCGCTGCAGGAATGGTCTGAAGGCCTCCCGTGCCGCCCTGGCGGGATTCGAAGATGCCCTGGCTAAAGAACAGGAAAGTCTTGTTGCGGCCATCGTAAACCTTGGGTATATATATCGGGAAGCCAAACTGGAAGCCGCCTTCGTTAAGCCGCAGCTTCGGTTGTACCGGACCCTGGAAGAAATTGCGGGCGTTCAGGTCGTCATTGCCGAAATAGTCGTTGACCTGCCCATGGACTTGATTCGTGCCGGATTTCATGGTGACGGTAGTGAACCAACTCCCAAAACCGCCGTACTCGGCGTTGAAGGCGTTGGCTACCACGGCGTACTCGGCCACGGCCTCGACGGTCGGGCCATTCTCCAGGATGGCGCCGCGCCGGGCGCTAAACTCGCTGGATGGCGCGCCGTCGACAAACACCTCGGTGGCGCCCTGCAGCGCCGAATTCACGCGGCCCGACCACGACTCAGCCGGCTCACCGCTGCTCAAGGCCCCATTACTCGAAGTGTTCCCGGGCAGGAATCGCAGGTTGTCCGTGATGTTGCCCTTTTCGGCGAAGTTGAGCAGCGGCAGATCGTCGATGAACTTGGCCGAGAGATTGCTCGGGTTGGCGGTGGCCGAGATATCCAAGAGCGGCGCCTCCCCGGTGACGGTGACGGTCTCGGTAAGCGCACCGAGCTGAAGCGCAAAGTCCACCGCCAGGTTGCTCTGAGCCGAAATGAGAATCGGTTCCCGAACGGTGCTGCGGAAACCCTCCTTCTGAACAATCATGCGGTAGGAGCCTACGGCAAATTGCCTGCCAGGTAATACCCGAGTTCATTAGTGGAGAAATCCCGTTTGCTGTTTGTCTCGATATTGACTACCTGAACTTTGGCGTTCGGAACGGTGGCTCCATTCGGGTCCTTCACCGTCCCTTCGATGTTGCCGGTGTTTTGCGCAAAGAGGATACCCGTTGCCGCAATCAAGGGCAGTACGCGGAGGAGCCGTCTGACGCTACCACCCCGCGCCGCTGGTTGAAGCTTTTCAATATTCACCTTGTTCTCCTTTTCGTCGAAGCAGTAAGTCCCTGGGGTCGATCTTCACTTAGTACGTCATTCGGAAGTTCGCTAACATAATTCCCGGTCGCGCAAATACGATAGCGTACTTGCGAAATGGTGTACTTAGTCCTGGTCGTAACGACCGAGCCTCCGAATCCAGATATTTCTAAAGCGGACGGCGTCGCCGTGATCCTGCAAACTGAGCGGCTCCTCCTCGCCATGCGGAGCGTACGCCGCCACTTTCCGCCACACCGTGGCGCCCAGTATTTCCCGATGATGGTGGACCAGGATGCCGTTGTGGATCACCGTGATATAGCCGGGCTTGACCAACTTCTCCTTCTCGAAGCGCGGAGCTTCGAACAGGATGTCGTACACGTTCCACTCGCCTTCGGGACGGGAGGCATTCACCAGGGGAGGCCACTGGCCATAGAGCGCCGCTGCCCCGCCATCCGCATAGGTCAGGTTCTCGAACGATTCGAGCACCTGAATCTCATAGCGCATCATGAGTTCCACGCCGCTATTTCCGCGGCCCTGGCCCTGGCCCTTTGTGCCGGCGGGGATCATCCATTCGATATGCAGTTGGCAGTCGCCGAATTTTTCCTTGGTGACCAGGCGCCCGGATCGCGGCACGATCTCGATGTAACCGTTTTCCACCTTCCATTTGGGCTCCGTGATTTGGCCCCCGCGCCCGGCGGTCACCCAATGGGAGAGATCTTTACCGTCGAACAGGACGATGGCATCCGAAGGTGGCGGAGCGCTGACCAGGGGTCCCGGCGCCACCTTCTTCGGGCGCGGCCGGTCGGCATCGTGGACCCGCCACTTTTGTCCCGGCAATCGCGGAGTGTCGGTATATCCGCGGATATCGTCGCCGGCCACCGGCGGCGCCTGCGGGGTTCCCGCCTGTTGGGCTGCCAGACTGGCGACTGCCAGGCTGCTAACCGCCAGATTGGCAACCGCTACGCTAACTACAAAGAATCTCATTAAATCTCCCTTTTGCCGGAATTCAGGACGGCCAGCCCACGGCTATCGCCCGTGGGGCGGCTGCGCCCAGTAAATCTCGATATCCTTCGGATCCTGGATGACAAGCTTCCCCTGGGTCACGGCAAGATCCATCCGTCCCGGGAAAAATGACGTGAATCGAAGGCCCTCGGGCAGGCGCAAATCGTCAA
>DATKGE010000209.1:0-6569 GCA_035510955.1 Occallatibacter sp. | reverse complement strand
GGATGGGGCACCCAGCTTTGTGGCTGGGCCGAATGCGCTATGCGCGCGCGGCGGCTACGGCCACGGGCTCAAGCTTGCCCAGGCTGGCGAGCAGCTCTGCGTTCAAAATGGCGGCGCCGGCGGCTCCGCGAATGGTGTTGTGGGAGAGCACGGTGAACTTCCAGTCGAGTACCGGGCAGGGGCGCAGGCGGCCGACGGTGACGGCCATGCCGTTGCCGCGATTGCGGTCCAGGCGCGGCTGCGGCCGGTCAGGCTGCGGCGCCCATTCGATGGGTTGCTCGGGCGCGGTGGGCAAGCCCTGGCCGGCGAGCGGCTTGAATTCGGCCCAGGCGGCGAGCAGGTCTTCGCGAGTCACTGGGCGGCCGAGCTTGTTGCCCAGCTTGACGGACACGCTTTCCGTGTGGCCGTCTTCGACTGCGACACGATTGCACTGCGCGCTGACCACTGCGTGGAGCGGCTCGACCACGTGGCCATTCAGCTTGCCCAAAAGCTTGAGCGTCTCGGCTTCCATTTTCTCTTCTTCGCTGCCGATGTAGGGCACTACGTTGCCGAGGATGTCCATGGAAGCCACGCCGGGATAGCCGGCGCCACTGACGGCCTGCATGGTTGTGACGAAGATCTGCTCGATGCCGAAGCGGGCCTCAATGGGTTTGAGAGCCATGACCAGGCCGATGGTGGAGCAGTTGGGATTTGTGACCATGTAGCCGCCGGATTCGGCGCGCGAGGGCTGCTCTTCGATCAGGTGCAGGTGGTCGGCGTTGATTTCGGGAATGACGAGCGGCACGTTGGGGGCCATGCGGTAGGCGCTGGAATTGGAGACGACGGCGCAACCGGCGTTGGCGAAGAGGGGTTCCATTTCGCGGGCGATGGCGGCGTCGAGGGCGGCAAAAATAATCCTGGGAACGGATCCGGGGGGCGCGCCAAAAGGGTCTGCCGGCTTCACCGTCATCTGCGCGATGCGGTCAGGGAGCGGCGTGTCGAGTCGCCACTTGGCAGCTTCGCCATAAGACTTTCCACTTGACCGGTCGCTGGCCGCGAGCCACGCAACCTCGAACCAGGGGTGGCTTTCGAGCAGCTGAATGAAGCGCTGGCCCACCATTCCGGTTGCGCCCAGGATTCCGATGGGAAGTTTTGTTTTGATAGCCATGAACACTCCAGTGTACAGGAGGATTAGCCGGGGAATCGCAAATTGCGCGACTCCCTGGGGCTTTGATTTGGAGGTCGCGATAGGGCAAATCCGCAGCCGCGGCCAGGGTATGTGGGGGTGCAGCAAATCGCCGCGCTGCCTAGGGCTGGGGGGTGCTGGCGGAATCGCAAAACCGTCGGGGCTCCAAATGGGGCAGCCAGGCGGGGTTTCCATTTCGGGAAAGCCGGTGCGCAACAGCCGTGAAACCCTCAACCACGGCCGCCAAGGAACTGTCGCAGCGGTTGCTTGCTGCCGATTGGGAGAGTGCGGGAGAGGTTTGCGTGAATCTGCCCTGGGGAAAAGCCGACGTTGCGGAACGGAAGGAAGCGGGAGCCTCCGGCACGGGGAGGAGCCTGACCCAACTGGCGGAGGGAGCTGCGGCAAATCTACTCGAAGTCGCCCCGTCGGATTACAAGGAGTTCCGCGGGAAGGTCGGGCAACTGGCGCAGCAGATGAGGGATGGTCTGCCGGAAGCCGACAGGCTGGCGCTGATCCGCGAGGTTATTCAGGAGTTCGAGCACTATCGCGGCGCCTCGGAAGACGAGCTGCGCAACCGTCTGCGCGGCTGGCGGGCGCTGGCGTCCAAGCTGCTAATGGATCTGCTGGCCAGGACGGGCATCGATGCGGGGTCCGGGAACGCAGCGCCTCTGGTGCAGAAGGTTGGAAGCCTGCAGACGGGGACCGAGATCGACGGCTACTTGATCGAGCTGGCCGAGTTTTTCAGTCTGGGCAACTCCGATAACCGGGCTTCTAGGGCCTCGCAGCTTACGGCGGCCGATCGCTCCACGGCCAATGACAATGCCGCGGGACTGCGCGGCGGCGGGGCGGCCTTCAAGCACGTCAGCAGGATCATGGAGGAGGATAACCAGGGCTACCTGGTCCTGTTCCAGCTTGGCTGCCTGGAAATGATCGGGGAACGATTCGGCGTGGCAGCGGTGCAGGATGGCGTGATGGCTGTCTCGGCTTTCCTCACCCACAGCCTGCGCAGCGACGACGCCATCTATCACTGGAGCGACTCTTCTCTGCTGGCCGTACTGCAGACTCCGGCCAGCGTGCCGATCGTGGCCGCGGCCATGCGCCGGGTCATCGACAATAACCGCGACATCACCATCCAGATGGGAGGCCGCACAGTCATGCTGCGGGTTCCCCTGGAGTTTGAAATCATTCCCATCAGCCGCTTGACCACCGCCGAGGACCTGAACAAACTTGCCGCACCCAGCCCCAGCAAATGGTGAAACGGAAGCAGGGCACTTCCTGCCGGGCGAGCAGAAGCCATTCCGCATCGGGTTGGCGAGGGAAGGTTCGCCGCTGCTGCGCCGGCCGGGGACGGATGCGGCAGGTTCTTCGCGGGGGTCAAGGCGGAGCTCAGCACCTCTCACTTATTGGACAAGGATACCGGCTAAACGCTGGGCGTGGTGAGCGTGATGCAGCGGATAAAGGACGTGTGCGAGCATGTTACGGCGCCGCATCCGGAGTGAGGGTTTAAAGCATCGATCCGTTTTATACTTCAGGCTATGCTGCTTGGCCGTCTGAATCTGCTCTTGCTTGCCGCCACGACTGTTACCGCAGCCCAATCGCCAGCGCCTGCCCCGTCCCAACCACAGCCTCGCGCGCCGCAGGTCTGGCAGATGCAGGACTCGGGCACAAAAGCAAGCTTGCGGGGCATCGATTCGGTGGATGGGCAGGTGGTGTGGGCCAGCGGCAGCGATGGAACGGTTCTGAAGACCATCGACGGCGGCGCGCATTGGCAGAAGTGTGCGGTGCCGGATGCGGCGACGGACGGCGCCAAGCTTGATTTTCGTGGGGTGCAGGCCTGGGATTCCGCGTCTGCGATCGTCATGGCCTCCGGGCCGGGCGAAAAGAGCCGCCTCTACAAGACCGAGGATGGCTGCGCCACATGGACGCTGCTCTACAAGAATCCGGACTCTCCGGAAGGTTTTTTCGACAGCTTCTGGCTCAACGGATTCTATGGCGAGGGCATGCTGCTGGGCGACCCGGTGAAGGGGCGTTTTACCGTTTTTGAAACCGAAGACGGCGGGCAGACCTGGAAGCGGGATGAACGCAAAGGCCTGGCGCTCGGCGGCGATTCGCTGGCGGCCTTCGCGGCCAGCAACAGCTCGATTGCCGGAAGTGGCGACAAGTACGTTGCCGGCTTCGTAACGGGAGGAAAGACGGGAGCGGTTCTTTACAAGAGCTGGATACCACCCCATTTCGAAAAGCTTTCACTCCATCTGAAACACAGAGAAAAGGCTGATCCTGACTGGTCCACGATGAGCCTTCCGCTGGCCGGAGGGTCGGACGCCGCCGGCGCGTTTTCCATTGGCTATCGAATCACCGAGGATTCGACGGCGGAATTTCTGTTGAAGGGCGGCGAAGGCGGCCGCCGGAAAAACTGGCGATTCGTCGTCGTGGGCGGCGACTACAGCAAGCCCAATGAGACCGCAGGCACCGCCGCGTGGTCAGAGGACGACGGCAGGCATTGGACCGCTGCCGACACGCCTCCGCACGGCTACCGCTCCTCCGTCCAATGGAGCGAAGCGCTGCGCGCCTGGATTGCTGTAGGAACGAGTGGATCGGATGAAAGTCGCGACGAGGGCCGCACCTGGAAGCCGCTGGACAACGGCGACTGGAACGCGCTGTCACTCCCGTTTGTAGTCGGACCCAGGGGGCGCATTGCGCGGCTGGATGCGGCAGCGAACAGGCTGGGAAACCCGCTGAACTGAGATCACTGGGCGTTGGCATAATCGATACGCGTTAAAGGGTGACGCTTTGGTAGCATTTCGCCTGGAGCGTTGGGCGTGGTAGCTTTGCGAAAATGCCCGCCAACGTGAGTAAGCCCTCCAACCTCAGCCCGCTTCCAATCTATTACCTGCTGTTTTTTCTTTCTGGTTTTCCAGCGCTTCTTTACCAGATTGTGTGGCAGCGCGCCCTGTTCACGCTGTACGGAGTGAACATTGAATCGGTCACCATGATTGTGACCGTATTCATGCTGGGGCTGGGACTGGGCAGCTTGGCCGGGGGATGGCTTTCGTCGCGGAAAGGGATCAGGCTGCTGCTGGCCTTCGGTGTTATCGAGATATCGGTTGGCCTGTTTGGCGCGGCTTCGCTGAGCCTGTTTCATCGCGTCGGAGCTCTCACGGCGGGTGCATCTACCGCCGCAACCGGATGCGTCACGTTTGCGCTGTTGCTGGTTCCGACCATGCTGATGGGAAGCACTCTGCCCTTGCTGGTGGAGCATTTTGTGCGGCGCACGGGCAATGTGGGCGAGTCGGTGGGCTCTCTCTATTCGGTAAACACGCTTGGCTCTGGCGTGGCCTGCCTGGCGGCCGCGACACTGCTGATGCGGCTGCTGGGCGAGTCGGGCGCGGTGCGGCTCGCTGTGTGCTTTAATCTGTTCGTGGGCGCCACGGCTTTGGTTCTGCAGGCGAAACATGCTGCAGGCGACGCGGCAAAGCAGGATGCGGAGACGGCCTCGCGGCAGCAGACGATTCCGTTGTGGATCGGCATGGCGCTGGCCGCCGCGACCGGATTTATTGCGCTGGCGTATGAGATTGTCTGGTACCGGCTCTACTCCTTCACCTCGGGAGGGACGGCGGCCAGTTTCGCCATGCTGCTCGGCTTCTACCTGTTTGGTGTTGCATACGGTTCATTTGCGGTCCGCGACGCTTGCCGGCAAAAACTCGGCAACGATGTGCAGCGAACGCTGGGAGCCAGTTCCGCGGTTGTGCTGCTGGGCGCGCTGGCGGCCTTTCTTCTTGGTCCCGCATTGGCGCTCTGGGTTACCCACTTCAATTACCAATTGAGCTATGTGTTCGTGTTTGCCGCGGCGGCGCTGCTGGGCTCGGCATTCCCGCTGCTGGC
Organism: Occallatibacter sp.; assembly: GCA_035510955.1. Classification (GTDB taxonomy): domain Bacteria; phylum Acidobacteriota; class Terriglobia; order Terriglobales; family Acidobacteriaceae; genus Telmatobacter. The sequence continues at coordinate 1,522 of DATKGE010000209.1, read as the reverse complement.
GCACGCGGCCATTGATCCGGCGAAGAACTCTGGCAAGCGAATCAGCTTCATTTACGTGAGCAACATTGTGGGCTCGACGCTGGGAAGCTTCCTGGTGGGGTTCGTGATTCTCGACCACTGGTCCACCCGGGCTACTTCAGTGTTGTTGTTGCTGATGGGCATGTCGGTTGCGGCGGTGCTTTCGTTGCTTGCCGGAAAGAAGGCTCCGAAGACACTATTCCTTGCGGGCAGCGTTGCCTGCATAGTGCTGGCGCTGAGCTCCGGTACGGTCTTCTCGGGAATATACGAGAGGCTGCTCTACAAGACGAGATACGACGGCAGCCAGAAGTTCACCGACGTGGTGGAGAATCGGAGTGGCGTGATCGCGGTAGCCCCGGAGATTTCAGAGGCTGGCTATCCGGTGAGCACTGTTTTCGGCGGTGGCGCCTACGATGGGCGTTTCAACACCGACCTGATCCACGATTCCAACGGACTCTTCCGGGCGTTTGCAGTCAGCGGACTGCATCCGAAACCGAAGACCGTTCTGGTGATCGGGTTGGCTTCAGGATCCTGGACGCAGGTGGTGGTCAACGATCCGGAATTGGAGGAGATGACCATTGTCGAGATCAATCCCGGGTATCTGCCTCTGATTCGCCAGCACGGTGAGGTGGAGAGCCAGTTGCGCAATCCCAAGGTGCATATCGTCATCGACGACGGTCGCCGGTGGCTGGTCGCCCATCCGGAGCGCCGCTTCGATTTCATCCTGATGAACACCAGTTTCAATTGGCGCGCGAACATGTCGAACCTGCTTTCCAGGGAGTTTTTGCAGTTGATGCGGGCTCATTTGAACCCGGGCGGAGTTGCCTACTACAACACGACGTGGTCAAACGACGTGCTTGCGACAGGCGCGTCGGTATTTCCCTATGCGCTGCGCATCAGCAGTTTTCTGGCAGTCAGCGACAGCCCGCTGGCGCTGGACAAGAACCGCTGGCGGGCGGCGCTGAGCAGCTACCGGATTGACGGGCGACCAGTGTTCGATCTGGCGAATCCGCAGCAGCGGACCCGGCTCGACGAGGTTCTTCACCTGGCCGATGAACTGGATGCTCCCGGCGGAGGCCTCGAGTCGCGGGCCAGCCTGCAACGCCGCTTAACGGCTGCGCGTCAGATTACCGACGACAATATGGGAACTGAATGGAAGTGATCCCGTCGGTTCTGCTTACGGTTGAGCGTGCGATTTACCAGGCTGTTATTGTGCAGGACTCCGAATGGTAATCGCCGTAGGATTACCATTCGCTACTGCCTTTACGCAGAATTTAGGGCAATGACGGTAGAATAGATACAACAGGATGACTGAAACCCTTCCAGCGGCTGCCGGCCCGGCCTCCCGCTCCATGCGGGAACTGGAGTTGCGGGCGGAAGCCGGAGTTCGGGTCGAGGCAGATGCGCCGCCGATCATCCACGTCACCGACCTGCAAAAGTCCTACAAAACCGCGCGTGGCGAGCTTTCGCTGTTTCACGGCCTGAACCTCGAAGTGCAGGCTGG
>DATKGE010000208.1:0-8173 GCA_035510955.1 Occallatibacter sp. | reverse complement strand
GTGCTAATATGATTTAGTAGGCGGGAGGTGTAAATGTCAGATGAGTTGGGACCGGCAATTGCAGCACTCCAACGCAAGCTCGAAGATCAGCTTCAAGGGGTAGCTGACACCAAACGAACCATCAATATGCTGCTGAAAATGTCAGGTCAGCCGGAACAATACGCCGAGAGCGATAACGAGCGAAGCGGGTATGTAAGGTCTGATCAGTTTTATGGAAAGGGCGTTGCCACGGCAGCGGCTGAATACCTTGCCATGCGCAAGCAGGCTTGCCAGCCGGACGAGATACTCAGCGCTTTAAAGGCTGGGGGATTCGATTTCGATGTGGTCGGATGGCCCGAAAACGACCGGCTACGCAGCCTAGCTATTTCGCTGGCGAAGAATACCGGCAGCGCTGGGAAATTCCACCGGTTGAAGAACGGCGCTTTCGGTTTGCGTAGTTGGTATGACGAAGACTTCCTAAAGAAGGCAGCGTCTGGGGCAGAGGAAGCAAAGGCTGGGAAGGCAAAAAAGAAACGAGCTCGGTTGAAAGCGAAGCCCATCCAAGCTGCGCGGCAGCCTTTAGAGAAATCGACGCCAATCGCCAAGCCGAAACTTGTAAGGGCAAAAGAAGCCGCGAGCAATAAGGAGGACGCAGCGGCACTTGACCCCGATGCGGAACGAGCGCAGTCAGCATAGCGAGTTTTCGTCTAAGGACGGGAACGCCAGGCTGCGCTTACAGCCGGGCGATCCTACAAGAAAGAGAGAAACGGCATTCTAAAGGTCAGCCATTCTCGCCATCGCCGGCTCGCCGCTCCAGTCGCAGGCTACTTGCCGCCGCTGCTCGGAGCTTTCAGCGGCCCACTCCAGCAACCGCGCTACGCGCCACGCGGCCAGGGCAGGTACGGGAGGATGGGACTTGCCCAGGAGCGCATCGCGGACGCCCGCGTAGTAGCGCCGGTAATCGCCTGGAATGGGCGGGACAGGGCGGCTGACCACGCCGCCGTCCACGTCTACGTTGAGCGTGCCCCAGTCCTGGGGCGGTTCGTGCCCCCAGGCAGCATCGGCAATGCGGGTGATCTTGTTCAGCGCGGCCTCCTGCGGGTCCAGGCCCCACTTCCAGTAGTTGCCCTTGACCCCGCGCAAATGAAAGCGCGGCCGCGGCAGCGAGGAGAGCGCGTTGGCCGAAAGCGTGACGGCAAACTCCGCGTAGCGCAGCCGGACGGTGAATGAGTCGTTCGAACCGTCGCCGTCGCGTTCGCGAATCACGTCGGCGCTGACCGCTGCCGGCCTGCCAAACAGGCCCATGGCCTGGTCGGCAAGGTGAGTTCCGATGTCCAGCAGCATGCCCCCTTCGGCAGGATCTTCCTTCCAGGCTCGGGCTCGTGGAATCGGTCTCCAGCGGTCGAAGGTTGATTCCAGGTGAACGATGCGGCCCACCAAATCTTCGCGTACAAGTTTATAAAGTGTTTGGAAATCGCTGTCCCAGCGGCGGTTATGAAAAGGAATGAGATGAACGCCTTGGGCGCTCGCCAGCGCCATCAGCTGGGCAATCTCAGAGGAAGTGACGGCCGTGGGTTTATCGACAACCACGCTCTTTCCGGCTTCCAGAATCTGCCGCGCAATCTCGAAGTGGGTTCCGTTCGGCGTGGCGACAACAAACAAGCCGAGCGACGCGTCGGCGAGCATGGTCTCCAGGGAGCAGTAGGTGGTAATGCCCGGATAGCGCTCCGCTGCATTGTCGGAGTTGCGTTCGAGAACGGCGGCAAGTTCCAGGCCCTCGACAGACGAAATCAGCGGCGCATGAAAGACGCGGCCCGCCATCCCGAAACCCACCAAACCAACACGAATCATGAAATCACCTCGAACATCCGGCTCTGTTTAGCCTTCGAGTTTATACCGGGTCTCGGCCAGGCGGTAGAGGCGGCGCCAGACCAGGCGATTCATGGTGACGACCATGAGGGAGATGAGGATGGTGGCGAGGAGCAGGATGGGGAAGCGGCCGTCGTTGGTGGCGGCCTGGATTTGCGAGCCGAGGCCGATGGTCTCCAGGGTGCGGCCAGGCACGCGGGAGTACTCGGCGAAGACCGACGCGTTCCAGGCGCCTCCCGAAGCAGTGACCATTCCGGTGATGAGGTAGGGAAAGACTCCCGGCAGAATGAGCCGCGTCCAGCGCTGCCAGCGCGTAAAGCGGTAAAGCGAGCTGACCTCGCGCAGGTCCGACGGGATGGACATGGCTCCGGCAATCACGTTGAACAGGACGTACCATTGCGTGCCCAGCAGCATCAGCGCAACGGAGCCGATGCCCAGCCCGCCGCCGAGCTTGACCAGCCCGATGAGCAGTATGGGGAAAAACGCAGTGGCGGGGATGGACGCAAGCACCTGCGCCACCGGCTGAACGAAGCGGGCAAAGCGGGGATTGAAGCCGATGGCGACGCCGACGGGAATTGTCCAGGCAGCGGAGAGGATGAGCGCGGCGTTGACGCGCAGGAAGGTTGCGCCGGCCCCCTCGAGCAGCAGGCGCAGGTCAGGCCAGGTGACCGTGCGCAGCATCAGTACGGCCTGGGTCGCGCCCCAGCCCACAACGCAGATGGCCACCACGGCCAGCACCCAGAGTCCGGCGGAGCCTTTGCCCCTGGCTCGCCCTTCATCCAGCGAGCGAACCACACGGCAATCCTCGGTCCGCGCCATGCGCCTGTAGATGGGTTCTTCAATGCGGGTCCACACCTGGCCCGGCATGGAACTGAGCAGGCTGGAGCGGCGCAGCAGTTCGAGGATCGGAGACTCGACGCGGTCGGCGGACTCGACCTGCTCGAATTTGAACTTGTCGCTCCACGCGATGAGCGGCCTCCACACCAGTTGGTCGGTGGCGACGACGATCAGGATGACCACTGCAAACCCGGCGACCAGGGTGCGAATGTCGCCGGAGTCGGCGGCGGTCTGCAGGTAGCTTCCCAGGCCGGGCAACTGGAAGTTACGCGTGCCCATGGTGAACATTTCGCAGGCCATCAGGGCAAACCAGCCGTTCGCCACCGAAACGATGGAGTTCCACACCAGGCCGATGGCGGCGTTGGGCATCTCCAATTGCCAGAAGCGCTGCCAGGCGGAATAGCGATAAATGCAGGAGGCTTCAAGCATCTCCCTGGGAATGCTTTTCAGCGAGGAATAGAAACTAAAGGCCAGGTTCCATACTTGTCCTGTGAAGATGAGCAGGATGACGCCCATCTCGATTCCCAGCTGATGGCCGGGAACGAGCGCGACCATGGCCAGCACAACCGGCGGCAGAAAACTGAGCACAGGAATGGACTGCAGAATGTCCAGGACGGCAATCATCCAGGCTTCCAGCCGCGGGCTGTAAGCGGCGGTGTAGCCATAGGTGATGGCAAAGGCCAGGCTAAGCAGGTAAGCAATGGCCATGCGCGTCAGGGAGTAAAACGCATACACCGGCAGCGCTCCAATGGAGTGCGAGATGGGCACTACGGGAATCGGCTTGCTCAGCCAGTAAGTGCCCGTGCTGATGAGGGAAAAGAAGATCGCCAGCCCGCAGGCAGCCACGCCCACGTCGATGAGGAAGGGCCAGGTGCGCGCGGTGACCAGGGACCGCGCCAGGGGATGCTGGAGGTTCACTCGCCCCCCTCGCTGGCGGCAGCCTCTTCTTCCTGGGCATCGGGCAGCATGAAGCGGCGGCGGCCGGCGTCGTAGTCGAACAACTCGGCGTAGCGGCCCCAGGCCACGGCGGTCTCCATCTGGCGCAGGCATTCCTCCTCGCTGAATTGCTCGTCGAGCATGTCGAGGAAAAAGTCTTCGGGCACGGTGTGGTCGCTCTTCGATTCCAGGGCGCGGCGAATCTGGCGCAGCAACAGCACGTTGGTCACGGCGGCGTCGCGGAAAAGTTCCTTCTGGCGGAGAATCTCGGAGTTGGCAAACTCGGCGCCGCTGTCGGTAATGGCCGCGTCGCCTTCTTCCACCTTCAGGAAGCCGAGCAGTTGCGCGGCATCGACGATGGGCAGCAGGTCGTCGATCTCGAAGGCCAGGTCGTTGGCCAGGCGATAAATATCGTCGCGGCCGCCTTTGTCGAGCAGCAGCTCGAGCAGGCCGGCCACGCCGCCGGGCCGCGCATGGGGCAGCATCTGGTAGTGCATCTGGCGCTGGTCGCGGACGCGCGGGCCCGCCTGCTGGTCGGGCACCGCGGCGGGCGCAACGTCGGGCTTGGTGAGCACCTTGTAGATGTAGTCGACCAACTGGGTGAAGGGCTCGGACTTGCGATCGCGCGGCTGGGCCAACTGGACGCGGAAGTCGGTGCGGATGTGCCCGGGATTGCGGCCCAGCACGATGATGCGGTCGGCCAGCAGCACGGCTTCCTCGATGTTATGCGTGACCAGGAAGATGGCTTTGGTGGGCATGGACTTGTTGGCCCACAGCTCAAGGAGTTCGGAGCGCAGGTTCTCCGCCGTGAGCACGTCGAGCGCGGAGAAAGGCTCGTCCATGAACAGGACCTCCGGCTCGACGACCAGGGCGCGCGCAAAGCCCACGCGCTGCCGCATTCCGCCCGACAATTCCTTCGGATAGGCGGCCTCGAAGCCGTCCAGGCCCACCGTGTCGAGCATTTTCATGCTGCGCTCGCGGCGCAGCTCGGGATGCACGCCGCGCGCCTGCAGCGGGGCTTCCACATTCTCAAGAACCGATAGCCAGGGAAACAGCGCGAAACTCTGGAAGACAATGGAGACGTTGATTTCGGCGCTCGAGATGGGTTTCTCGTGCCAGTAGACTTGCCCGGCCGATGGCGTAGAAAGACCGGTCAGCATGCGCAGCATGGTAGACTTGCCGGAACCGGATGGGCCGAGCAGGGCAAGGATCTCCCCAGGCACAATCGCCAGGTCGGTTGCGGAGATGACCTGAATTCGATTCTGGCTGGGCTGCGCGTAGTACTTCTCGATCTTTTCGGCGCGAATAATCGCTTCCACTGCCGGTGTCGAAGTCTGGTTGGGGATGCCCGTCTCCTGCATGCATGGTTCTCCGGTGAATGGCCTGAGGGTCAAAAATGGGTCTCGACCCTTAGTTGCAAGTAAATGTTGCAAGTATATGTTTTGCGGGTTGCTCCCCAATGAATCGTCAACTGACGGGAGCGTTTGATACAGACACAGAACCGGGCTGCCGCAACGTGTTTGTGCGTGCGGAGGAAGAGAAACCGCCGCGGCGGAGCGCCAAACAGAGCGTATCATCGAACAAGGCGTCTTGCCAGACAGGAAGATCGGTTCATCGATCACAAGTCGAGCAGGATTTAACAAAGCTGCGCAGTTCAGCCTAACCGCTTGCCCTCGAAACACGTCCAGGAGAATATGCCGGAAAATTCACATAAGCCCAAAGTGCTGGTTGCCGACGACGAACGGGTGATCGCCGACACGCTGGCGATGATTCTGAACCAGAGCGGCTTTGAGGCCCGCGCCGTTTATTCCGGCGAAAAGGCCCTGGAGCTAGCTACCACCTTTGCGCCGGACATGCTGATCTCCGATGTGATCATGGCGGACCTGAACGGCATCGACGCCGCCATCAAGCTCCGGGAGCTGCTCCCCAAGATCAAGATCCTGCTCTTTTCCGGCCAGGCGGCAACCGCCGACCTGCTGGAAAAAGCCCGCACCCACGGCTATGAGTTCGAGATTCTGGCCAAGCCCGTCCATCCCCAGGATTTACTCACCAAGCTGCGGGGGTAGATCGATCTGCCGTGACGACTCAAGGAACGTGGTGCTGCGTCACTTGCTGGACTGTCGTCCCCTTGACAAGCTGAAAGACCAAATCCCATCCAGCGGGTACGCGCATGGCCATGCCGAAGCCGCCGACTATCTCGGCTGCGTCGTCGTATGCCGGTCCGGCCCGCAGGATATTGTTCCCGTTATACGCTGGCTGCCGTCCATTCCAGCTGGCCGCCGTTGGTTCGTGGTAGAGAACTTTGTTTGCCCCCTCCTGCTGGGCGACAAAGTTGCACCCACCCAAACCGGCGCTGAATACAAATTTTACATTTGCCGGAACCGTAGTGAGGTTGATCCGGCCTATCTGGTTTTCATTCGGATCTGATGTCTGGCCCATGTACGGCATCCAGGCTGCGACAATGGGCTGTCCTTTGCGCTTTGTGCCCGCATACGTTCCCACAGCGCCGAGAATCACAAGGCTGACGTATTTACCAGGCTGGGGTACAAGGTCGAATTCCAAAGTGAGGTTGCAGGAAGTTGCATCGCCGTTTCCTCCGGCACTGTTGATCGCGGTCTTCATTGCGGCGGGCTTGATGTTGTAGCACTCAATCGCATGCTGACCCAGATAATTGACCGGATTGGTCAGAAAGCTTTTGTTATTTCCGTTCATAACGGCCTCCCCCGGGGTTGGGTTTTCAGGGTATCCGATTCTTGCAAAACGCGTCAATTCGGAATTGCCGCTATTCTTTGAACTTATTGGCTTTCTCAATTCATAATTGCAGCGTCTAAAAAACCCTGGCTACAGTTCCCGTCGGCCCTCCATGGCGCGGGCCATGGTCACTTCGTCGGCGTATTCAATGTCGCTGCCGGCGGGGACGCCTGTTGCTATGCGCGTGATCTTGACCGCGGGGCCGCGCAACGCGGTCGCCAGCCAGTTGGCCGTAGCTTCCCCTTCGAGCGTCGGACTGGTGGCCAGGATCACTTCATCCACTTCTCCGCGCTCCACGCGGGCGATCAGCGTGCCGGTGCGCAACTGGTCGGGGCCCACGCCGTGCAACGGCGACAGGGTTCCATGCAGCACGTGGTACACGCCCTGATAGCCCCCCTGCTGGCCCCGTGTCCGTTCGATGGCGGCGATGCTGGTCGGCTCCTCGACCACGCAGACCAGGCGCTGATTGCGCGTGGGGCTGGCGCAATAGGCGCAGGGATCGACGTCGGTGACGTTGTTGCAGATGGAACACAGGCGCAGGCTGGCCTTCAGGCCGCGGATGGCTTCGGCCAGGGCCGCGGCGTCGTCGTCCGTGGAGCGCAGAATATGGAAGGCGAAGCGCTGCGCGCTCTTGGTGCCCACACCGGGCAGCTTCTTCAACTCTTCAATGAGCCGGGCCATCGGCTCGGCATAGCGTGACACGTGCGTGCCTCCTGGTGTGGTGTCCCAAAGATTCTCATCAGAAATGTTGAAGGCCAAATGCAGATTCTTCGGCTCACCACCCCCAAACTGAAAGACGTTTGGGGCCCCGTTCGCTCAGAATGACATCCCGATGATATTTGGAACGTCTGGGACACCACTCTAGATGGTCCGATAAACGAGTCCGGTGAAGATATCTCCGGTGATGAATCCCTTGGCCCACGCGGCATCGAACTCCGCCGTGGGCTTTTTTGCAATTGCTTCCTGCTCGCTGGCTCCAGCCGCCTTGAGAGCGGCTACCTTGTCGCGAATGGCCGAGAGCATGTCGTGCGATCGCTTGAGGTCCGCCTTCGATCCCAAGGGCCCGTGGCCGGGAATGATCTTTGTGTTATCGTCGGCGACGGCAAGGGACTTCTCCGCGGCGGCGATCATTCCCCCGATCCTACCGCCCGTGGCCTCGTCGATAAAGGGATACATTCCGTTGAACCAGGTGTCGCCCGCGTGCAGAACATTGGCATTGTGGAAGTGGATGTAGATGTCGGTATCGGTGTGCGCAGGATCGTAGTGGACCAGGTCGAGCGAGTCGCCGTTGTGCCAGGCCTGCATGGATTGGTCGAAGGTGATTGAGGGAAGAGCGCTGGGTGGCGAGGGCGGCATGACGAGGTGAAAGAAGGAAATTGTCTGTGCGGTCGACATCCGCTCGCGGGTGTTGCGGTGGGCGAAGATGGTGAATCCGGCGGCATGCAGACCTTCATTGCCATCGGTGTGGTCGTAATGCCAGTGCGTATTGATCAGCGCGTCCGGAGCGTCGTGGCTCACGCCGGCAACGGCTTCGCGAATCTTTGGGACCGCGGTCGAGAAGCTCGCATCCACCAGGATGTTGCCCTCCGGACCGGTTTGCAGAGCCATGTTACCGCCCACGCCATTCATCAGCAGATACACATTGTCGTAGAGCTTGGTTGTCGTGATCGGCGCCTTCAACGCGGCGGCACGGCCATTGATCACACGGTCGGGAAGCGTGTCGGCCTGGGCCTGCATCCAGCGCGGGGCGACGGCCTCCGCGCCGGCAGCAGCACCCAACAGCAGGAAGCCTCTGCGGTTA
>DATKGE010000207.1:0-18380 GCA_035510955.1 Occallatibacter sp. | reverse complement strand
ATCCGCGGACAACCCGAACGGGCTTACGAACGCCGAGGAGAGCCACCGGTGCAATCCGAACGGAGAGTTCAACCACCAACGCGAGGATCATCTCCAGACTGCCAATTGAAGATTCCGAAAAGAAACAGCCCGCTCTCCCGGTCATTGCGGTCACGATAGAGTGGCCTCTCCTGTGCGCCAGCAGGAGAAGGTTGCCGCCTACTCCGCCCGCTTGTCCAAAAACCGCTCCATGAACTTGGTGTCGAACTCCCCGGCGCGGAATCCCTCGTCGGCGAAGATCGCCTGATGCAGCGAAATCGACGTCTCAATCCCCTGCACCACGAACTGGCTCAGCGCGCGCTCCATCTTGGCGATGGCTTCCGCGCGATCGACCCCGTGCACAATCAGCTTGGCAATCAGCGAGTCGTAGTAAGGCGGGACCACGCCCTCGGCGTATTGCGCCGTATCCACGCGCACACCGTTGCCGCCGGGAACGTTGAACGCGGTGATCTTTCCGGCCGACGGCGTAAACTTCTGCGGATGCTCGGCGTTGATGCGGCACTCGATCGAGTGCCCGCTCATCTCGATCTTGGCCGGCAGAATATCGCTCAGCCGCTCGCCGTCAGCAATGCGTAACTGCGCCTTGACCAGGTCGATCCCGGTGATCGCTTCCGTCACCGGATGCTCCACCTGGATGCGCGTGTTCATCTCGATGAAGTAAAGCTGCCGATCCTCGTCCATCAGGAACTCAATCGTCCCCGCATTCTGATAGCCGATCTCCGCCAGGCACCGGCACAGCGTTTTGCCGATCTCCTCCCGCATCTTCGGCGTGACCTGCAGGCTGGGCGCTTCCTCGATCAATTTTTGGTGCCGCCGCTGAATCGAACACTCGCGCTCAAACAGCGAGGCCACGTGCCCGTGCTCATCGGCGAGGATTTGAAACTCGATGTGCCGCGGCCGCTCGATGAACTTTTCCAGGTAAAGCTCGCCGTTCCCGAACGCATTGGCAGCTTCGGTATTGGCGGCGTGAAAAAGATTCGGCAGCTCGTCGGCGTTACGCACAATCCTCATGCCGCGCCCGCCGCCCCCGGCCTTGGCCTTGAGGATGACCGGATAGCCAACCTTTTTCGCCCATTCCTCGGCCTCTTCAACGGTAGCAATCACGCCATCGGACCCGGGCAGAATGGGCACCTTGGCCTTCTTCATCGCCTGGCGTGCCTTTTCCTTCTCGCCCATCAGGCGCGTGACTTCCGGAGGAGGCCCGATGAACTTGATGTTGGACGCGCGGCAGACTTCGGCGAAGTTGGCGTTCTCGCTGAGCAACCCATAGCCCGGATGAATGGCCTCGACATCGGCGATCTCCGCCGCGGAGATGACAGCCGGCACATTGAGATAGCTGTCCGCCAATCGCGGCGGCCCGATGCAGATAGCCTCGTCGGCAAAACGAACGTGCAGCGAGTTGCGGTCTGCCTCGCTGTAAACGGCAACCGTGCGAATGCCGAGTTCCCGGCAGGCGTTCAAAACCCGCAGTGCAATTTCACCGCGATTGGCAACCAGTACCTTGCGAAACATTCAGGACCCTAACTCAAGCGTATGGAAAACAGGGGTTGGCCAAACTCGATGGGCTGGCCGTTGGAGACGAAGCACTTCACGATCTCGCCCGCGGCATCGGATTCGATCTCGTTCATCAGCTTCATGGCTTCGACAATGCAGATCACCTGGCCCTTGTCCACGTGATCGCCGGGGGAAACAAAGGCCGCCGCGCCGGGCGAAGGTGAACCGTAGTAGGTGCCGACGATGGGCGATTTGACCATGTGCAACTCCGCTTCCGGTTCGGCCGCAGGCAGCGCCGCCGCTGCCGAGGTCGCGCCAGCCGCGGCCGGAGCCACTGCATGAGCAGCTGGCGCCGCAGCCTGCGGGGCCGAAGCCAGCAGCCGGGCCAGGTCGCCCAGTCCCGCCGTTGCGCTAGCCGGCTGGTTGAACTTGAGCCGGATCTTCAGATCGCCGCGGTCCAGATCGAACTCGCCCACCCCGTGTTCCTTCAGGAATTCGATCAGTTGCTTCAAATCTGCGATGTCTTCTTTTTTCATTCGTTCCTTAACTCTCCCACGCGCGGTGGGACGCATTGCTCAAAGCTCGATCAGGGCCTTGGGCGCCGGCGTCAGCACCTGCCCTCCGTTCGGCGTTACCGCCACCATATCTTCGATGCGGATGCCGAACTCCCCGCTCAAATACACCCCCGGCTCGATGGTCACGACCATGCCCGCCTTCAGCCTGGTCTTCTGTCCCGCGCCGATGCGCGGCGACTCGTGAATCTCCAGTCCAACTCCGTGACCGGTAGAGTGGGAAAAAGCCTCCGCCAATCCAGCCTTGCGCAACACGCCGCGGGCCGCCTCATCCACGTCCCCGCAGCTTGCCCCCGCGCGCACCGCCTCGACCCCCGCCTCCTGGGCCGCAAGCACCGCTTCGTAGGCCGCCCGCTCCCTGGCCCTGGGTTTCCCCAGGTACACGGTGCGGGTCATATCCGAACAATAGCCTCCGAGGATTATACCGAAGTCGAGAGTCAGGAACCCTCTGCGTGGCAGCGGAGTGCTGGTGGCGCGTCCATGCGGCAGCGCCGAGCGCACCCCGGAAGCCACGATGGTCTCAAACGACATTCCCTCCGCGCCCTCGAGCCGCGCCTGGTGCTCCAGTTCCGCGGCCACTTCCACCTCGCGCAGCCCCGGCCGGATGAACCCCAGCATCTGCTCGAAAAGCCTGCAGCCAATGAGTGCGGCCTGAGACATCAGCGCCAGCTCTTCGTCGTCCTTCACCAGCCGCAGCGGCTCCGCCAGCGGCGCCGCCAGTGCGGAGAGAAAACCGCGCCGCAGCCGCGCCGGCAGCGCCGCCTTGAGCCGCGCCAGATCGGCCACAGAGGTCCACGCAGGATCGAACCCAGCCGTCTCCGCGCCCGGCTGCGCGGCCAGCCACTCGACAGCCGCTACAGCCGTCGAGCCGGAGACGATCTCCACCTGCGCGCCCTTAACCTCTTCGGCTGCCTGCGCCTTGTAGCGCCCGTCCGTGAACAACCGCGCAGCACGGCGCGTCACCGCCAGTGCGGCGCTTGAGCCGGTGAATCCAGACAGGTAGCGAAGGTCGGCAAGATGAGTAACCAGCAGCCCGGAGAGCCCGGCTTTGGCCAGTTTGCGGCGCAATTGCCCGATGCGGAAAAGGTGGTCCACCCGGAAAGCATAACAGGGGTCAGAGATCAGGGGTCACCGGTCAGGGATCAGTTTTCCGCGCAACGCTATCAGCGGTGGAACCTGAAGAAAAAAGAAACAGGAGAGCCCACGAAGCCCGCGCGCAGGAGATGTTTTCTAATTCCCTGTTCCCTGATCCCTGCATCTCTACACCGCCGGCCGCACCGGCTTCTTCTGGTGCGGGTCCAGCTCCGCGTCGGCCGCGTGCTTGTCCGACTGCCGGTCCATCCACTCGTCCAGCCGCGAGCGCTTGAAGCGCCACCGGTTGCCCAGCTTGAAGGCCGGCACAAAACCCTCCGACGCGTACTTGTAGAGCGTGTCCGGCGAGATGCCCAGGTAGTCCGAGGCCTGGCGGATATCCATGACCTCGCGCACTTCGGGGACAAGAAGATTGGAACGGGCCGCGGCCAAGCGCATGGCAAGCCTCCTGAAGGCAGAACCGCCTCAGCAGAGATTCCGGCAGACCTGCCGGTAGTCTTGTATATAACGCGGTTTCACCTGTCAGTTCAAGGGTTTTCAGGAAGTTGCAGGAAATTCAAGGGATTTCCCCACCCCGGTCGTGAAGCCGGCGCCACAAAAATCCGGGTCCATCCCCAGCCGGTTGGGTTCTTTTGGGCTCCGCACCCAAGCCGTAGCGTTGTTGGGACAGATGGTGCGACTCGACTCGAAATTGGCTGGACGGAAACGAATTGCGGTCCGGCCGAAAAGAGGCTCCGCAGGACCGCTGGCAGTCCTGGATTCAGGATTCAGGAGGGAGCCGGGGCTTCAAGGTTGCGGAAAAACTCGTTTGGGAAGTAGGCCGGACCGGTAGGTCAAGGTTTTAACCCCGACAAATGAGCCAGCAGAATCAACGAGGGCTTTAGCCCCTGTTTAGCCCCTGAGATATGCTTTTCGCAATCTTCGTTTTAAAGCAGGAATTCTTCCGCAGCCTGTTCAGCCCCGCATGGGAGTCCGAACTGCGCGGCCTTCAGGCCCGGACTCGCGCCCCTTATCTGAACCAGCAAACCGATCCTGCCGCCAGCCTCAGTTCTGGTCCTCGCGCCGATGCAGGGTCGGCGGACCATCGTCGGTGCTGTTGGGGTCGTTGGTGGTGCTGTTCGGGTCGGTGCTGGCCCGCCGCAGTGACGGTTTCTTGGTGTCCTTGGAGTCGGTCAGCCTGCGCTTGTTCTCAATCCGCGCCAGCCGCGCCTTGACGTCGTCGAACTCCGAAGTCGTCACCGTGTACTCATCCCGCGCGGGAAGAATGCGCGCGATCTCTTCCTGGGAGTGCAGAATGCGGTCGGGAGTCTGCGGGTGGTCGCTGAAGGCCTTGGCCACCATGCCCGGCTTGCGCTTTTCCAGAGCCTGCACCTTTTCAAAGAAGCTGATAAAGGCCTGCGGGTCGTACCCCGCGCGGTACATGTACTGCACGCCCAGGTAGTCGGCCTGCGCCTCAAAGTCGCGGGAGAACTTGAGGAAGGTCATGGGCACCGCCAGGCTGGCCGCTTCGTAGATGCCGTAGCCTGTCCAACCGCCGATGAAGATCAGCGGAATGGTGCTCAGCTGCGCATAGTTCATTCGAGTCTGCTCGCGCACCGCGTGGTGGGCGCACACGTGAGCCGTCTCATGGGCCATTACGCCGGCCAGTTCCGCCTCTTCGTCGGCATTCAGAATCAGCCCGGAGTTCACATAAAAGAACCCGCCCGGCAGCGCCATGGCGTTGATCTCGTCCGAGTCAATGATCTTGATGGTGAACGGAACCTTGCAGTCGGAATTCTTGACGATGTTCTGGCCGATTCGGTTCACATACTCCAGCACCACCGGATCGTTGATGAACTTGGTGCTCTTCTCGATCTCCTCGGCGTACATCTTGCCCATCTTGATCTCGGTGTCCACCGAGTACCAGTTGCCCAAGCCGCGGGCGCCGATGTCGCGGTTGCCCACCGCGCTCACGTCCTCAATGCTTCCCGGCTTCACTTTGGTCATCTGGCTTCCGGGATCCACAACTTTCTCGGGGTTCACGCTGCTGGTGTTGTTGGTAGCCGGCGTATCGCCGCCGATAGGCGTGGTGCCAGGAGCGGGCTTGGTGGCCGGCGCATCCCCGCCCACGGGCGCAGTCCCCGGCGCAGGCTGCGCCGCCGGAGTGGTGGACGAAGTAGCGCTGCCGGTCTGTGCGGGGGTGTTGCTCCCAGCCGCAGGGGTACTGCTGCCGGCCTTAGCCGTTCCCGGCGATGACTGCTGCGCAGGACTGGCTGCTGCCGCGTCGCCCCCTACCGGCGTCGTTCCAGGCGCGGGTTGCGCCGCAGGCGTCGAAGCCGGCGTGGTTGTCGTCCCCGTGGATTGTGCACCGAGTCCGGCAGACAGCGCCAGCGCCAACCCTGCCAGCGATCCCACCCTCAAGCCGGTGCAAAGAATTCCTCTGCTGTTCCAGGCTGTTCTCATGACCCCCACCTCCAGCACGGCCCGTCGAACATGCCGCTTCGCTCTACATCTATAGACGTTAGTATCCTCCTGTTCGGCAACAACAGGGAAGAATAATTCAACAGCAGCCGCCGAATCTTTCCACCAAAGCTGCGGAATGGGTTGAAATTCCCGACGAGGCTCCCTGCTCCAGGGCAATCGCATTTGAACTTTCATGGCAAACGAACGTCTCAAGCTGCCGCAAAGACTCCATCGAAGAGAGCTTTGTAACAGGGCATGACCGGGTTACCGGGGCACCTTCTGGGTCGGGGTCTGGGTCGGGGTCGGGGTCGCGTGCCGCAAAACGTTCACAAAAAAAAGCTGGGCTTTAGCCCCTGCAAAATTTCTAGCCACCTGTGGTCTAGCTTTCGACCTTTTCCGTGAATCGCAAGCAGCTCTTTTCCGAATCCCAACGCAAGCTCTTTCAAATGCGATTGCCCTGCTCCCCGCTCGCAATCTTCTTGGAGCTTCCCCCCGTCTGAATTAGAGTGGAGAACAAACTATTGCATGGAGGATTCTTGCGCCGGATTGTCCTGAACCTGGCCGCTCTCGCCGTCTGCTTTGCCGCGCAGGGCTTTGCGCAACCGCCCCACCCCCATCCGCCGCCGCTGGTCGATCTGCTGGCCCCGCACGCCCACGCCCGCCCGGTTCCGAGGAACACGCAGCCCACCCCGGAAATCACTCTGGACGCCTCAAGCCTCGGCTCCCCGCTGATTCTCGACAAGGGCTGGCGGGTAGGCATCACCGCCAATCCGGCGACAGCGGCTCCCGATTTCGACGACAGCACCTGGGCCGTTCGCGACGCCCAGGACGCCTTTGCCGACGTTCCCGACGAAGATCACCCCGCCGCCGACGACAAGCCGGGCCCTGACGCCAATGCCGGCCCAGCCAGTGCAGGACCTCCGCGCAACCACCAGCGCCCCTTTGTCTGGTTTCGCCTGCACATCAAGCTGGCTCCCGATCACGGGCCCCTCTCGCTGCTGGTCGAGCTGCCGGTCTCGCAGGCCACCTCCATGTCTTTCAGCTCCAGCGGGCCGGGTGTGGATGTCTTCGCCAACGGCCGGCCGATTCAACCGCAGGGCCCGCACAGCGATGCACCCCAGCACTACCAGCAGATCTCCAGACTTTACAACCTCAACGTGCCCGCCGATGAAACCAGCCTCGTCCTGGTCCTGCGCACCATTTACATCCCCTTCGGCTACTCCGCCTACACCTCGTTTTTCTCCGGCCGGACATTCCACCTGGGTCACCCCGAGGACCTAGACCATCGGCTTGAATTGTGGAGCACCCACGCCCTCTTTGAACGGCTGCCCAGGGTAGTGAATTCCATTCTGCTTCTGGTGCTAGCCCTGTTTTTGCTGGTGCTTTATTTCACGCAGAAGGGTCACATCGAATACCTGTGGCTGGCTTTGCATGAACTGGTTCAGGCGCCCATCGGATTTGTCGAACTGGCCGGAGGGTCGGCGCGGCTCGACACGCTCTGGTACGCGGCTATCGTCCTGCAGTTGGTGCTCATCTCCGCCTATCTCTACTTCGAGTTCCTCATCGCCTTTCTTTCCCTGCGCCGCCGCTGGTATATCAAGATGCTGCGTTATTCCGCGCCCGTGCTGCTCGCCGTGGGCCCTGTTTTGCTCCTCGTGGGCCACAGCACCGCGGTCGGATTCGCGCTGTTCATCATCATGCTGGTCAGCTTCTTTTGGATTCTCGGTTGGGTGATCTTCATCTTCCTCACTCTCATCATTGCCTCCATACGCCGCAATTTTGAAGCCGGAATGCTTCTCATCCCCCTGGTGCTCAGCATGGTCGGCCTCCTCGAGCTCCCGCTCACCGGCGGCATGAGCGAGTGGAGCGGCCACCCTTATCGCTCCCCACTGACCCTGTTCGCCGGCCCCATCCCCATCCACTTCGCCTCCATCGCCGACTTCACCGGTATCCTGGCCATTGTGGTCATCATCTTCGTCCGCTTCCTGCGCGTGCAGCGCGATCAGGAGCGCACCTCCAGCGAGCTTGCCGCCGCCCGCAGCGTTCAGGAACTCATGATCCCGCAGGAGAAGATCCAGACCCCGGGCTTCGAAGTGGACTCCGTCTACAACCCCGCCAACGAAGTGGGCGGCGACTTTTTCCACGTCCAGCCAACCGAAGATGGTGGCTTGCTCGTAATCCTGGGGGACGTGGCCGGCAAGGGGCTCCAGGCGGCCATGAATGTCTCCATGCTCATGGGCGCGATGCGCCGCACACCTGAACGCAGCCCGGCCAAGATTCTGGAATCTCTCAATCGCGTGCTCACCGGCAGCGAGAGTTTCACCACCTGCCAGGTGGCCTGGTTTGGCGCCAACGGCGAGCTGGTTATGGCCAACGCCGGCCACCTGCCGCCCTATCTCAACAGCCAGGAAGTGATGCTGCCCGGCGGCCTTCCCCTCGGTGTGCTCGCGGAAATCACCTACGACGAGATCCGCCTCTACCTGCACCCCGGCGACCGCATTCTGCTCATGTCCGATGGCGTAGTTGAGGCGCGCAAGCCCTCCGGCGAGTTGTTCGGCTTCGACCGCGTCCACAACCTGAGCGGTCAGACCGCCTTCTACATCGCCGACGCCGCCAAAGCCTTCGGCCAGGAAGACGACATCACGGTGCTGACCGTACGAAGACTGGCGCAAGCCATGGCCGCTTAAGGCAAACTCAGCTTCTCAGTTTGCGCATTGCGATATGCCACTTACTGAGAACCAGCGATAGGACGGTTGAGGATCACTCGGGAAAAACGCGTATCGCACTACTAACGACAACTGCGCTTCAGGTGCCGGACGGCTGACCCAGGGGCGAACTGTCCCGCGGGCGATACTTGTTTCAAAGCCCCCCTCATTGCCCTGTATAATTCGCCTGCCTCCGTACACGCACATTTCCTCTCCCCCTGTCGGGCGGTGCAAATTTGCTGCGCGAGGCCCAGGAGATCGACCCCATGAATATTCCGCTGAGGCTACGCCTCTGCCTGTTCGCTGCGATTACCATCCTCGCATTCGCTATGCCGTCTGTGGCACAAAACATCCGCACCGTGATCCTCGTCAAGGTGAAGCTGGGGCAGGAAGAAAACTGGAAATCTGCTGTCAAGGACTATGTCGCACTGTTCAAGAAAGCAGGATCCAAGCAAAGCCTGACCGTGTGGGATTCGCAAACCGGCCCATCGCAACACGCCGTCGTCTTTTATTCCTCGAAATGGAAGGAGATGGATGAGCACGATCCGGCCATGAAGGGTTCGGAGGCGGAGATGGCGCGAGGGATCGCACGCCTCAACAGCGTTACCGAGAGCATTGAATACTGGATCGACGAGATGCAGCCCGACCTGTCGATCCGCTCCAATGACATCCCTCCCATGATCCGCGTCGGTCGCACGCGGGTTATCTCGGGAAAGATGGACGAGGTCAAAGCCATATTCCACGATCGGTTGTTCCCGGCCATTCAGAAGTCCGGCGCCTCGGATTTCGGGGTCGCTGTGGCGCGCTTCGGAACGCCCACCAATGAGATTCATACCTACCTGGGATTGAAAGGCTGGGCTGATCTGGACTCGCCCTTCGGCGTACAGAAGGGCATGACAGCCGATGAGTACAAGGCGTTTGAAGCGAAGCTGCTGCCGCTGATCGAGAGCACCGAATTTAGCATTTGGAAGTTCGCTCCGGAACTCAGCTACCTGGCCCCATCCAAATAGCCGGGTGCCCCAGGTCTCGATTCTGAGACCTGGGATTCAATATCGCTGGGTGCCCCAGGTCTCGATTTTGAGACCTGGGATTCACCACCTCCCGATCGCCGCATCAATCGTAATATTCCAATCCGAGGTGCGTGATCAAATCCGCGCCCATGATGTGCCTCAGCGTGTTCTTCAGCTTCATCGATTGAATGAAAAGATCGTGCTCCGGATAAAGTCCGGGAGCCGTCTGCGGCGATTTCAGATAGAAGCTCAGCCACTCCTGAATGCCCAGCGAGCGCAGCTCCGGCG
Organism: Occallatibacter sp.; assembly: GCA_035510955.1. Lineage (GTDB taxonomy): Bacteria > Acidobacteriota > Terriglobia > Terriglobales > Acidobacteriaceae > Telmatobacter. The sequence continues at coordinate 8,738 of DATKGE010000207.1, read as the reverse complement.
CACGCTTGGCCAGGTCAAGAAACAGCACCAGGTCCAGCGCAATCGGCGCCGCCAGAATCGAGTCGCGGCAGAGGAAGTTCACCTTGATCTGCATCGGGTAACCCAGCCAGCCAAAGATGTCGATGTTGTCCCAGGCCTCTTTATGGTCGCCGCGGGGCGGGTAATACTCGATGCGGATCTTGTGGTAGATATCGTTGTAAAGATCGGGATAAAGCTCCGGCTGAAAAATGTATTCGAGCGACCCGAGCTTCGATTCTTCCTTGGTCTTGAACGACTGCGGCTCATCCAGCACTTCCCCGTCGCGATTGCCCAGAATGTTCGTCGAGAACCACCCGGAGACGCCGATCATGCGCGCCTTGAACGCCGGCGCCAGCACCGTCTTCATAAACGTCTGCCCAGTCTTGAAGTCCTTGCCGCAAATCGGTGCCGCATTCTTCTTCGAGAGCTCGATCATGGCCGGCACATCCACCGTCAAATTCGGCGCGCCATTGGCAAACGGCACTCCCTCGCTCAGCGCCGCGTAGGCGTAAATCTGCGAAGGCGCAATGCCAGGGTCGTTCGACTCCAGGCCTTTCTCGAATGCTTCAATCGACTGATGCACCGCCGACGGCTCAAGGAAGATCTCCGTCGATCCGGCCCAGATCATCACCACACGGTCCACGGTTTTCTTGAATGCGCGAATGTCGGCGATCAACTGGTCGGCCAGGTCGCGCTTGTTCTTGCCCTTCTTCACATGCGTGCCGTGCAGCCGCTTCACGTAGTGCTGATCGAACACCGCCGGCATCGGCCTGATCGTCTCGAGATACGGCTTCAACTTCTCCAGAGTCTTTTCGTCCAGCACCTTGGCGTGCGCGGCCGCCTCGTAGACGTTGTCTTCGAAGATGTCCCAGCCGGTGAACACCACGTCGTTCAAATCGGCCAGCGGAACAAAGTCCTTGATCATCGGAGAGCTGTTGTCGGTGCGCTTGCCCAGCCGGATGGTTCCCATCTGCGTCAGCGAGCCGATCGGCTTGGCCAACCCGCGCCTGACTGCTTCCACGCCCGCAATCATCGTGGTGGCCACGGCGCCCAGGCCCACCACCATCACACCCAGTTTGCCCGTCGCCGGCGCAACCGTCCCTGCCGCAGCGCTCTTGCCGCTGCCTGATTCTTGAGTTGACATTGCTTGTTTTGAACCTTCCTTTGCTTCAGATATTTGTTCGCGTACCTTCAAGTTCGGATCGGTGCAAACCCATCGGTCTAAGTCTCGCTGCCTTGGTGCCCCACCTGGGCGCCGGGGCACCCTCTGGGTCGGGCACGACGTTCTTGTTTTCTTCACTAGTGTCCAAAGTTCTTATCAAAAACAGACCTGTCATCCTGAGCGAAGCGTACTTCAGCGGAGTCGAAGGACCTGCATTTGGTAATGCTCACCAAAATCCAGTCAGCCCAGGACTAATGCTTCGAACTTCGGACTCACGACACTAGGGTGCGATACCACAATCCCCCTCACGCCGCCTTTGCCTCGCGCGCGCGATTCACATGCGTCCACACAAACCACGCCACGCCCAGCAGCAACGCAACTTCCACGGAAAGATGAAAACGATGGAACCACTCCTGAAGCCGCGGGTCCGTATGCCACTTCTCGCCCAGCTTCATGCCCGCCGTGGCCAGGCAAAAATACCAGCAAAAGGAGCCCAATGTCGTGTATAGATGAAAGCGCAGCCGCGGCATTCTGGCAATCCCTGCCGGAAAGGCCACAAACGTCTGCACCACCGGCAACAACCGCCCCACCAGAATGGTGATCGATCCGTATTTCTGAAAGAACCAGGTCATGCGGTCCAGGTCATGATGGCTCATCAGCACCCAGCGTCCATAGCGCTCCACCAGCGGCTTGCCGCCCTTGGCGCCAATCCAATAGGCAATCGCCGAACCAACATTGCAGCCCGCCGCCCCCGCCATCGCCACGCAAATCAATCCCAGCCATACGTTGCCATTGCCGAAACGGCCGGGAAGCGCCAGCTGTCCCAAACCGTTCACATGATAGATAGTCAAGGCGCCGGAAAACGGCATGATGAGCTCGGAGGGCAGCGGAATGCCGGCCGAATTGATAGCCAACAGCGCGGCAATGCCGGCATAACCGCCAACATCGATCACATGCGTTACAAACTGCACAAGCAGGGCAATAATCTTCTCGCTCATCGACGTTTCCAGTATATAGGCCGCTCCTGGCTGGTCGCCCCGCCCCGTCAGGGTCGTCTCTCGAAATCAGCTAAAGACTGTCATCCTGAGCGAAGCGCACTTCAGCGGAGCCGAAAGCCTGCCCTGAGCGTAGCCGAAGGGGACCTGCATTTGCACTTTCGGTCGCATTATTCCTTCTCTATTCAACTGCCTGCGCACCCCGTCCGCTTTGTTACGATGAGGGTTGCAGCACCCATTTTCCAAGGAGCCCCCATTGCCCGATTTCTCTCCCGTTCCGCTCACTCTGGAAGGCTCCAGCCTGCTCCACCAGTTCTTCCGCTTCGACTGGAAATCCTGGCGCGCCACATCGCAAGCCGACCGCGACCGCATCGCAGCGCAAGCAGTCCAAGCGCTCTCGGCACTCGAACGCAAGACTCCCGACGCACCCGTTCAGACGGCGCTCTTCTCCCAGCTGGGCCACAAAGGCGACCTGATCCTCATCCACTTCCGCGACTCCTTTGCAGCCCTCAACCAGGTCGAGCTCGACCTCGCCCAAACCGAACTCTACAACTATCTCTCGCCTTCCCACTCCTACGTCTCCGTCGTCGAGTTAGGCCTCTACGAGTCCAGCCGCAAGACCTGGGAAGCCGCCGCCGCCAAGGGCCTCGAGCCCAACACGCCCGAGTTCCAGGCAGAAGTCGCCGCCAGCCTTGAACGCGCCTCCGCGGCCATGGCGCCGCGCCTCTACCCCGCCATTCCCGACGCCAAATATCTCACCTTCTATCCCATGGACCGCAAGCGCACGGACGGCAGCAACTGGTACACCGTGCCCTTTGCCGAGCGGCAGCGCATGATGCACGAGCACGGCCTCATCGGCCGCCGCTACGCCGATCAAGTGAAGCAAATCATCTCCGGATCGATTGGAATGGACGACTGGGAGTGGGGCGTCGACCTCTTCGCCGACGACCCCGTCGTCTTCAAGAAGCTGATCTACGAAATGCGCTTCGACGAAGTCAGCGCCGTCTACGCCCTCTTCGGCCAGTTCTTCCTCGGCATCCGCCTGCCCGTGGATAAGCTCGGCGATTGGCTCGCTGGCAAGCTGTAAGATCCATTAGTAGAATGCACTTCATGCAGAAGCCCACAGTTCCGAACATTTGCCCCGAATGCGGCCATCGGTTCAGAGGGAACGGATTCGATGGCATCGATGCACATTGGCGTGCTAAGCACGAACACATCATGCCCTATTCGGAAGCTTGGCCACTGATCCTCTCGGGCACCTATCCACGTCAGACGGGCTCAATCGAGGACTTCTTCGGCTGCCTTGAAACGAAAGATGGACCGAAGCTTACTATCGAGGAGATCAATGAGATTACCGCTCGCGCCTGGGCTGGGAAACGCTAAGGAATGCTTCAGAATTGATGGCAAGAGCCTGGCCTTGAAAGGGCACGACTTCAGTCGTGCCGCATACGATGTAAAATCGGCGAGGGCTTTAGCCCCTGGGGGAATGTTTGCAACCGGGCGAGACCTATTTCGAGAGTCGCTCAACCTAATGGTTTGTCTTCAGATTAAAGGACGCTGCGATGACTCAAGCACGAAAGGTAAAGCTGAAAGAGGCCTGTTCCAACGCCGTCATAGCGAGATTCTGGCATCCATATGACGATGGCCGGACGCACGGCTACGTACTGGACATTGGCCCTGAATTTTTCCTTTTGGCTTTGATCGACGACAATATCAAATTCAATGGATTTGAGTGCCATCTCGTTTCCGACATCAAACGATTAAAGCTCCCCGATCCGTACGAAGATTTTATTGTTGCGGCGCTCCACAAACAGAGGCAGAGAATAGACAGAAAGCCCGACATCAACCTTAGCAGTCTTCCAGCATTACTAAAGTCAGCAAATGCGCTTTTCCCCTTAGTAACGATTCACCAGGAGCGTGCAAAACCGGGCGAGTGCTTCATTGGGAAAGTACTGGATATATCTGAGAAGAGCCTGTTGTTACATACAATCGACCCTGGAGCAGTTTGGCACAAAAAGCCTTCTAGGTTCCGATTGGCTGAGATAACTCGTGTGGACTTCGGGGGAGGTTATGAAGAAGCCTTGCATCTCGTAGGCGGAAACCCCAAACCGCCGAAGAAATCCACCATGGCAAAACGGCCATGAGCCCAGCCGCCGGTGCCCCAGGTCCGGATTCTCGGACCTGGGATAGCATGAACCTCAACCGAGAGAAAGCGCTCCTCCGATCAAAACGACCCCCGTCACGCCGCGTCCAGAATCAGCCGCTTTCCCAGCGCCCGCAACGCCGCATCGATACGATCAATCTTGGTTGCGTGTTTCAAGTCCGTGAGCCGGTTCACTTCCTGTTTCGTCGTTCCGATCCGTCGCGCCAAATCGATGGGCCGGACCTTCTGCCGCAGCATTTCATTCAGCAGCAGAACCTTGGCCGCAACGCTCACCGGCAACTCCACAACCGCCTGCCCGCGCTTGGGTCGAGACGGCGGGGGAATCGGGCGCTGATCCTCGAAATAAAAATCCATCGCCAACTCCAGCGCTTCCTTCGCCATTTCGAGCGCATGGACACGATTGTTCCCCTGCGTGATCGCTTCAGGAATGTCCGGAAAGGTAACGAGGATGAACTTTCCATCCTTGCGAAGATTTACAGGATAGGCGCGCATAGGTTCACTCCGTGTCCTTCAGACCGAGTTGCTTCTTGATGGTTTCAACCAGCCCCTTGCCAAGCTCTTTGCTGTGGATCGGCAGGATCGACTCCCGGCCGTTCAAAAGAAGCTTCAAGTGCGATCCCTTCTGAGTACCAAACGTCACGCCCTGTTTTGTCAGCCACCGTTTGAACTCCGAGCTCTTCACGGTTTAAGAGTACACATTTTTGTTTACTAATGCAAATTTTCGAGGCAAGCACACCAGGCAGCTCACCTTGGGCCCCCATGGAAAGCCACAGCGAATCTCAAATCCGCGGCAGGTCGATTGTTCCGCGCCGAGGCCAAGGCTAGGCTCAGCCCCGGATGTGCCATTGACAGCACCATGCGAATCGCGGTGTAATTGATGTGTTGGTTGTGGTGAAGGAGTTCACCCTTAACCGCTGTCCCTCCTAAAAGCCGGACAGATGATGACTCCTGACAGGGAATCCTGTTGCGGAGTCATATCCCGGCGCGATCCCCGAGTACACAATCTGGAGCTTGAGTCCATGGCGAATACATGGCTTTTGTCCGCCCTGTGGGTCGGTCTCGCACTTCTCGCCACCATGCTTGCCATCTGGTTTCGCGTGGCAACGGCGCTTTCTGAGATCGTTGTCGGCACCGTCGCCCAGCTTATTATCGGCGCTTTCCTCGGCGCTGGAGGCTTGCTGGGCAGCACGCAATGGGTCACCTATCTGGCCGGCGCCGGAGCCATCGTGCTCACTTTTCTGGCCGGCGCGGAACTCGATCCCGTCATCTTCAAGACCAAATGGCGCGAGTCGCTGACGGTAGGGCTGGCAGGCTTCATCGGGCCGTTCCTGGGCTGCACTCTGGTCGCGCACTACCTTCTTGGCTGGGGCATGCGCTCCAGTTGGCTCTGCGGCGTGGCGCTCTCCACAACCTCTGTCGCTGTTGTCTACGCCGTTATGCTCGAACTCGGCTTCAATGTCACCGACTACGGAAAGTCAATCCTCGCTGCCTGTTTCGTCAATGACCTGGGTACCGTGATTGCCCTCGGTCTGATCTTTTCGCCCTTCACGTTGAAGACGCTCGCCTTTGTCGGAATCTGCATCGTGGTTTTCGCGTTCCTGCCTCGCGTCACCCGTTGGTTTTTCAAAAAATTTGGCGGCCGCGTCTCCGAATTGGAGACCAAGTACATCCTCTTTCTCCTCTTCGCGCTCGGCGGCCTTGCTGTCTGGGCGGGAAGTGAAGCCGTTCTCCCCGCCTATATGATCGGATCCGTTCTGGCTGGCACAGTAGGTAAAGATCACCTGCTCATCCGCCGCCTTCGCACTCTCACTTTCGGGTTGCTCACGCCCTTTTACTTCATTCGCGCCGGCACCTTTGTCTCCGTCCCCGCGCTGATCGCCGCTCCTGCTACATTGCTCTTTCTGTTCCTGGCAAAAATGGCCAGCAAGACGGCATTCGTCTTTCCCGCCGTCCGTGCCAACCGCCATGTTGGAAACGCCGGCACCTACTACACGTTGATGATGTCCACCGGTCTGACCTTTGGCACCATCTCTGCCCTCTTCGGCCTGAGTCACATGATCATTACGCAGACCCAGTATTCCTTTCTGGTCGGCGCGGTCATTGCCAGTGCCGTAATCCCTACGCTGATCGCAAACGCCTTCTTTCTTCCTCGGCACCTGCTCCCCCATAAGGCAGCACACGAAGACCTGCCGCAGCCCATCCCGCAGCCTGCCGCGGCGGGTAAACAGGCCTGAGCCTGGAACATTGAAATCTGATCTAGAAACAAGGAGACATTGGCATTGCAGAAATACCTTTTCATCGCTATCGGCGGCGCGCTCGGTTCCATCGCCCGCTACTGGGTCGGCTCCGCCATCGGCGGCCGCATGGGGTTCAGATTCCCCTACGGTACCCTCATCGTCAACCTCACCGCGTGCCTCGTCATCGGCTTCTCGGTCACCTATATGGGTAAGTTTGCCGACCTGAATCCGGCCTGGCGATTCCTCATCCCCATCGGTTTCATTGGCGCCTACTCCACCTTCTCCACATTTGAGTGGGAGACGCTCTCCACCCTGCGCTCCGGCGCCTTTGTCCTGGCCGCTCTCTACGCCGGCGGCAGCCTCGTGCTCGGCCTCATAGCCGTCTGGGCCGGCTCCATGGCCGGCGAAGCACTCTGAACTGGATCCGGGGCGACGCTGTGCTGGACGGACTTGCCAATTCTCTCTCGACAGTGCTTCAATCCATCGTTGCACGGTCAGCGCGCCGAACAACGCCGGCGCCCTCCAGGAGAGCCCCAGCATGTTGACCTCGGGAAAGGCCGTGAAAGTCTCCATCTACCTCAGCGACGGCGCCAAACACCACGGCATCCCGGTCTACACCAGCCTCCTCGATTTTCTCTTCCACAGCGGCGTGCACGGAGCCACGGTGCTCAAGGGCGTGGCCGGCTTCGGATCGACGCACCGCATCCATTCCGCGCACATCCTGGAAATCTCCGACCATCTCCCCATCAAGATCGAATTCATTGAAACCCGCGAGAAGGTCGATGCTCTCCTGCCTGAACTGGAAAAGCGCACCAACTGCGGCATCATAGAAATGCAGGAGACAACAGTCGTTGTCCCTTGCAAGAAATAGGGGGCGGGTTCCCCATATCCGACCAATAAGGCTGGGTGCCCCATGTCTCGATTTTGAGACATGGGATTCACTCATTTTGGGGAGGGTCAGACATGGGTGACCCATCCTTTCGCTCAACGTTGGAATCACTCAAGGAATCAACGTTGTCCGGTGTAGAATTCACAGCCGGGTGCCCCATCCTTCGCTTTTTTTCTAGCGAAGGGTAGGAGACCACGAACTCCCTGGCGCGCAAGCGCCGTCTGCCCCACCGCAGGGGTCGCAGGTGGTTACTCTGCCGAAGTAAACGGCGAAGCCGGCAGGCCCTCCCCGTTGAACAAATTGCAATCAGGGCTGTTGGCCCACCCGTACCGCACAAATCTGGGCTCCGCAACCGCATCGCTCGCGACCACCACCGTGTTGCCGTCGATCTTCGCCGAAGCAGCTACAAACTTCCCGTCCGCCCCGGCCACTTCGAACCCCGTCAGTTCCCCGCCTTTGGCTGCCAGTCCCTTCGCATGATGGTCAAACCAGATCCGAATGGAATTCCCCTCCGGAGTAGCCTGCCTGAAGATCGGCCCTGAATATTCCACCGTCTCCCCATAAGCCAGCGCCCGCGCCGCCAGCGCCAGCCGCAACCCCACATCCACCTTGTCTGGCGGGTGCACATTCTCCGGCGTGCCGATGTCGATGGTCACCGCCATCGCCGTATTGCGCAGCTCGAGGGTCTTCAACTGCTGCTCGCGCAGTTCCGCCCAGTCTTCCTTCTCGTTGGACTTGAAATTCGAAATCTGCACGAACAGAAACGGAAAATCGCCCACGCCCCACTCCTGCCGCCAATCCTCAATCAGCGTGCTGAACACGCGCTTATAGAGCGGCGCCCGAGCTAGCGCGCTGTTGCTTTCGCCCTGGTACCAGATCACGCCCCGAATCGGAAACGGCGTCAGCGGCGCAATCATCCCGTTCCACAGCATCCCAGGCCCCCAGCTGAGCAACTGCGGATGCCACGGAAACTGCGGCTCCGGCCGGCCCGCGGCCTTGGCCTCCGCGCGCTGCCGCTGCTCGTCCTGGTCCCGCAGCAGCGCATCCGATTCCTTCCCCGTCATCTTGCCCCATTGCACAAAAACCGGAGCCAGCGCTGCGTCCGCGCCCAACGCTTCCATGCGTGTCCACGCCTCGGCCACCGTCCCGCCCCAGGTGGAATCGATCACTCCCACCGGCACGTGTTCCCGCTGCTCAATCTCCCGCGCAAAATACCACGCAACGGCGGAAAAATCGCGCGCCGTCTCCGGCGTCGACGCCGTCCATCCATTCG
>DATKGE010000206.1:0-10973 GCA_035510955.1 Occallatibacter sp. | reverse complement strand
CGACCCCGGCCGCATCGGCGAGGCGGTAATGGATGCCGATGCGATCGGTTTTCTCGAAATTCACATCGAGCAGGGCCCGGTGCTGGAAGCGGAAGGATTGCGCGTGGCCGCGGTCACGGCCATCGTGGGACAGACGCGGCTTAGTCTCGCCTTCGGCGGCCACGCCAACCATGCGGGGACCACGCCCATGCACCTGCGCCGCGACGCTCTGGCCGCCGCAGCGGAGTGGATTGCCGAAGTCGAGGCTTTGGCGCGAAACACGGATGGCCTGGTAGCTACGGTGGGCAGGTTGACCGTCGAACCCAATGCGGGCAACGTGGTTCCGGGACTCGCGCGGGCGAGTCTCGATCTGCGCCACGCAGACGATGCAGCGCGCGCCGCCGCCGTGCAAGGCCTAGTCGCCAGGGCTGCAGCAATTGCCGCGCAGCGCGGGCTCACCCTGGAACGCACAGACCGACTCGATCAGCCCGCCGTGCCCATGGACGAATGGTTGACAGGACTTCTCACCGATGCCATGGAAGCGGCCGGATTCGGAGGGAAAACCATGCCAAGCGGCGCCGGTCACGATGCCATGGTGATGGCCTCCAGGGTGCCGGCGGCAATGTTGTTTCTGCGCAGCCCCGGAGGCATCAGCCACCACCCCTCCGAGACCGTGCTTGAAGAAGACGTAGAAGCCGCCCTGCGCGTGGGCCGCGAGTTTCTGCTGCGCCTTGCGGGCAATGTTGGATAGAATGCTCAAACGAGGCCGACCTTGCATCATCTTGGACTGACAAGAAGCAGCCGCAGGCTGGATCACCTGCTGCAAACACCGAACACCTTTATCCGGACGCCTTTGCCCGGAGCTACGGGCGTGGAGTTTGTGGTGCACGCAGCGCCGCAACTGGGCGCGCGCTTCACCCAGATGACCGCGGAGTTTGCGGCCGATGGAACGCTGGGGCCTGCTCCGGCGCAGCGCTTCCTCTATCTCCTCGAAGGCGAGTTGAAGCTGACTGCAGGCGGCCGCGAGCACGTTCTTTCTCAGGGCGGATTTGCGTTTCTGCCGCAAGACACGCCCCACACCGTGCGTGCAACCGTCCTCTCGCGGGCCGCGGTGATCGAGAAGCCCTATGAGCGGCTTGTGGGCGACGAAGCCCAAACCGCGCAGCTCGTCGTCGGCAACGAAGCCGCCATAGCTCCCACGCCCCTGATGGGCGATGAGGCGCTGCGCGTGCGCTCGCTCATGCCCGACGGCCCCGCGTACGACTTTGCCGTGAACACTATGACCTACGATCCCGGCGCGGCGCTGAGCATGGTGGAGACTCACGTGATGGAGCACGGCCTGCTGATGCTCGAAGGCGGCGGAATTTATCGCCTCGGCGATGCCTGGTACCCCGTGGAAGCCGGCGACTTCATCTGGATGGGCCCGTACTGTCCGCAATGGTTTGGCGCGCTCGGCAAGCGCCCTGCCAAATATTTAATCTACAAAGACTGGCGCAGGCATCCGCTCGGTGCATGAGGAGGCGATGAGCACACAACGCAAACTCGATCCCCTCGTCGATATTGACCTGCTCTCCGTGGAGTTGGCAGCCCTCTCGCGGATATCGGAGGCCGAACCGCCGGTGGTGACGCGGATTGTATTCAGCGAGGCGGACCGGCGCGCGCGCGCCTATGTAAAGGGCCTTTGCGCGGAGACTGGACTCGAGGTGAAGGAAGACGCCATCGGCAATACCTTCGCGCGATGGGCCGGCAGCGAACCGAATCTTTCGCCCATCGGGACCGGCTCGCATATCGACGCCATTCCCAATGCAGGTTCCTATGACGGGACCGTGGGTGTGCTCGGTGGTCTCGAAGCAGTTCGCACCTTGCAGCGAGCCGGCTTTCGTCCACGCCGATCCATCGAGCTGGTTATGTTCACCGCCGAAGAGCCAACCCGCTTTGGCATCGGCTGTCTGGGCAGCCGCATGATGGGCCATGTGCTCACGCCTGCCGCCGCGCTGGCGCTGCGCGACAAGCAGGGCAACGGTCTGGAAGAGTTGCGCACTCATGCCGGATTCACCGGCGCGCTTGAAACCGTTGCGGCGCCAGCCGGACGATTCCACCAGTTTGTCGAGTTGCACATCGAGCAGGGGCCGCTGCTGGAGCAGGAAGGAATCGACCTTGGCCTGGTAACCCACATCGCCGCGCCGGCCAGCCTGCGCATCCACATCGAAGGCGAAGGCGGCCACGCAGGCGGAAAGCTCATGCCCGGCCGCAAGGACGCGCTCACCGCGGCCGCCGAGTTGATTCTCGCGCTCGAATCCTCGGCCAGGAATACCGGGGCAATCGATACGGTCGGCACCGTCGGCGTATGCGAGGTCTTTCCCGGCGCGGTCAACAGCATCCCTTCGGTCGTGCGCCTCGAAACCGACATCCGCGACACCGACAGAGCCCGCCGCGACAGCGTCCTAGATGCCTTGAAGGCCGCCTGCATCGATGTTGCGCAGCGCCGTGGCGTTACCATTAGGACAGAGTTGGTCAACGCCGATCCGCCAACCACGTGCGACGTCGCGATCCTCGCCGCTTTGAAGGCTTCTGCCGTCGAAGCGGGACGTAGCTATAAGCGAATGGTGGCCCGCGCCTATCACGATTCGTCCTTCGTGGCCTGCATCGCGCCGGTCGCCATGCTGTTCATTCCCTGCCGCGACGGAGTGAGCCACCGGCCCGATGAATACGCGTCGCCGGAGTGGATTGCCGCCGGCGTTGGCGTGCTGGCACGAACCCTGGCGCGCCTGGCCGGTTGAACGATTCTCTTTCAAACTGTCGCGCGCGGATGTATCCTATGCCTCAACCCGTACGCGGTCCAGGCCGTCCAGACCATGAGCACGAGCGCGAAAACCCGCATCGTTGGAGCACCCGTCCCCCGCAAGGAAGGCGTGGACAAACTGCTCGGCCGCGCCCGCTACGTGGACGACATTGAGCGTGAGGGCATGTGTTTTGGCGCCACAGTACGCAGCACCATCCCGCGCGGAATCATCCGCTCCATCGGCTATGGCTGTGGCATTGACTGGAGCGAATTCACAATCGTCACCGCCGCCGATATTCCCGGCAAGAATCACATCCACATCATCTTTGCCGACCAGCCCTGCCTTGCCGACGGAGTCGTCAACCACTGCGACGAGGCCATTGTGCTGCTGGCGCATCCTGACAAACACAAGCTGCGCGAGGCCGTGTCTGCGGTCGAAATCGAGTATGAGCCGCTGCCGCCGGTCTTCACCATTGAAGAGAGCGAGCGTCAGGACGTTGTCGTTTGGGGCTCCGACAATTTGATCAAGAGCTTCCTCCTCGAGAAAGGCGATGTGGACTCTGCGTGGGCTCACGCGGCGCACATCGTCGAAGGTGTGTACCGCACCGGCGCTCAGGAGCATCTCTACATTGAAAACAACGGCATGATCGCGGAGTGGAGCGACGAGACCGGCGTCACCGTGTGGGGATCGCTGCAGTGCCCCTACTATGTGCACAAATCTCTGCTCGCAGTTTTCGATTTGCCTGAAGATAAAGTCCGCGTCATTCAAACCGAGACCGGCGGCGCCTTTGGCGGCAAGGAAGATTATCCCTCCACGCTCGCCGCCCATGCGGCCTTGCTGGCTATGAAGAGCCGCCACCCTGTGAAGATGGTCTATGACCGCATGGAGGACCTTGCCGCCACCACCAAGCGCCATCCGTCGCGCACCCGCCATCGCACCGCGCTCGACAGAGACGGGAGACTGTTGGCCATGGACATCGATCTTGCCACGGATGGCGGCGCGTACGCAACCCTCTCGTCGACTGTGCTCTCGCGCGCCACGCTTCATGCGCCGGGACCGTACGTGTGCCCCAACGTACGCGTGCGATCGCATGCGTGGGCCACCAACACGGTGCCCTACGGCGCGTTTCGCGGCTTCGGCGCGCCGCAGGCGATCTTTGCCGTCGAGCGACATATGGATGAGATCGCCGCTGCCATAGGCATGGACCCGACCGAACTGCGGCGCAGAAACTTTCTTCACGACGGCGACACAACCGCAACCGAGCAGGTGATGCGCGAGCCCGTCATCCTTGACCAGTTGCTCGATCGCGCGCTGACTGAAAGTGATTATCACGCCAAGCGGGAGCGATTCGCGCAGGAGAATCCTCGCAGTGCAGTCAAGCGCGGAATGGGTATCGCCGCTTTCTATCACGGTTCCGGCTTCACCGGCTCCGGCGAGCGGTATTTGAACTCTCTCGCAGGCGTGGATGTAACTCCCGAGGGCAAGGTTCGGGTGCTGGTAGCCAGCACGGAATTCGGCCAGGGTACAAACACCATTCTCACGCAGATTGCGGCTGAAGCGATCGGCATTGACTACGACGATGTCATCATGGCTCCGCCCGACACGGGCATCGTTCCCAATAGCGGGCCGACCGTCGCATCGCGCACATCGATGGTGGTAGGCCGGTTGATTGAGCGTGCCAGTCATCAGCTTGTCGCGATGCTGCGCGAGAACGCCGGGCTTGGCGAGCATTTCACGAGCGAGGAATTCTTCAGCGCATGCGAGCGTTATCGCGCGGCTCAGGGCGAGGTGCGATCGCTGTGCCGTTACGAAGCGCCGCCGAATATCTTCTGGGACGATCAGAAATATCGCGGTGAAGCCTATCCGGCGTTTGCCTGGTCTGTTCAGGTTGCGCAGGTGGCCGTGGATACCGTGACTTACTCTGCCGAGGTTGAAGATTTCTGGGCGGTGCAGGAAGTGGGCCGCGTCCTGAATCCCGTGCTGGCCAGCGGACAAATCGAGGGTGGCATCGCACAGGGCATTGGCTATGCGCTATATGAAAAAGTTGTCTGGCAGAATGGCCGCATGGCCAACAACCAGATGACGAACTATATTATGCCCACGGCCGAAGACGTGCCGCCGATCCACGTCTTTTTTGAAGAGATTCCATTCCAATATGGAGCCTTCGGCGCCAAGGGCATTGGCGAATTGCCGCATGATGGGCCCGCCCCCGCAATTCTGAATGCCATCAGAGATGCCACCGGCATTGGTTTCCACGCGATTCCACTGCTGCCTGAAGACTTGTTCGCGGAGCTGGCCGCTCGCGTGATGGTAGCGGAGACTGCTGCCCTATGAGCGACTGCCAAAGCACGATTCGCTTTTGCGTCAATGGCCAGAATTGTACCGTGCAAGCTTCGCCCATGAAGCGCCTATTGGACGTGCTGCGCGAAGACCTGCACCTGACCGGAACCAAGGAGGGCTGCGGCGAAGGCGAATGCGGATCGTGCTCGGTGCGCATGAACGGCGAGCTGGTGAACAGTTGCCTGGTGCCTGTGCTGCAGGCCGAAGGCGCCGATATTCAAACCGTTGAGGGGCTCGGCGCAATCGGCGCACTGCATCCGTTGCAGCAGGCGTTCCTCGATTGCGGTGGCGCGCAATGCGGCATTTGTACGCCGGGCATGTTGATGGCCGCGACCCAACTGCTGGCCATCAATCCGCATCCAAGCCTCGGGGAAATTCGCGAGGGGCTGGCGGGAAATCTCTGCCGGTGCACGGGCTTCATACGCATCTTCGACTCCGTGATTGCAGCCGCAGCGTCCACGCAGAATCAATCATCCGATCAGGCGGCCCATGCGCGGTAATCCCGACGCGCACGAGATGATCGCGCCGGGCAGCCTGGACGCCGTGCTGAATCTGCTGGCAACCGAGCCGGGTAAGTGGACACCGATTGCCGGCGGCACCGAGCTGATGGTGGCCCACGCCGCAGGGCGCCTGGAGCCATCCAAGCTGGTGAGTCTTTGGGGCATTCCTCAACTGCGATTCATAGCAACTGGCGCAGAGAGCATTGCGATAGGCGCAGGCGCAACATTCCGCGATCTGCGCGCGCATGAGGGCATTGCCGACCAGTTGCCGCTGGTGACAAAAGCCGCAAGCTGGATCGGTTCCATCGCCAACCAGAGCCGTGCCACGGTCGGCGGCAATCTTGTGAATGGATCGCCGGCCGCGGACTCTTCGCCCGCATTTCTGGTTTACGATGCGGAGATCGAACTTGTGTCTGTGCGCGGCAGCCGTCGCATTCCCTATTCAGCATTCCACACCGGTTACAAGCGCAACGCGATGGCGGAGGATGAACTGCTCTTTGCCGTGCATCTGCCCCTGCGATTCGCGCGGCACAGGCAGTACCTGCGCAAAGTGGGAACGCGGCGAGCCATGGCAATCGCGAAAGTTGCGCTGGCGGCTACAGCCATTGTCGAAGACGGCGTCGTAAGCGACCTTCGTCTCGCAGCTGCCAGTCTTGCTGCCTTCCCAACCAGGCTGTATCAAACCGAGGCCGCGCTGCTCGGCAGGCGGATCGATGCAGGCACAATTGAGTCAGCACGCGAGGCCCTGCTCGCAGAGGCAAAGCCCATTGACGACATTCGTTCCACCGCTGAATATCGCAAGCGTGTCGCCTGCAATCTGCTGGAAGAGTTCCTGCGCGAGTTGCTTTCGGAGAGGGCGGCAACGTGAATCCTGTGCTCTCATCCTGGAACGTAGCCGAAGCGCAACCGGCGCTGGACGCCATGCTGGCCTGTTGCGGCGCGCGACGATGGGCAGCGGCCATGGTGGCCCTGCGCCCCATTGCCGGCGTGCAGGAATTAAGTACGGCAGCCGATCGGATTTGGCGCACAATGGAAGAGGCCGACTGGATGGAGGCATTTGCCTGCCATCCGCGCATCGGCAAACGCTCGCCGCAGCGGACTGCGCCCGCGTCGCAAAGATCTGATGCATGGTCCGGCCAGGAACAGTCGGCGGCAAGCAGCGCAACTGAGCGCGTGTCGGCGGAATTGGCGGCCGGCAACGCGCTTTATGAGCAGCGTTTCGGATTTACTTACATTGTCTGCGCCACCGGCAGGAGCGCCGAAGAGATGCTGGCTATACTTAACCGTCGCCTGGCCGGGGATCGGGCTTCGGAGTTGATTGAGGCAGCAGAGCAGCAGCGGCAAATCACGCAGATTCGTCTGGGAAAGTGGCTCGTGGAATGAGGAGAATTTCAACGCATGTTCTGGACGTGGTGATGGGCAAGCCGGCCGCTGGGATTGCAGTGCGGTTGGAGAAGGATGAGAACTCCGCCTGGACCGTTGTTGGCAACGCCGCGACCGATATGGACGGACGATTTCTGGCCTTAGCAAGTAATGCCGGCGATGGCTTGTATCGGCTGACATTTGCGACGGGCGACTATTTCGGACAGCTGTCCAGAAAAACTATCTATCCGGAAATATCGATTACGTTCCGCTGTGCTGGTGAGGAGCATTACCACCTTCCGCTGCTATTGAGCGATAACAGCTACACAACCTATCGAGGAAGCTGACGCGATGGCAAAACTTGTAGACAATCGTTACGGAAAATCGCGCGTCCGCCTTTCGCGAATCACGCGTCATGGAGACCGCCACGACTTCCATGAGTGGACAGTGCGTGTGTTGCTGGAAGGGGATTTCGAGGCCAGCTTCATTAAGGCGGACAACAGCAAGATCCTGCCCACGGATACGATGAAGAACACAGTTTATTCGCTGGCTCGCGCATCGAAGGCTGCAACCATCGAAGACTTCGCCATCGAACTCGGCGATTATTTGCTGGCCAACAACCCGCAAGTCAGCGGGGTCCTCGTGGAGATTGAGGAGAAGGCCTGGGAGCACCTGCTGGTGGACGGCGCACCGGACGCATCCACCTTCAAACTCGGCGGCCCGGAGGTGCATACGGTGCGAGCCGTTCGCGACCATGGCCGCGAGTGGTCAATCAGGTCGGGAATAGACGGGCTAGTGATTCTGAAGACCACCAGGTCGGCGTTCACCGGTTACATCAAGGACAAGCTGACCACGCTCAAACCGGCCACGGACCGCATCTTCGGCACGCGAGCCACGGCGACGTGGGAGTTTGCCGAGGGCTCTCCGGACCACGCGCAGGTGCGTTCCCGCGTCATTGCGGCCCTGCTTAAGGAGTTTGCCACGCACCACAGCATGAGCGTGCAGCATACGCTGTTTGACATGGGCAACGCCGCGCTCGCGGCGGCACCGGAGATTGCGCGCATCACGCTCATCATGCCCAATCTGCACCACCTTCTTGCCGATCTGACTCCGTTTGGACAGGACAATCCCAATCACATTTTTGTTCCGATCGATGAGCCGCATGGTTACATTGAAGCCACGATAGAGCGCTAGAATTCAGCCAAGCTCAGCGAGGTCGCCCAGTTCATCAATGTCGACTTCGCCGCCTGCGAAAGGAACCGCGATCAATGAGCACGGCGGCTCAGCCAGCAGGGCCCGCGCACCTTTGTCTCCGCGCAGCGCACGAAGCTGCGGGAACGCCATACGCGGAAACACAGCCGGAATGCCGAGTACGCCCGCATAGGCTGAAGCTACTATCGAAGGCTCCGTTGGTGCGGCGAAGGTTTCCATCAAAGCGCGCAGATGATTGGCCGTGAGTCGGGGCTGATCGCACGCTAAGATCAACGCGCCCGCCGAAAGGGGCGCTGCCTGATCGAGTGCGACCTCATCCAGTGCGTGAAGGCCGGCATGAATCGAGGTGGAGATGCCCTGCTCCCAGCGATGGTTGATCACTTGAATTGAATTCGCGAGGTCCACTGTGGCACGAATGAGCTCGGAATTCGCGCCCAGCACAGCAATCACCGGTGCCGCACCAGCTTCGGTCGCCAGCCGGATTGCGCGCAGCAGCAGTGTTTCGCCGCCATGCATCAGCAGTTGCTTCGGCTGGCCGAGGCGGCTGCTTGCACCCGCTGCGAGCACGATAGCGGCAACGGGCACGCTCACGGCTGGCCTTCAGTGTCCGGCTGCAATACAATGAACAAAACCACTCCGACCACCGTAAACATACGGAAGGCGGCCTCCTGCCCGTTCCACCTGTGCGACTGCCACATCAGGAACCATTCCGCGCCGACGGAAAGAAACGCCACAAGCCACATGAGCATTGAGAGCGTAAGCGCCATCACCGGAACGCGCTTGGCCGCGTTGAATGCACTGGCCGGAAGACGCATCGCGCCGAGCAGCCGCGCGATGCCCCACCAGAGCAGGATGGTACTGGCAATCTCCCAGGCAATGATGCCCAGGTAGAACGCAAGATGAATGGCGGGCGACGGAAGCGCTCTCCACATGTCGTGATTGCCCGGAATTGTCGAATCCATTGACAGCACATGGCGAACAAACTGATAGTTCGAGTCGAAGTCGGTGAGGTTGTTGAACACCACCAGCAGGTAGAACAGGGCAATCCCCGCCAGCAACAAAATCTTCGCCGCGCGTATAATCATCGCTTCCTCAGAAACAGTAGAAAAGCTCGCATCATGGCCTCATGCTAACTTGGCTGGGGAAGCCGGGCCAAAGAAAATCTCTCCTTCCGCGTGCTAAATTCAAAAGCAAATGTCCACCCATCTTTCTCCGCAACAGAATCTCGCCGCACTCGGGTACACATTGCCGCCGGCGCCCGCTCCCGGCGGTAACTACGTCTCGGCCAAGCAGGTGGGCTCAATCGTCTACCTCTCGGGAGTCATTTCCATCGGCACGGAAGGCGTGATCACCGGCACCGCCGGCCTGGACCGCTCCATCGAAGATGGGTACGCCGCGGCCATGGCCTGCGCGCTGACGCAACTGGCGGTGCTTATGCGCGAGTTGGGTTCGCTCGATCGCGTGGCTGAAGTCTTGACCGTGAATGGCTATGTGCATGCCGCGCCCGGATTCGCCGACTCGCCTGCAGTGATCAACGGCGCTTCCGACCTGCTGGTGCAGGTATTTGGCGAAGCGGGCCGGCATGTGCGCGCGGCCGTCGGCGTGAGCGCATTGCCGCGAAATGCGCTGGTCGAGATTCAAATGACCGTGAGAGTGAGGGAATCATGACCGAACACAAGCTCTCCGCCGAGCCGACGCACTCGGTGTGGGACCGCTCCCTTGCCCCAAGGTTGCGCATCGATCCCGGCGATGAGGTAGCGTTCCGATGCCTTGATTCGAGCGGCGGCCAGGTGCATACCGGGATGACAGCGGCCGAATACCTGACCATCGACCGCACCCGTATTCATGCGCTTACCGGGCCGGTTTGGGTCGAGGGTGCAGAGCCCGGCGATGTGCTCCAGATCGACGTGCTGTCGACGCGCCACGCCGGCTGGGGATGGTCCAGCGTCATCGAGGGCTTCGGCTTCCTGAAGGATCGCTTCCGCGAGCCCTATCTTTTTCATTGGCAGTTGGACGGCGAATCGACCGCCTCACTGGCACCGGCCGTCGTGCCCGTGCGCCCGTTTCTGGGAGTCATGGGCGTGGCGCGCGCGGAGGACGGTGCATTTCGCACGCGTCCGCCGGGCCCCTTCGGCGGCAACCTCGATGTGCGCGAACTCTGCGCCGGCTCGCGGCTTTACCTGCCGGTGTTCAACCACGGCGCGCTCTTCAGTTGCGGCGACGGCCATGCAGCGCAGGGCGATGGCGAGGTGTGCATTAACGGGATCGAGTGCCCGCTGGACGTGACCCTGCGCTTCCATCTGCACAAGCAACAGCCGCTCGCGGGACCAATCGTAGAGGCCAGCGAAGTTGTCGCGCCGGACTCGACGGCCGACGCATGGGTGGTGCTGGAATCAGGAACGGATCTGGCCGCTGCCGCCCAGGCCGCCACCAGCCGCATGATCGACCTGCTCGTCGACCGCTGGGGGTTCACTGAGATTCACGCGTACATCCTGTGTAGCGTGGCTCTCAAGCTCCGCCTCAGCCAGGTGGTCAACGAGCCGGTCTACACCGTGAGTGCTGCGCTGAGCAAGCAAATCCTGCCCCACAGGGAGCTGTTTCCAATCTCATGATCGTCAATGATCCTGAAGTTGTCGCTGAGCTCAGCGCGCTCTATCTCCGCTATGAAGAGGCGCTCGTCAACAACGATGCAGACACTTTGATCAACATGTTCTGGGCTGGCCCGCAGGTGATGCGCTTCGGCGCAGCGGAGAACCTCTACGGGCCTGAAGACCTCGCAGCCTTCCGCAAAACGCGT
>DATKGE010000205.1:0-4292 GCA_035510955.1 Occallatibacter sp. | reverse complement strand
GCCAAGGAGGATCTTGTCGTCTCCGGCCTCGGCGCCATTCCGCGTTTCCTCGAAATCTTTGCCCGCCTCGATCCTCGCCCGCAGGCCCGCAATCGCTTTGAGGTCGTCAGCCATCCTGAAATTTTCGACGGCGTGCGCGTGCACAAGGGCCAGGTGCTGGCCGTCATTCGCCACAACGCCCGGGTGCTGCTCAGCTCGGAACGAGTCATCCTCAACCTGCTGCAGCACCTCAGCGGCATCGCCACGCTGACGCGCAAATTTGTCGACGCCGTGCAAAGCACCACGGGGGGCACGCACGTCCGCGTACTCGACACGCGCAAGACCGTCCCCGGCATGAGGGCGCTCGAAAAGTACGCGGTCCTGTGCGGCGGAGGCACCAATCACCGCATCGATCTGGCCTCCGGCATTCTCATCAAGAACAACCACATCGCGCTCGGCGGCGGCCTGCGCGCAGCCCTCACGCGCGCACTCGAAAACCGCAAGCACCACCAGAGGATTCAGGTCGAAGTCCGGACGGCGCAGGAGCTGGAAGAAGCCCTCGATTACGGGGCAGAAGCCATCCTGCTCGATAACATGACCCCTGAGCAAGTCAGGCAATCTGTCGACCGCGTAAAGCGAGCAATCGCAGCCCAGCCAGGCACCGGTTCGGAGCCACGCAGGATCCCGACGGAAGCCAGCGGCGGCATCGACCTCGAACACATCCGCGCCTACGCCGAAACCGGTGTCGACTTTATCTCGGTAGGCGCGCTCACCCACTCCGCCAAAGCCGCCGACATTTCCATGAGCATCGCCGCCGGGTGAATTCGACGCCAAGCCAACCCATGCCCCAACCCCTCTTCGATCTGCCCCAACTCGAAGCCGCTCTGGCCGGCACCATCTACGCCGGAAAGCTCCATTTCGCTCCCGTCACTGACTCCACCAACGGCGACGCCCTTGAAGCCGCACGGGCCGGGGGGCCGCACGGTTCGGTGTATTTCGCCGACGAGCAACTAGCCGGCCGCGGCCGCGGCAACCACGGCTGGCACTCGGCGGCAGGCGCAGGCCTCTACGTCAGCGTCCTGCTGCGCCCGCACATCCCCGCCGCTCGCTTGTCGCTGCTGCCATTTGCCGCAGGTCTGGCCGCCGCAGACGCCATTCGAGCAACCACCGGCCTCACCGTCGACCTTCGCTGGCCCAACGACCTGCTGATCGGTCCGCGCAAAACCGGCGGCATTCTCGTGGAAGCGACCGTCAACTCTCAAAGTCCGCCCCACGCCGTGGTCGGTATCGGCATCAACGTCCACCAGCGAAGCTTTCCCGCGGATTTGGCCACGCCCGCAACCTCCCTCGACCTCGAATCGAAGAAATCAATCTCACGCCAGCACCTTCTCATCGCTCTCCTCAAATCCCTCGAACGAGAAACCATGGCCCTTAACGATCCCGCCGCCGCAGAAACCATCCCCCGCCGCATCGCGCGAGCCTCCACATGGGTCCAGGGCCGCAGCGTTTGTGTCCACGGCCCGCAAGCCTGCACGGGCGTAACGGCCGGCCTCGACCAAAACGGCTTCCTGCTAGTCCGCACCGCGACCGGCTTGGTTACCGTACAGACCGGCGGCCTGCGCACCACCCAAACAGACGCAGGGATTTAAGCTGGAGTAGAGGCGCGAGGTTTCTGCATCGTCGTCTTCAAAGGTTTGAATCAGAAGTGAGCTGTCATCCTGAGCGAAGCGTCCTTCAGCGGAGTCGAAGGACCTGCTTCTTGGGATGCCGGCGCAGCCCCGAGGGAAAAACATGCTTCTCGCACTCGATGTCGGCAATACCAATACCAAGCTCGGTCTCTTCCGTCTCGACGCGAAGCCGCTCGCAGCCAACTGGCGTCTCACCACCCACCACACGCAAACCGTGGACGAGTACGGCGCGCTGTTCATCAATCTCTTCCACATGAAGGGCATCGACCCAGCGCAGGTCAAGCACATCATCATCTCCTCGGTGGTCCCGCCCATCGACTCCACGCTGCGGCAGATGTGCGAGACCTACTTCCACATTGAGCCGTTGTTCGTCGAGCCGGGCATCAAGACCGGCATGCCGGTGCTGGTCGATAACCCCACCGAACTGGGCGCAGACCGCCTCTGCGACTCCATCGCCGCATTCGAAAAATACGGCGGCCCGTGCATCGTGGTCGACTTCGGCACCGCCACCAAGTTTGAAGTCATCTCCGAGCGCGGCGAATACCTCGGCGGCATCATCGCGCCCGGCCTCGGCCTCAGCGCAGAAGCGCTCTTCTCGCGCGCCGCCCGCCTTAGCCGCGTAGACATCAAGCGCCCCGCCAAGGTCATCGGCACCAACACCGTGGGCCACCTGCAGAGCGGCCTCTACTACGGCTACATCGGCCTGGTCGACGGCATCCTCGACCGCATCGTCGCCGAGTTGGGCGCGAAGCCGCGTGTCATCGCTTCCGGGGGTCTCGCGCACATGATTGCCCCCGACTCCCGCTACATCGCCGAGATCGACGACATGCTCACCCTAGACGGCCTGCGCATCCTCTTCGACCGCAATCGCACCGCCAAACCCCGCAGCCGGGCACATTGATTCGCAGCAGCGCTAAGGTTCGGGGACGTAGCACGGCCGCGCTTTCTGCGGCGGACACCGAAGAGCACGCCTTTGTATGGCTTTGATTTGTTTATTCGTTTTGATGAGGGTTTAGCCCGACCTGGCAGTCGTGCATCGGCACGAATCCGGCTGAACCTTCGGCAATTCGCAGCTTTACTTATGTCTTGACCTTTTAGACTACTTTTCCGCTTTTCCCCATTAACCGCCCAAATATCCACAGGCGCATAGGGCCTAAGATACATGGAGTCTGAGGAGAAACTCAGGCGAAGAAGAGCGCCAGGGACCTCGAATCCCTGGCGCTTCAGCGGTGGCCCCGTAGCTCAATTGGATAGAGCACCTGGTTCGTACCCGGCCGATGAAGGTCCAATCCCTTCCGGGGTCACCAACTCAAGCGATACTAAAAATCTCCTGCCTGTGGGCGCAAGTGCAAAAGCCAGCGGAAACCTCGGACGATAGCTTAGAACTTGAAAACGTAGCGTGCAGCCAGCCAAATGGTATGCAGCAGTTCAACGATGCCGCCTACACCCGCGAATATGATCCACCACTTGAGCTTCTCGTCCCTGATCCAGGACCTGAAAATTTCGCTCATCCTCTGAAAGTCGTCGAGGCTAAGTCCTGGCGAGTAGGGGGTCGCCTTCCGCTTGGCGTCGCCAGGCGGTTTCAGCTTATCCGACACTTTGAACCACCCGCACGATCAGGCGTCCGTCCTCTTGGACTTCCGGGTGGATTTCGAATCCTTTGACGTGGCCACCCGTGAGCAATCCGATGCGGTTATTAAATGTTGCGACGTACCCACTTAGCTCATCTGCAAAAAAGCGGGTCGCAAAATTCTTGTCGGGCATCAGAGTCAACACTTGCTCAGTGAGGCCGTGATTCTGGCCGCCGATATGAACGGTGGGAAGGACGACAAAGTAGAGCTCATTTTTGATGACCGACATGATTTAAGAGCGTAGCACCAAATTGCGACATGGGAGAAGCCTCACCGGATCGCACTCGGATATTCTCAGGACTGATGCAGTAAATGGTGACAGGCCGAGACCGTGCAGAACTATTTCAACTACTTCACCGAGATCGAAGAGCGCTTCCAGCAGCGGCGCGGCGCGCTGCTGCTGCTCTCCACGCTCGACTGGGCGCTGATCGAAACATGGCGCGAAGCCGGCATTCCGCTCGACGCAGTTCTGCGCGGCATCGACGCGGCCTTCGACAAATACGAAGCCCGCCAGAAGAAAGCCCGCATGAGAAAGATCAACGGCCTGGCCTGGTGCGCGCAAGCCGTGATGGAAGCGGCCGAGGAGTTGCGCGAAGCCGCCGCCGGCACCGCCAAGCCAAAGTCGGATGAGGCAGCCGAACCCCGCGACTCCGGCTTCGAGCACGGCCGCGTTGCCGCGCATCTTGAAGCTGCAGCCGCCGCGCTCGACGCCGCGACCGTGGCGCCCGAAGCCTGCGCCACAACCGCCGTCCGCCTGCGCCAACTCGCTGGTGCAGTCCGTGGCGACGCCAATGCCTCGCCCGACGACCTCGCCGCCGCCAAGAATCTCGAGGACCTCGAACGCCATCTCACCGTCCTCGAAGGGAAGCTTTTTGCCGCACTCACGGCTGCCGCTCCAGAAGACCTTGTGGTGAGACTCAAGGAGCACGCCGATCACGAATTAGCGCCGTATCGCAGCCGCATGAGCGCAGTGCAGATTCGCCAAGTCAAACAG
>DATKGE010000204.1:0-15997 GCA_035510955.1 Occallatibacter sp. | reverse complement strand
GGGGAGGAAGGACGGCGGCCGCGACGGCCACCTTGAACAGCCAGGTGCGCCTCGGTCCGAACAACACCCGATAAAAGGCGATCGTGGCGAGCCAGGCTCCGGTCGTTGCCATCTGCACGATGAAGTCATGGAGGTTCCCATTCCAGATGTGGAAGCCGTGGGACACCTCGACCCAATAGTTGATCGCATCGAACAGCATCATCAGGCCAAACCATAGGTATTCGCGGTCTTTTCGCCGCAAGAGAAACAGGGCCAGCGCGCCCGCTCCCGCCAGCGTTTGCAGGAAACCCAGAGTCTCGTCGCCGCCCTCGGAGCGAAATCTGCTCGCCACCTCGAGTTTGTTCCGACCCTTGAGTGGATCCGTGCCGCCGACCAGGCCGCCGGGGAATTGAGGACCGCCGCCGACATACATCGCCCAACCCGGCCAATGCCACACGCGGACGGCAATCTCCACCTTTTCTCCTGCATGGCTTCCGGGTAGCTCGTAGGGGGCGTAGCGCAGGCCTCCCGTGTAGGGCGCTCGATTGGGCGGCATCTTGCCATAGGTCCCAATCAGCTTTCCATCCGCGAAGACCTCATAGCAGGTTTCGATATAGGGAAAGTAGAGGGATACATGATCCAGCCCGGCCGGCACGATCACCTGAAACCGATACCAGGCCATCCCGCCGTAGTCCTTGTACCCCTGGTCCGACCAGCTCTCATCGGAACGGAGCAACGGCCACTTCGAATCGTCGAAGTTTGGGTCGGCCCAGGCCGGATCATCTCCAGTATGGAAGCGCCACAGCCCATCGAGCGACGCCATCGGCACGCGGCCGCTGGTCAGATCGAAGCTCTGGGCGCGCGCCACACCCCAGGCGCCGGTCAGCAGCAGCAGAAAAAGCAACAGCGGAAGCTTTCTCATGCGGTTGTCTCGATTCGTTGGGATCGATTCGCTCGTGGGCCTGCGCAACCTATATCACGACCCGCGCGCAAGAAGCAGTCAATAATCAGGTTTTTGACCGGGATCCCCCATCGAAAACGGACACATCTCCGGAGCGTCGCGTCGTTGTAAGCTCATCCTGCAATAATCCGGTGGGAGGCGCGCGTCTTGACCTCGAGGCCAATCCGGTACAACGTCCAGGGCATTCCAAACTTCGCAGTCTTCTCGAGCGGCAATCTTCAATTTCAGCAGGCCGGTCTGGTCGACGCGAACACCATGAAGAGCTGGCTTACCCGCGCCGCCTGAACCTCAGCGGCTTTTGCTAGCCGGCCAGAACCGCATCAGTCAGTCGCCGACAGGCTGCCAAAGCTCGACACGATTTCCCTCCGGATCCGTGATCCAGCCAAACTTTCCGAAGTCATAGCTTTCGCGTTTTGGATCGACGGTCACACCTTCCTCGATCAAACGGTCCAGCACACCATCCAGGTCGTCCACCTGCAGATTCATCATGGCTTTCTGTGCCGGAGGAAAGTACGCATTGTCTTGTTTGAAAAGCGCGAAGATGACCTGCGCCCGTTGCGTCGGCGCAGGAAACGCGTACGATCCCTCGCCCTTCGCCAGACCAAGATGCAGCTCGTACCATGCATACAGAGCTTTTGGATCGTCCGCCCGCAGAAATATACCGCCAACGCCAGTAACTGAAGCCATGCAACCTCCTGTGAGAACAGTTGAGAAGACGGAAAGCCCGAGCCTGCGCCCCGGCCTTTTGATCTATGTGCTCATCGCTGCGCCAGCGGCCCTGGGTTCGACCGGAGCTTTGCGGCGCAGCACGGCAGCGGAGATCAGAGTAATGATAAGCCCGACCGGCAGCGGCTCCATGAACGTGTAGGCCATGTTGACCAGGGGGTTCTGGTAGAGCTGCTGCGAGTGTTCGATGGCAGCGACCCGCGCGGCGGTAGCGGCCGGGTCCAGTCCCAGGGACTGGACCTTGTGAATCTGCGCGGCGAAGTAGCTGTCCATGAAGTGCGGCATGAAGTTGAAGTAGACCACCTCCCACATGGCGACGTAGCAGGCGCAGGTGATCAGGGTGATCAGAATCCCGCACGCGAACGCCCGCCCGAACGAGATTTCCCCGGCCAGCGCGTTGTCGCGGTAGCTGCGGATGCCGAAGTAGACCAGCAGGAACGACGCCACCATCATGGTGTAGCCGAGAACCATGCTGTGGACGGAGCTGATCTTATTGGCCAGTAGAAGTGAGCCGTCCATAAGGACGGAGATGACGACGCCGGAGATAAGGCCGAAGGTGAGGACGGTTTTCTTCATGGCTGGCTCCTGGTGCGAGTGACGATGGACCCACGATGCGGGGTTACGCGGCCGGATGTCGTCATCCTTTCGGATGATTTTAGAGGAATGGAGCAGAAATCGTGCTTTCGGGTGACCGGTTCCCACCCCAGCGACGAAGTGGGCGCCCTGTGGGCATCGCCGGGGACCCCGGCTTCACGGCAGCAGGCCCAATTCTTTGCCGCGCTGGACCGCCTGCGTGCGGCGGGCGGCTCCGAGCTTGTCGAAGGCGCGGGCACAGTGTGTCTTGACTGTGTTTTCGGAAACGAAAAGCTGTGAAGCGATCTCGCGATTGCTGAAGCCGCGGGCGACCAGGGTGAGAATTTCGAGCTCGCGTGCCGTGATGCCCAGGGTCTTCTGTTGGGCCTGCTGGCGGGCCGTATTGGGAGTGAAGGGGGCAGGGGCTGCCGCGGGCACAAGCACTTCCTTCAACACGACCGTTTCCCGAATGGTTTCACGGCCGGTTTCGCCTTTGCGCGTGATGCGGAGCCCGAGCCAGATGCCGAAAGTCGCGAAGAGGATGGCGACGAGCGCGCTGTAGAGCTCGACGGAGTGCTCGATGATGACGAAGCGGTATTCGGTGTATTGGAGGGTGGCGATGAGCAGGCCGCCGACGAGACCGAAGATGAGGACGTGGCGCTTCATGATGGGGTTCGGGAAAAAGTATAACGGACGCGGCGAGGGAGTGGATTCGCCGGGGGAGAAATCAGAGGGGCCAAGCCGTGATGCCTTGGCCCTTTCATTGTGTCAGCGACGGGTGGCCCACCCTTTCCAAACCAATGAACTCGGTGCCCCATCCCTCTGCAGCCTTATCGCGGGTGGGAGACCACATCACCAGAATCCCGAATCAGTCCCAGAGCAGAAATTTTCCGGCGCAGCTAGTGTCCTATCTCAAAAGCTTCTATCAAGAAATAGCCTGTCATCCTGAGCAAAGCGTACTTCAGCGGAGCCGAAAGCCTGCCCTGAGCCTGTCGAAGGGGACCTGCATTTGGGAAGCCGCAGACAAGCCAGTCAGCCCGGAACTAATGCTGCGAATTTCAGAGACCGGACACTCGGACCGCTTTCCCCCTCGCCGGCCCGCGATTCTCTAAGTGGGCTGGACGGGACGGCTGAAGGCGGCCCTTTCAAAGCCGAAGCGGACTCCGAGCTCCCTTTAGCCCAGCTTCACAAACCGCATCGACGCTGAGTTCATGCAATACCGCAGTCCTGTCGGCGCGGGTCCGTCGTCGAATACGTGCCCCAGATGCGCATCGCATAACCGGCAGGAGACGGCCGTGCGCACCTCCATAAGGCTTCCGTCGACGGCCTTGACGACGTTCTCTTCCGCGATGGGCTTCCAGAAGCTGGGCCAGCCGGTGCCGGACTCGAACTTGGTCGCCGAGCTGAAGAGTGCGAGGTCGCAGCCGATGCAGCGAAAAATCCCCAGCCCGTGCTCATTCCAGGTCGCGCCGGTGAAGGGCCGCTCCGTGTCCGCGTGCCGCGTCACCCAGTAGGAAGTCTGCGAGAGCTGCCGCCTCCACTCGTCGTCCGTCTTGATCACGCGCGGAACCGTCACCGCGTTAATCCGCTTTCCATCCGCTGAAAACTGAACCACCGTCACATTCGCCGGACCGTCGTTCGTCCCCAGCGGCTCTGCGGCGGCGATGGTGCTGCGCCGCAACCCCCAGAAAGCCAGTGCGCTCACCCCTCCCGCCGCCGAGAGAATAAACGCGCGCCGCCCCAACCGTTGCAGGCGATCGGTTTCGCTCTCGGGCTGGCTGTCCGGTTCGTTGTTGAGAATTCCGCCGCTCATGTTCGACCCCACAGTGAGATGCGCGAGCAGCCAGAAGGTTACCAGGCGGACGCGCCCTCAATACCGCTGCAGGAACTCCGGATCGACAGGGTTCTCAAACAGCGAAGCATCGCGCGTTACGATCGTCAGCCCCGACGGCGTCACAAAATAGCGCCGCTTGTCTTCCACCGCGTCGTAGCCGATGACGGTGCCCTCGGGAATGTGCACATCGCGGTCAATGATGGCCCGGCGGATGCGGCAATGGCGGCCGATGTTGACGTGCGAGAAGATGATGCTGGCGTCCACGTCGGAGTAGGAGTTGACGCGCACATCCTGGGACAGAACGGAGTTGGACACCGAGGCGCCGGAGATGATGACGCCCGCGGTGATGACGGAGTTGACGGCCGTGCCGGTGCGGCCGGGCTCGCCGAAGACGAACTTGGCTGGCGGATACTGGCGCACGCGCGTGCGCATGGGCCAGGTCTTGTCATAAAGGTTGAAGGTCGGCGACACGGAGCAAAGGTCCATGTTGGCGTCGTAATAGGCGTCCAGCGTGCCCACATCGCGCCAGTAAAGCGCCTGCTGCTTGTTTTCGTCCACAAAGCTGTAGGCCATCATCTTTTTCTGTCCGAGCATGTTGGGCAGAATGTTGTGTCCGAAATCGTGCTTGGAGTTGGGGTCCTCGGCATCCGCGATCAGCGCCTTGAGCAGCACCTCGGTGTT
Organism: Occallatibacter sp.; assembly: GCA_035510955.1. Classification (GTDB taxonomy): domain Bacteria; phylum Acidobacteriota; class Terriglobia; order Terriglobales; family Acidobacteriaceae; genus Telmatobacter. The sequence goes on along the minus strand of DATKGE010000204.1, from coordinate 11,243 downwards.
GAAGATGTAAATGCCCATCGACGCGTCCACCGTGTTGGGATTGAACGGCGAGCGGAAGGTGGTCGAGGCCACCTTCTCCTGGAATCCCAGCACCTCGCCCGTCTTGCCCACCTCCACCACTCCGAACTGCTTGACGTCCTCTGGAGAAATCGGCAGCGTGGCCAGCGTCACCTCCGCGCCCTTATCCCTGTGGTAGGCCATCATGCGGCTATAGTCCATCTTGTAAATGTGATCTCCCGACAGGATGATCATGTACTTGGGCTGCTCGCTGCCGATGGAGTAGATGTTCTGATAGACAGCATCGGCAGTCCCCATGTACCAGGCCGACCCAGTGCGCTGCATGGGCGGCAGAATCTCAAAGAACTCCCCCAGTTCCTGCGCCACAATCCCCGTCCAGCCTTCGCGGATATGCCGGTTGAGCGAGAGCGCCTTGTACTGGGTGAGGATGTAGACCTTGCGCAGGCCGGAGTTGATGCAGTTGGACAGCGTGATGTCGATGATGCGGTAATGTCCGCCAAAAGGTACGGCCGGTTTGGCGCGATCGCGGGTCAGCGGAAAGAGGCGTTCGCCTTGTCCGCCCGCAAGCAGTACTCCGAGTGTGTCTCTCATATCCATTCGTACCTGCTCTTTTTCATTTGCGCTGCCGGAGTGATCGCTGCGCGCGCCGAGTGCCGCCAGCTGGTACAGCATCTTTTCCGGCGACATTTTTCCACAGGCGTCCCTGAACGGTGGAGAATACCACACGCAGATGAAGTTGGCAGCCCCTGCACTCTCACAAGCACCGGCTCAATCTGAAGGGTACGGGCTTTGGCCCGTACGCAAAGCCGCCAAAAACGACCTGGGCTTCAGCCCCTGAGGGATTGTTTCCTCACTCCGGCCCATAACGAATCCATCCGACCGCGAAATCGCAGGAACGTCTGCAGGCGCCCCAATGCAAAAGGCCATCCGTTGCGCCGAATGGCCTTATCATTCGCATCACTCTCCAGAATCCGTTCACCGCTTCTTCTTGAACTTGTACTCCACGCCCACCGAGAGGGCGAAGTTCACGTCGAACTGCTTGGTGTTGGGAAAATAGTTGATCCCGTAGTGGGTCATCACCGCGTCCGGCGTAACGCGAAAGACCCAGTGCGCCGAGCGGTTCAGATCCATGTGGCCGCCGATGATGGCCGCAGGAGCAATCTGGTTGTTATAAAAATCCACCACCGCGGGAGATTGCCCCAGCAGATCCTGCTGAAATTGCCCGTACGCTCCCCCAACAAGCGCGTGGGCAATCAGCGCACCATGCTTGTTGTGCGGGCCCAACCACTCCGCGCCACCCAGAAACAGATACTGGGCCACAAAAGCCCCTTCTATCGCCCCGCCATGGCTGTTGGCGTCGTTGGGTCCTGTGCCGCTGGTTCCGAAATAGGGGCGGAATGTCCCCTCCAGGCCCCAATGTTTTGTAAGCCAATAAGACCCGCTGATGTCCAGGCCGCCCAGGTTGGAGCCTTGCAGCAGCGTGGGGCCGGCCTTCATGTGGTCGTAGGCCGGGGCAACATAAATGTCGTAGCGGTTGTCGTAGCGCACGCCGGCCAGTGGGTCCACGACAACATACGTGCCATTGCCGGTGGTTTGGGCGGCGGTGGTCTGGGCGACAGTGCTCGGCGCCTGTGCGCGGATTCCGGCTGTGAAAGCCAGGGCGGCAACGGCTAGGAAAGTAGCGAAGAATCCTACGGAAGAACGCATTATTATCCAGCTTACAGGACTGCGCCGAGAGGGGACAACGCGAGCCTCGGCCATCCAGGCTTGCCCGCTCCGGATACGGAGGGGCAGGGCAGGATTCAGCTACGGCTCGCAGTGCTCCGTCCAGCGCGCCCAGGTCAAGTAGCGTGCAGTCTTGAGGACTTCGACGGTTGTGAGGGCACTCTGGTAAGCCGCCGACTGCACCGCGAGCGGCGGCGCGGCGTGCGTGCGCCACTGTAACGGCAGAGAGCTGAAGATGATCCCCGCGCGTGGAAGGTGTTCGGCTCCGGAGACGACTTCGGCTGAGCGCCATCCATGTTCCTTCATCATGCGGACCGAGTAACAGGCGTTCTGGATGGTATCCATGGCCTCCGGTTCGATCAGGATCGCGGACGCCGGAATGCCTTGCGCCTCGGCGGAGCGGGCCATTACGCGGGCTTCGACAAACCGATTGCCCGCCGCGCCGCCGGTGAGGATGAGGCGTGGAGCCACGCCGCGCTCGTATTCGCGGACAGCCTCGGTCACCCTGGCCAGTTGGGTCGGTGTGGGATTGCCGTCTCTGTCAGCTTGATGGCCGAGCACGATGATGGCGTCAAAGCGGGTAAGCGAGGTATTGGAAGCGGGAGCCAGAGCGCGCGCAATGGCCGCCCAGGCCAGCAATGCAAAAACGGCGCCACAGGCAGCGATCGCCAGGCGCGGCTTCCAGCCGAGCGGCTTGCGACGGGATTTCCTGTGCGGGATTCTGCGTGGGGCGCGACGCGGCAACGGGATTCTCCTCCAGCCTCCACTCTAATGGAGGCCGCAGGGTTGGTCGCCGCTCGGTGGCTCAGGACAGGTCTTCGGGAGCTCCCCATGAAGAGAAGACAAAATCCTTCAGTGGCTTGCGCTGCCTGAGCGCAAGTTCCTGGGCGAGGAATTGCTCGTTGGGGAGTGCGTCGGGTTCGCCTTGATAGCCCAGGGCAATGACCGAGCCGAAGGTGTATTCCTCGGGAATCGCGAATGCCTTGCGGGCCGCGTCTGCCTCGAAACCACCCATCTGGTGGGTAGCAAGGCCCAGCGCGGTCGCCTGCAGCGTGAGGTAGGAAGAGGCGGCGCCCAGGTCGAAGAGGGCAACCCGGTTGGGGGTCTCGTTGTGGCTGAATTTCGTCCTCGCCACGCCCAGAATCAGCACCGGCGCCGCATAGGCCCACTGCTGGTTGAACGGCATCAGCGAGTCGAATATCTTCTTGTAAGCGGTGGAGTTACGGGTGCCGACCAGGAAGCGCCAGGGCTGCTCGTTGAAAGAGGATGCTGCCCACCGCGCGGCTTCAAACACCTTGGCCAGATCGGCCTTGCTCACTTCGCGGTCGGAAAATGCCCGAGGGCTCCAGCGCGTGTGGAAGATCGGCAACACCCCATCCACCTCGGGGGCGTGCTTTAGCTTGTTCAGCTCGGGGATCGATACGGTCATGGAAACGGCTCCGTACTTTGGTTTTCGTTTGCCCCAGTTGGATTCAGACGAAATGCGAAAGATTCGAGGTTGCCACAACAAAGTCGTTTGAACGGGCGTTTTCTGCCGCCTGCAATCCCCAGGCCGCATCGAAAAAAGGCATCTGTATCGGTCGTCCACCGTTTTCGCTGGCCCAGGGAGCATGAAACCAGCGCGGACGTGCCCCGCTGACTTGCTGACTCGCTATCCCCGCGAAGCGGGGCTAACTTGCTGAGCTTATTCCAAACCTCCGGCTCCTCTGCCAATTACGGTATCCAGGGGTACACAGAAGCGAAACCTGATTTCCCGTTAGCCCTGGGGGCTGGCCTTGTGCCGCTTATAGAAAGGCGTAGGCACCTGCTTCGCGCGGGCAGTCTGGTTAGGCCTGACCTGCACCAGCACATCTTCCCCGCTCAGCGAAACCGCCGTAGGAACCAGCGCAAACGCAATGTTGGTCTTCAAAAATGGTGCGGGCGAGCCCGACGTCACCTGGCCGATGCCGTTGCCGTCGAGGGAAAGCACCGCGTACCCGTCCCGCGCAATGCCGCGCTCCACCATCTCCAGCCCGATCAGCTTCCGCGTAGGCCCGCCGTTCGATTGCAGCTCCTGGAGCGACCGTCTGCCGATGAACTCGCCCTTGTCCAACTTCAGCCAGCGGTCCAGGCCGGCCTCGAGGACGTTGATGGTGTCAGAGATTTCGTGGCCGTAGAGGCTCATCCCCGCTTCCAGGCGAAGCGTGTTGCGCGCGCCCAAGCCGCAGGGGCGGATGCCAAACTCGTCGCCTGCCGAGAGCAGCTCGTTCCAGACTTTCACAGTCGTGCCCTCGTCCGCCGGCAGATAGACCTCGAAGCCGTCTTCGCCCGAGTAGCCGGTGCGCGCAATCATCACGTTGGGCACGCCGGCAACCGTCCCGTAGGTGAACCAGTAGTTCTTGAGGGCTGCAAGGTCGGTTTTGGTAAGCTTCTGCAGCGTCGCCAGCGCCTTTGGGCCCTGCAAGGCAAGCTGCGAATAGTAAGACGAGTAGTCGGAGATGTGGATGGAGGGAAAGCTGCCGACTTGTTGTCGAATCCAGGACAGGTCCGAGCCCGTGGTGCCGGCGTTTACCACCAGCAGATAGTCGTTGGGGCTGAGCCGGTGCACCAGAATATCGTCGACGAATGTTCCTTCCGGCGTCAGAAGCGCAGAGTAATGCGCCTGGCCGTCCTTGAGCCGCGAGGCGTCGTTCATGGTGATGTGCTGCACCGCCGCTAGCGCGCCGGGGCCGCGGAACTGGATCTCGCCCATGTGCGAGACATCGAAGAGCCCCACTGCGGTGCGGACAGCTAGATGCTCAGCAATCAGTCCGCCCCCAGGGCATGGGTATTCGACCGGCATGTCCCAGCCGCCGAAGTCGACCATCTTGGCCTTGAGGGCGCGATGCGTGGCGTTGAGGGCTGTCTTCTTGAGTTCAGCTGCAACGGAAACGGCGGGAGTAGTCACGGGGCAATCCTCTCGGGTACTGTGCTTACGATAGGGAGTGAGCGGGACGGGGTCAACAGGGTTCGGAAAGAAGGTCGATGCAATGAATCATGTACGCGGGTTTGTGATGCTGTTAGCCGCAGCCTTCGCCGCGTGGAAGGGTTGGAAGATTCATACCGGATCCCACGCCTGGATGGCCTACGGGCTGGCTGCGCTGGCGCTGGGCATGGCGATATGGCACCTGACCCGCAAGCCCGACGCACCGCGCCTTTAGATAGGGCCAATGAGCAGAATCAGCCATCGGCAATTAAGGCTCTGGCAACTTACTTCCACAACCAGTGTCACTACCGATGCGGGCAGTTGGACACCGAACCCGGACCGCGGAGGTTTTTTGGCAATGACCACATTTGCGAATGCATTGGCGCTGCTCGGCATGGCCTTGATCCGGTTTGGCGGACGAGGCGGCGGCGGATTTGTCTTCATGCTGTTCGGGCTCGTGATCGTCGCCGTGCTGGTCTGGGCATTGACCAGATCAGGCGGCGGGGAATCGGCGAAGAACTGACCACGCTGAACCGCTCACCTGCGCCGCGCGCGCCAGAATGAACTCACGCTCAGGTAGAGGAACAGCGCAACAATCACGGCAGTGACGAGGAATGTCCGGTGATCCGGCCCATGCGCCCAGCTCAGCCGCGTTCGCCACAGCACGGGCCCGAACACGACCACCGGCAGGGCAAAGAAAACGCCGGTAACCTCAAGCCACACAATCCCGCCCACGCGGCGAAACGGCTTCAGGAAGCCCCCCACCCCGCGAGCCGCTCCGCGTGCAGCCTGTGCCGCAACCTGGCCCGCAACCGGGCCCGAGGCACGCCGTTGCGGCGCACCGGCAGGTGCAGGTTGGCTAGCCGCAGCCTGGGCGCCTGCGGCCACACGCTGGCTGGCGATGCGTCCGGCGACGCGGAGTCCGATGCCCAGTGCCCGGCCGATGGTTTGCGGCTTCATTTCGATTTGATGGTAACAGCGCGCCTCCCCGTTCCGATTCCGGTACCGATTCCGGCACCTGCTTTTCGACAGGGTTGCAGGTTGCTCTCCGGAGGCGTTGGAAGTAAGGTAGAGGAATCCCACGCTGCTCGCCGACGCTTTTCTCCGAGGCGCCTGCCGCCGCTCCTGGAGGTACCCGTGACATCGCGTCTGCGTGAACTGATTCAGCAATTGGGTGAGGCTATTCACGAGTCGGTAGTCGAGAGCGATCAGATCGCCGGCGTGGTGCAGGACATCCGCAAGCACGGCTTCGACGTGCTGCTCATGCTTGAGGCGACCATTGGGCTCAACGAGGTCTCCGCCAAGGAGGCCGAGGAAGGCGTTCCCGCCGGCGCGTCGGGCTCTGAGGATGGCGCAGATGGCCCCTTCACCCAGACCGACCTGCACTTTCTCAAGTCGCTGAGAATCTCCGTCGAAGGTGAAGCGGAAAATGCCTCGGACTCGGATACCGATTAGAACCGGTTGCATCCATCACGCTTTGAACGGGCACGCCTGTACAGCCTGCGGAAAAACTCACTCCGCTGCAAATTCTCAATCGCTTTGTAACAGGGCATGACTTCAGTCATGCCGATAAGGCCAATAGAATGATCCGGGCTTCAGCTCCTGCGGGATGCATTCTTGCCAGTCCACTCCGCCACCGCACGTTTTTCCATAGCCTCTTTCTCCGCTGAGGGATGTTCTGCCGTTGCCCGCCGGCTTTTATGCAGTCCGCTCCACGCTTCCCGGGCGCGAACCAATTCCCGTGGCGTAGACTGTCTCTGCAAAGAGGTCGGCCGCATGAAACGCTGGATCGTCACCCTCGCCGGAATCGCTCTTTTCGCCGCCGCCTTCTTCCTCCCCGCAGCGCGCAGCCCCGGCACCGGTGCCGGCTCCCGACCCATGGTTGGCTGGATGTGCGCTCTGGTCGCTGCATCGGCCACCGGTGGCATATTCCGCGCGTCCGCGGCAACCATCCAGGGCAAAGACTTCCCCGGAATCGTCTGCCTCATCCTCAGTGGATGGGTCAATCCGCTGGTCGTCTTCTATCTCTTGGCTTCCATTTGGCCGCGCATGCTGGCCATCCGCCGCGTGCTCGGCGCAGCCATCCTGGCCTGCATCGCAGCTTCTTGGATTTTCTTCTTCAAAGCGCCAATGATTCCGCTCATCGGCCACTACCTGTGGGTCGCCGGAGCCCTGATCATCCTTTCGGGAGGGCTAGCGCGCCGATAAACTCTCACAGCATCTGCGCGCTGGGAGGGTTGGATTCCGAAACAATTTGGAGCATACTGGACCCATGGCCACGCTGCCCGCACGCGATTACGTAGAGCCCTATGTGACGGTCGAAGAATATCTCAGGACCAGTTACCGGCCCGACTGCGACTACGTGGACGGTCGAGTCGAGGAGCGGAACGTGGGCGAGCACGATCACGGCTATCTGCAACTGTTGCTGGGCGTTCTTTTTACCAATAACCGCGATGCATGGGGAGTGCGTGCGGTAACGGATGTGAGGACGCAGGTAAGCCCAAATCATTTTCGTGTGCCGGATCTTTCCGTGTTGCGAGCGGACGCCCCCAAAGAGCGAATCCTCACGCATCCACCACTGATCGTGATCGAGATTCTCTCTCCCGAGGATCGCCTGAGCCGGTTCCAGGACCGCATCGACGACTATCTTGCTTTTGGAGTCGAGCATATCTGGATCATCGACCCGGAGCGGCGATCCGCATGGAAAGCGAGTTCCGCGGGTCTGCTTCTGGTCCAGAACGGCGAATTGGTCGTTGAGGGGACTCCGATCCGAGTGGACCTGACCGAAATCTTCGCCGAGTTGGACCGGGCGTAGCGCGCCCGCTTGGATCAACTGAGTTGTGTTCGTGCGGGTGAGAGCTTAGATGACTATTACGCAAGTTACCGGTCTGCTTGGCCTGATTTTCGGGCTCGTAGGAATGGTACTCGGCGTCCTAAACTATCTTCGGGACAGAGCGTCCGTTCAGGTCAGCCTCCAGTGAGATATGAGCGTCACGGACAACCCGTTGTACGATTCGAAGAAATATTGGGGTGTGGTCCGTATTGGCAATGTAGGCCGGCGTCCAATCTTTGTAAGCCATGTGGCTCTTCGTCTTCCGAAGGGACTTAAGAAGTCTCATCTGGTGCTGAATGACGGTATTGCTGGCGTTCGACTTTCGGAAGGCGATGCGACGAAAACGTACATACTCAGCCAAGAGGGATTAGAGCAGTACGCACATCATTGGCGCGAGATTGTTGCCCAGGTCAGTGATACATCAGGACGAGAATGGAAGTCGAAGCGGCTGCGGAAGACAGATGTTCCCTCCTGGGCGAAGCACGATTAGCAGATTCCCCCCAAGTCGCGCATCCAGGAAACGGGGACTTTCTTAGCTAGCTCTTCAAAGCCACCCGGATATGCAGTTCCTTCAGTTGCTGCTCCGTCACCGTCGTCGGCGCTTCCGCCATCAGGTCGATGGCCTTCGCCGTCTTCGGGAACGCAATCACCTCGCGCAGGCTGGACACACCGGCCAGCAGCATCACAATCCGATCGAGCCCCAGCGCAATCCCGCCGTGCGGCGGCGTTCCGTATTCGAGCGCGTCCAGGAAGAAGCCAAAGCGCGCGCGGGCCTCTTCGTCGCTGATGCCGAGTGATTGAAAGATCTGTTGCTGAATGTCTTTGCGATGAATACGAATCGACCCTGACCCCAGCTCCATTCCATTCATCGCCAGGTCGTAGCAATTGGCCCGCACGCTTGCCGGGTCGCTGACCAGGTTGGCCATGTCGTGCTCGTGTGGCGCGGTGAAGGGATGGTGTGCCGGCATCCACTTCTGCGTCGCCAGGTCGTACTCGAACATCGGAAAATCGACGATCCAGATGGGGTTGAAGGCAGCGCCGCCGTCGATGGGATTCGATGCATCGCGCGCATGCGCTTCTTCCACCACCTGCTCGGTGACCCCGAAGGCCTTGTGCCGGTCCGCATACTTCTTCGCCAGCTCGGTGCGGAAGTTTCCCGCGGCGGAATAGACGTTGATCTCGCGCTCCGAAAGCCGCCCTTCGAACTTGGTGTCGCTCGCCTTCACCGGATGCGCCGGATCGCCCGCCACAATGATCACGAAGTCCGCGTCAGCCGCCCGGACGAGCTCGCGCACCTTCGCCGCGCTCTCCGGATGGCCCTTGGCCAGGCGCTTGAAATCATCAATAAATTTTGCGCCCTTCTTCTGGTCGAAGAGCGGATGATTGTCCTCGCGCTCCTTGCGGCTCAGCTCGCCCACCGATGGAATCCGCAGCGCGACCACAGGCAGCGCGGGGTCGATCTGCAGCGCGGCCAGCGCCTCGTCGGTAAAAGCTGAACGGACGTCGGTTAGCCCAGGCAGCCGCAAATCCGGCTTGTCCGAGCCAAAGCGGCGCATCGAGTCGTCGTAGGTAATGCGCGGAAACGGGGTCGGCAGCGTCACGCCTGCCGCCGCGAAAGACGCAGCCAGAAACTGCTCCACCACGCCAAACACCGTCTCCTGCCGCGGGAAGCTCATCTCCAGGTCCACCTGGGTAAACTCCAGCTGCCGGTCGGCTCTCAGGTCCTCGTCGCGGAAGCAGCGGGCAATTTGAAAATAGCGGTCGAACCCGCTGATCATGAGAATCTGTTTGAAGATCTGCGGCGACTGCGGCAGCGCGTAAAACGCCCCGGGATGCACGCGGCTGGGAACCAGAAAGTCGCGCGCGCCCTCCGGTGTGGACTTGGTCAAAATCGGCGTCTCGATCTCAAGAAAGCCTTGCTTGCTGAGCGATTCGCGAATCGCCAGCGTAATGTCGTGGCGCAGGCGGAAGTTGCGTTGCATCTCCGGCCGCCGCAGGTCGATGTAGCGATACTTGAGTCGGACTTCCTCGTTCTGGATGGCTTCGTCAGAAGGCGAAAAAGGAGCCAGCCGCGTGTCGTTCAACACCAGCAATTGCGTTGCCTCGATCTCGATTTCGCCGGTCGGCATCTTGGGGTTGATGGCGTCGGCATCGCGCAGGCTAACCTTGCCCACGGCGGCCACAACGTACTCCGGCCGCACCTGCTCGCCCTTTGCATGGCCGTCGGGCGTGAGCTCCTTGCCCAAAACAATCTGCGCAATTCCAGACCGGTCGCGGAGGTCGAGAAAGATGAGGTTGCCGTGATCGCGGCGCCGGTTCACCCAGCCCATTAAAACAACGGATTGCCCGGCGTCGGCGGCGCGCAACTCGCCGCAGAGATGCGTTCGTTCGAGATTGCCTAGAAAGTCGAGCACTACCAATATCCTTTGCTTGCTTGTTGAATTACCCCGGGGATGAAATCCGCTCTGAATCTTCCCGAAAGCTCTCCGTGCCCCATCCTTGCGCCTTTTTTCTGGCGCAAGGGTGGGAATCCACGAACCGCATCCAGCAGATCTAATTCCCAGGGTTCTGCTTGAGAAACGCCGCCAGCTCCGCGCGAGGAACCTTTGTCTGTATGCCTGTCGAGAACGTCTTCACTGTCAGGATACCGGATTCAAGCTCGTCCTCGCCCAGGATGACGATGGCGCGGGCTGTCTTGTCGGCGGCTTCAAAGGATTTTTTCAACCGGAAGCTGCCTTCTCCCAATTCGACACGGAGGCCGGCGCGGCGTAGCTCGCGGGCCAGGACCAGCGCGGCAGCGTTCATGCGCGCCAGGGCCGCTTCGTCCTTGGCATCGCCCAAAGGCGCGATAAAGGCCGCGGCCTTCTCATCTTGCGCGGTTTCCAGAGCCTGCAGCGTGAGCACCAGCCGGTCTTCGCCCATGGCGAACCCGATGCCTGGCGCTTTGGGCCCGCCGATGGCCTCGCTCAGCCCGTCGTAGCGCCCGCCGCCGAGCAAGGCATTCTGCGCGCCCAGGCCGCCGTGGGTGAATTCGAACGTAGTCCGCGTGTAGTAGTCCAGCCCGCGCACCAGCCGGTGGTTGCGCGTGTACGGCACGCCCGCCGCGTCGAGAGCCGCCAGCACCGCCGCGAAGTGAGTCTTTGACGCGTCGTCGAGCGAGTCGGCGATCACCGGCAGCCCGTCGATAATCGGCTGGTCCGCAGGCACCTTGCAGTCCAGCACGCGCAGCGGATTGGTGACAGCGCGGCGCTGGCAGTCCTCACACATCTGAGAAACCACGGGGACGAGAGCCGCGCGCAGCGTCTCGTTATACCGTGCACGATCTGCGGCCGATCCCACAGAATTAAGCTCAAGCTTCCAGCCGGAAATGCCCAGCTCGTCCAGCAGCGTGGCCAGCATCTCCAGGACCTCGGCGTCGCGCAAGGGACTTTCACTGCCTGCCGAAGGCGGCCCGATGACTTCAGCGCCAATCTGCGAAAACTGCCGGTAGCGCCCCTTCTGTGGCCGCTCCCGCCGGAACTGCGGGCCGATGTAATAGAGCTTCTGCAACTGGCCGGTTTCGCCCAGCTGGTGCTCGATGTAGGCGCGCACCACGCCCGCGGTGTTCTCCGGGCGAAGGGTCAGCGATTGCGTCTTTTCCGACTGCGCCCTGGCGCGGTCTTCCCAGGTGTACATTTCCTTCGAAACGATGTCGGTCTCTTCGCCCACGCCGCGGGCAAACAG
>DATKGE010000203.1:0-3577 GCA_035510955.1 Occallatibacter sp. | reverse complement strand
CCGGTTTGCGACCGCGCCTGCGCGAGCCGCTCTTTATACGGCCGGAGATCGAAGAACTGCAGCGGATCGGTCGACTTCAGATCGCCGTTCAGCCACTCGAAGCCGGGTTCCATCAGGCTGGCGATGCGGGCTTGCGCGCTGATCCGGCCATGCCGGCCGCACTTCGGGCAAACCTGCAGATTGGCCTCCAGTTCGGCCTTCCACAGCGCCTGACCGCAACCGTCGCACTTGGTCCAGAGGCCTTCGGTGCGCACCCGGTTTTCGCCGGATTCGATCTTGTTGTCTTCGCGCCTGAACCAGGACATGCGTGCTCCAAGGGGGCCAAAATCCGGCAGACCACGGCTGCAAAGGCCTGCAATCTGCCCAAAACAGACTATCAGGAAGCGCTTTTTGGGGAAGTCCCTGGAAAGATTCCGAGTCAACGTCCGGAACCGGACGCTGTCCGGCTGCGTACTCACCCTTGTCCCTCAGTTGGAGGTGCGAACCATGTTTTGCAGCGCATGTGGTCAGCCGATCGATGCATGGCAACCGTTCTGTCCGCGGTGCGGTCGCCAGGTCACTCCGATTCCGACGGCGACGCCGCCACCGTGGATCTGGACGCGCGTCCATCGCCACGTACACAGCCTGGGCATTCTCTGGATCGCGTATGCCGGCTGGACGCTGCTGCACTGGTTTGTCGCGGTGGGATTCCTCGCAGGCGCGTTCCACAACTGGGGATTCCCGTTTGAGCACGGCTTCGGGTTCTACAGCTTTCCATTCGAGAACATGCCCTGGCTGATTCCGATCATCACGACGATTCTGCTGGTACGCGCTGTGCTGTGTGTGGTCACGGGCATCGCGCTGTTGCGCCGAGCGCCGTGGGCTCGAGCGCTGGCGCTGGTCACGGCATTTCTGACCCTGATTCGGCCCATCACCGGAACCGCACTGGCCATCTATACGCTGTGGGTACTGCTGCCCAGCGCTTCAGGTCAGGAGTACGACCAGATCGCGACGCCCAGCCTACAATGACAGGATGGAATTCCCGATAACCCGGATGCGGCGACTGCGGCGCAACGAGCCGCTGCGCGCCATGGTGCGGGAAACGCGTCTCGAACCGGGCGCGTTGATTCTGCCGCTGTTTCTGTGCTCAGGCGAGGGCGTTCGCCGGCCGCTGGATTCCATGCCGGGAGTCTTCAACTTCTCGATCGACCAGGCGGTGAAAGAAGTCGAGGCTGCCGCGTCGCTGGGCATCGGAGGCGTCCTGCTCTTCGGACTGCCCGAAAGCAAAGATGAGCAGGCGACTGGAGCCTGGGCCGACGACGGCATCGTGCAACGCGGGCTGCAGGCGCTGCAACAATCGGGCGCGGCAAAAAAGCTGGTGTTGATGGCGGACGTTTGCCTTTGCGAGTACACCACGCACGGCCATTGCGGCGTGGCGAGACGGGCTGGCGATGACTACGAGATTGAGAACGATGCGACGCTCGAGCTGCTGGCCAAAACCGGCGTCTCGCTGGCGCGCGCGGGAGCCGATGTCGTTGCGCCCAGCGACATGATGGATGGGCGCGTCGCGGCGATTCGCGACGAGCTGGATGAGGAGGGCTTCGAGCAGACGGCGATCCTCTCGTACGCGGCGAAATTTGCATCTGCGTTTTATGGTCCGTTTCGCGAGGCGGCGAACTCGGCTCCGCAGTTCGGCGATCGCCGCAGCTATCAAATGGATGGGGCGAATCTGCGCGAGGCGATGCGGGAAATCGATCTGGACCTCGGCGAAGGCGCCGACATGATCCTGATGAAGCCGGCCATGCCTTATCTTGATGTGATTCGCGCGGCGCGGGAACGTTTCGATGTTCCAATCGGCGCCTATCAGGTGTCGGGAGAATACTCGATGCTGCAGGCGGCCTTCGCGCGTGGCTGGCTGGACCCGCACCGAGCCATGATGGAGACGCTGCTCTCGATCCGTCGCGCCGGCGCAGGCTTTATCGTGACCTACTTCGCGCAGGAAGCGGCGAAGGCGCTGGCCTGAGTCTCGGTCCAGCTCCGCACAGGGTTTGAGGCTTAAACAGCAGGGGTGGGCTGGCTTGTCAGGGCTTCGGCGCTGTCCGTATCCGCGGCATCGTCCTGAAATCTGACCAAGACGGCGAGCGGCCAATGAAGCGTCTTCTTGCCCATCCACGTAATGAGCTGCCCGCTTTCCAGCACAGGGTTGGAAGCGAAGAAGATTGGCGTCAGCACGGTGAATGCTTCCCGAACCAGCAAGGCTCCCACGCACGCGTGCAATCCAGCACCCAATCCAAATTGCCCACTCGGCTTTCTGCCCACGTCCAGCCGATAGGGCTCGCTGAACCTGGCCGGATCGAAATTGGCGGACATCACCTTGAGCGCAACCTTTGCGCCTTGCGGAATGCGGACGCCGCCAACCACCGCCTCTCTGTGAGCTTTGCGCTGGAGGGTGTGAACAATGCCCGCGTAGCGCAGAAGTTCCTCAACGGCATTCGGCATAAGCTGGGGGTTCGCCTGCAGCCGACGCCACTGGTCAGGGTTTCTCAGCAAGGCAAGCCAGGATTTTGCCAGAAAGCTCGGCAGGGTTCGCGACACGGCCATGAACATCGCCTTGCTGACGGTCACTTCCTTGCTCTCCGTCATCTGGTTGAGCCGCTCTTCCGCTTCTTCCGGACTCCAGCGCGCTCTTCGAGTCAGGGCCGGATTCCCGGTTTGCGAACCACTGCCGCCACTTTGCCATTCTTTTTCGTAAAGCAACGACGCCACAATATCCGCAACGTCTTTGGCGGAGGATTGCGGCGCTGGGCTCAGACTCAACAGAAGCGCGATCGACCACGGGTGCGTCACATCTCCCATAATGTCCACCTGCGCTTTGCCGGTGGCTTCCCGAAGGACCGTTTCACCGGCCGCTTGCATTTTTTCCCGCCAGCCGCCACTGCTCATCTCGGCGATCTCACCGCGGACCTGCGAGAAAACCACAGAGTGCGATGCTTCGTCCGCGCCGGTCTGAATTTCCTCGCCTTCCGGTGTTGCCTGATAGAGCGCCCTTTCCCTGAGCGCGGCACTCACGTCCGCAAAACGGCTCAGGACCCACACGTCACGCTCCGCGTCGAAGTACGGCTCAGCCGGCGGAGAAGGATGGAAATCCGGATCCATGACAGTCGCTAACCTGGTACCGCAGTCTGTTCCCAGTCGATAGGGATGAATTATGGAGATCTTACCCTCCCGTAACCGAGTTTGGCGCGGAAGACCGCGGAAGTGGGCACGAATCCTCCAGCGCTTCGAGCGCATCTTTCACCCAGGACTTCGGTGCGTACAATAAACAGTTTGGGGCGGGTGCATGCGACGTCCATGGTGAGGTGAATGCGCCCCAGCCCGCGAGCCTGGTTTCTGAACGGAGCATTTCTTGGCAGATACGATTTATGACGTTGCGATTCTCGGTGGTGGGCCAGCCGGATACACGGCCGCCATTCGCGCCGGGCAGTACGGGTTGAAGGTCGGGCTGATCGAGAAGTCGGAGAAGCTGGGCGGGACGTGCCTGCATGTAGGCTGCATTCCCACCAAGTCGCTGCTCTTTAACGCCGAGGTCTACGACTAC
>DATKGE010000202.1:0-9949 GCA_035510955.1 Occallatibacter sp. | reverse complement strand
ACTGTGAGTCGCCAGTCGGAAAAGCCAGTTGCCTGATGGCGCTTGAAGGCCTCATTGGCCGGGGCGGTCGCGTTGGCGAAGGGCGCTTTGGAAATCATGATGCGGGGGAATTCGCGGGCCAGCGAGTGCTTCGTAAGAAGCCGTTGGGCGCCGTAGGTCAGTGTTTCACCGGGGCCATACACGCCGCCGCCATCGGGCGGGATAAGCCCATATCTCCGGGCGATGCGAGAAGCCGCGGCCAGACCCGCCACGCCCGCCGTAGCGGCAAGACCGGTGGTGATGAGCTTTCTGCGTGAGATGTTGCTCATGGGTGCTCCGAGGGCGCTGCGACACGCCCGGTGATCATGGCTGCCATGCGCTTCCTGAATCCGGCAAGAACAATCATCGTAATGTGCACGAAGAGGAAAATGACCAGCAATCCGGAGACGAAGAAGTGCAGCGTGCGCGCGGATTGCCGGCCTCCGAGCACGTTGACGGCCACCGGCAGCGCGGAATCGAAGGCCGGCGACAAGGCGAGGCCGGTCCAGATGACCAGGGGAAACAGAACGAAGATTACCGACAGATAGGATATGCGCTGCACAACGTTGTAGGAATGGCTTTCTGCTTCATCGGGGGGCGCCCGGCGGAGATATCTTGCGAACACGTCGCGGATCGCGCGACCTCTTCTGTCGGCCGGCCTCGGGAACAGGTTTTTCCTGAAGTGCGCGGTGTACAGGCCTGCGAGGGCGTAGACCAGGCCGGTCAGGACCAGAACCCATGCGGCTTCAAAGTGGAGATAGCGGCTCCAGCCATTCTGATCGGGCAACACGTAGCCGTAGCCCGTGGGAACTGTATCTCGCGACGACGGGATGGGTATTTTAAAAAGCGGAGTCGTCCCCGAGTTGCCCGTTTCACCCCAATAGAACCGCGGATGCGAGATCACGATCTCAGTGCCGGTGACGAGCAGAGCCAAGAAAGAAATCACGGTGATCCAGTGCGTCACACGGACGAGCGCAGTATGCCGCGGAGTTACCGCAATGGGGATGGACGAAGTGGCTGGCACGCGGTGAGGATAGCATAAACCGAGCGCGAAGAAGCCGAAATTCCCCCAGGCTCGTCCCGACGCTTCGCTCAAGATAACATCGGTTGATTGCCCATCCGGCTTTTTCATGTCCCAACAGAGCGACGTGGGGCGCCCGGCAAATCCGCGCGGCGCCGGATCGTGGATCGGTCTGGGATTCTGCCGTGATCCGCGCGAAAGGAGCAGCAGGCGAAGAATTGAGCGGGCAACGCGCGGGGCCGGATCTCTTGCGAAGTTGGCAAAAGCTGACTAATCCAGAAATCTCAGGGTAATGTCCGGTTTGCCGGTAATAACTCCGGAACGGTCCTTAAGGAAGAATTTTAGGGATTCCGATATAGCCACGACAATTCGAATAGGTCGCGATCATTCTTCCATCTTGATGAAGATCGTTGGCTTCGAAGCGTATAGGAAGCCAAAAAGTCTCCTCGCCCATCCGCCGATATTTTTAGAGATTCGATTAAGCCGATGGCTGGCTGGCCATTCCAGCTTGGTTCCATCCGGGCCAGTTTGAATGGCAAGTGATCGCATCGACTGTTCGTTTTTGGTCAGCGAGTTTCGATTTCGGACAAAGATCGCGTTGCCGATCGCAACCCTGGGACTGAACTTACTTATGAATCAGT
Source organism: Occallatibacter sp. (assembly GCA_035510955.1). Lineage (GTDB taxonomy): Bacteria > Acidobacteriota > Terriglobia > Terriglobales > Acidobacteriaceae > Telmatobacter. Next base: position 8,269 of record DATKGE010000202.1, on the reverse strand, counting down.
GACTTGAAGTTGGAGCGTTTTGGCCGGCTACATGCATGGTTCCAAGCAGATCGCACCTCGTGCAGAGACCGGTCAAAGGAGACTTGTGATGAATCCCAAAGCTCTTTCCAGCGCACCCGGAGATGTCGGAGGATTCTTAATGTTCCGATCCATTGCTCGCGTCGTGGTTATTGTTGGCATGGTATCTGTTTCCGTCTTGGCGTCCCTGGCCAACGCCCAAATCTCGCCGAGCCTGCCCAATCCGATCGCGGCGCCGAATCCGCTGACCACGACGCTATCCATTTTTCGTAGCAATATGCAGGACAAAATCATGAATTCGGCGGACGCGATGCCAGAGTCAAAGTACAGCTACCGGCCGACGAAAGAAGTTCGCTCGTTTGCCGAGATCCTGACTCATGTGGCGGATATTTCCTACATATTGTGTTCAAACGTCAAAGGTGAAGCGACCCCCGGCATGGCTGCCGCGAAGGGTTCGAAGGCCGAGATCAAGGCCTACCTCAAGGGCTCGTTCGATTACTGCGATGGCGTGTACTCCGGGTTCACCGATGCGCACCTCAATGACGCGGCGAGCTTCTTTGGCGTCAAGACGAACAAGATGTTCATTTTGACGCAAGTCGGAAATCATGACGCCTTGCATTACGGCAATCTCGTCACGTATCTGCGCATCAATGGCCTCGAGCCGTCCGGAGGCTGGTTTTGATGGCGCAGCGGCGCCCGAGTCCTACTAAGCGATTTCGCATCAGCCGGTCCGGCGCGCGTGTCGGTATCCGACCGCGCGGGCTAGCTTTTTTGTGCGTGGCGCGGTCGAGTGCTAATCCTTGTCTCGAGACACGCGGGAGGCACTGATTGGTCTGCTCCAGCGGTCATTGAGCAGATCGAAAAGCTAAAGCTTCCGCTCGGACAGCATACAAGATAGCTTGAGCAACTCCTTCACAAGTTCTGCGGCCACCGGTCAATTGATTGATCTTGCAGGTGGGAGTGGAACGCGATGGATCAGCGTGGATTTGCGTCACAGTCCGTGTTTGAGCAGCATGGGCGGAAGTCTCGCCGTAAACCGCGTTCCGGGAGGTTGGCCGGCTACCGGTAAGTTATCGAGTAGGTTCCTGCCCAATAGACAAAGAAGCCGGTCGCCCGTCGGAACCCCGGAATTTGCCTCCCCGGGGCTCGGTTCGAGCCTCGTCGATGATCTGCCAATTGAGAGTACATCTGGCAGATTGCCGTAATCTCAGCCTATTCGCTTCTCAATGCCTGCATCGGATCGAGGCGCGATGCACGCCACGCAGGAACGATACATGCGAACGCGGCCACCGCAAGCAGCGCTGCGGCAACTGCTGCAAAAACCGCTGGATCGAGCGGCTTGATCTCATAGAGCAGGTCGCGCATCAGCCGGCCGGCTTCCAGGCTTGCTGCGAGACCCACGACCAGACCGAGGAACGCAGGCCGCATTCCATCCATCAACATCTTCCGCATCAGCTGTTCGCGCTTTGCGCCCAGCGCGATGCGGATGCCGATTTCGGTGGTGCGCTGCGCTGCGAGGTACGACATCACGCCGAACAAACCCACTGCGGCCAGCAGCAGCGACAGCGTTGCGAACGCCGTGAGCAACGTTGCGTTGAAGCTCTGATCCACCGTGGACTGGCCCAGCAACTGGTCCATGGTAAGCACGTCGGAGACGACCAGGTCGTGGTCCATCTCCGCAACGATGCGCTCGACAGGCAGGGCAAACTGTTCCACATTGCGGCTGGAGCGAATCACAAGCGTGCCAACGGTCTCAACGCCGGCATTGAGCGGATAATACTGCATGGGCTTAGGCGCCTCGCCGATCTCGTAGCGTGTGTCGCCAACGACGCCTACAATTACCGCGGTGCGATGCTTATTAAGTTCGACGTGCACGTGTTTGCCGATCGGGACCTCGCCGGGAAAGTATTGATCAGCGAACGACTGGCTGATGATGACTTCATTGGCGGCATCCAATCGCTTGCCGTCGTCGAACGTACGCCCGCGCAGAATAGGAATCCCCATGGCCCCGAAGTACTTCGGATCGGCCCAGCGGTCGATGGCAAACACGCCGCTGCCTTGAGGCAAGGGCGGATGTTCGACGATGGTGAATCCCCAATCGCCCCAGTATCCCTGGCCCGGAACGGCCGTCACAAACCCTGCCGCATCCACGCCGGGCAGGGCGCGCACGCGCTCCAGCAGCGTGCGGAAGAAGTTGGCGCGTTGGGCCGGCGTCGCATAGCGGGCATCCGGAATTCCCAGGTGCATGGTGATCACACCCTGGGTAAGGCAGCCCATATCGGCGGAGCGCAGCCGTTCGTAGCTCTTGAGCAGCAGCCCGGCACCGACGAGCAGTATCACGGTCAGCCCCACTTCGAGCGTGAGCAAGACCTTGCGCAGCGTGGCCCGCGCGCTGCCGCCGCTCACCGAGCGCGATGCCTCATGCAAGGCGCTCAGTACGCGTTTGTCGCTGGCGCTGAAGGCAGCGATCAATCCTGAAAACAGCGCGCACAGCACGATGATGCCCACCGTGAAAGCCGCCACCACGCCGTCGATGTGGATCGATTCGACGCGGCTCATGTCCGCACGCGTGCGTTCCAGCCACTCGAGCGTCGCTGCGGCCAGCGCCAGGCCCAGCGCACCGCCTGCTGCGGAAAGAAGAAGGCTCTCCATGAGCCGCTCGCGCATCAGACGCAGCCATCCGCCGCCCAACGCGGTGCGAATGGCCAGCTCTTTGCGCCTGGCCGCCGCGCGCGCCACCAGCAGATTGGCCACATTGAGGCAGGCAATGAGCAGCAGGCAGCAGGTCGCCGCCAGCAACAAATAAAGCGGCTTCCTGATGTCGCCCACCATGTGCTCCAGCAGCGGGCGGCTGTTGGCAGCCCTGAAAATGAATGGATCGCTGAGATTCGCATTGTGGATGCGCCGCGAGATCACGCTCAGGTCGGCCACGCCCTGCGCCGCCGTCACTCCAGGATTGAGCCGCCCCACCACCCGAAAATTATGATTGTCGAGCCCTGCCATCAGCTCCGGGGGGTTGTCGTGGTAGACCGGGGTCCAGAGCTGCGTGGCCGGCTCGGGAAAATCGAACCAGGCGGGCATGATGCCGATCACGGTGTACGGCACGGCATCCAGATAGATCGCCTGGTTCAGGATGGCGCGGTTGCCGCCGAATCGCCGCTTCCACAGGCCCCAGCTCAGCAACACAGTGCCGTTGGCGGCGGGGCTGTCATCGGCCTGGGCAAATCCGCGGCCCATCGCCGGCTGAACACCCAGTGTGGGGAGCAGGTCCCATGAGATCTTGGCGCTATAAAGCTTCTCCGGCAGTTGCCCGCCCGAGCCGGAGAGCCCGACACGACTGTGCTGCACAAGCGCGAGATTGCTGAAGCTGCGGATCTGCTTCTTCCACTCGGCATAGATGCCGCCGGCGACCACGTTATAGCCGGGCGGGTCGTTTTCGTGGAGACCCGCCTCATAGAGCATCACGAGGCGATCCGGATCGTTGAACGGCAGCGGCTTGAGCAGCACGCTGCGCACCACCGTGAACAGGGCGACGTTGGCGCCGATGCCCAACGCCATGACCAGAATCGCAATCCCGGCGAAACCGGGCGAGCGCAGCAGCGTGCGGGTACTCAAGCGCAGATCGCGCGCCAGCGATTCAAGCCAGTTCCAGGACCAGGCGGCTCGTGTCTGTTCGCGAAGAAGTGCAGGATTGCCAAAGGCGCGCAAGGCCGCGTAGCGAGCCTCTTCTCCTGAGATGCCGCCTTCCCGTTGCTCTTCCTCTTCTAAATCGAGATCAGAGCGCAGCTCCCGCTCCAGGTCTGCATCTCTCTTCTGAGTCGGCCACCATTTCATGTCAGCTCTCCTCGGCGGCGGGCCACATCACGCGCGCCACGGCTTCGGCCATCTGCTTCCACTGCGATTCTTCGACCAGCAACTGTTTCCGGCCTTTATCCGTCAATCGGTAGTATTTGAACTCGCGGTTGCGATCCGGCGCAATCTCCCATTTGGAGACCACCCACCCTCTTTGCTCCAGGCGGTGCAGCGCGGGATAGAGCGAGCCGTGCTGCATCTGCAGGAACTCATTCGTGGTCCTCTGAATGTGCTTCCCGATCTGGTGACCGTGGGCAGGTCCAAAGAGAAGGGTTCTCAAGACGAGCATGTCAAGCGTTCCCTGAAGGAGGCCGACCCGTTGCTGTGTCTGTTTCGCCATAGAAGACATTCTACCCTCAATCTGGCGATGATGGTAGACACTCGACTATGGTTTGTCAAGGGACGCAGTAGAGTGTGGATTCTCGAATGACGGCTTCTGCAACTATGATGAGGATTCTGCGCCACGGCTTCTGCTTCATTCCGCTGTCTCGGCCCGCACGCGTCCGTGGGGGTCTAAAAGACCTTCAGGCGAATGATCAGATACTTCTTGGGATCGTCGCGGATGCTCTTCACCAGTTTCTGCGTCTGGTCCAGCGTCTCATCGGCGTGGTCGTAGACGGAGCGGTTCTTAAGCAGCTGCCCGATCGTGCCTTTGCCCTCGTCCACGCTGGTGAGAATGCTGTCCAGGCGGGTGACAGTATTGTCCAGTTTCTTGGCGAACTCCGGATCCCTGGCCAGCTTGCCGATCGAGCCTTTGCCGGCATTGATTTCGGCCACCAGTTGATTGGCGTTGGAGACGGTGGCGTTCAGGTTGTCGTAGAGCGAGTCGTCTTTGAGAAACTTTCCCGCGCTGCCCTTGCCGTCATTCAGCGCGGTGGTGATCTGGTCCAACTTATCGACAGACGAATTGAGGTGCGCGTAGAGCGTATCATCGTTGACCAGCTTGCCCAGCGACCCCTTGCCGCTGGCGATGGCGCTTGTAATGGTCTCGAGATCTGTGGCGATGACCGTGACCTTGTGGGCCATTTCGGGGTCGTTGATCAACATGCCTACGGTGCCGCGCTTGGAATTGAGCGAATCCGTCAGGATTTCAAGCTTCTTGGTCAGCGACTGCACCTGCGTGATGGAAACCTCGCTGGTGCGGATCACATCCTGAATGCTGGGCGAGCCGGAAGTTCGCAGTTCGGCGTCGTTGGCCGGCGGGGGCCCGGTGGCGTGCGAGGAACCGATGTCCACGTAGCTGTCTCCCAGAACCCCGGCCTGCGCGATCGAAGCGGTCGAATCCGTATGCAGACCGTGCACGAACTCGTAGCCCACGCGCATGGTCACTTCGACGGGCGTAGGATTGCGATCGGGAACCACGCGGACGTGAATCACGTTGCCGATGGTGACGCCTTCCAGCGTCACCTCAGCTCCATCTTTGACCCCCGCGGCATTTTCAAAATAGGAGCGGAGCAGCAGTTTGCGCGCGAACAGCCCGCCGGTTGAGCCGGACATGGCAAGTATGAGCCCGACCAATACGGCCATGGCCACCAGGACCAATGCTCCCACTCTCAATTGCGCCCATTGAATCTCTTTGCGGCTTGGCACGGTACTCCCTTGGCTGGAATGAGAAGGCCGTCGCCTAGAGGATAGCAGACGAACCGATTCAGGACGCGTCCTCCAGCACTACGCTGGCCATGGCCAACTGGGCGGTGTGTGTAATGGACAGGGCGATGCGCACCACGCCGAGGCGGGCGGCAATCTGGGCGGCGCGGCCATGCAGCTCAAGCGTGGGTCTTCCGCCGCGCTCCCGGGCCACCTCGATCTCCAGCCAGCCCACGCCCTGGCTGATGCCTGTGCCCAGAGCCTTGGCGCCCGCTTCCTTGGCCGCAAAGCGGGCGGCAAAGCTCTCAGCGGAGTTGCGCTTGCGCAGGCAATAGGCCTGCTCCGCGGCGGTGTAGATGCGGTCGAGAAAGCGGGGGCCATAGCGGTCAATGGACTGCTGCAGGCGTCCGATCTCCGCCAAATCGATTCCGGATCCGACAATCATCGTGTCTATCAAGTTAAATCATCTTTCCGTCCTTGCGTTTGTGAGTGGCGCGGCTCGATGTTTCCGACGCCCATTCACGATCTCCAAGGGCGAAAAGGGGATCAGAAGGCGCCAATCCAATTACCAGCGAAAAGGAGATACGGCAGTCTTGAGGCCGGGTTGTTCCATCAACGGTCAAACGCCGTGCGAGTCCGGTACAGTCGTTATGGTGTCCGGGGCGGTTCCGATAAGAGCGTTGTGAGGCTGATTATGCGGGACCGTGGCGCTGGACAGACAATGAGCATTCCGTGGGCGATGGAGATGAAGGCTGTCTCCATTGAGGATCCGTCCCGGCTGGTGCAGACTCTTACCGGGGCCATTCTTGGCTGCGGCGGCTGGGTCCTGAGCCGCGGCGCAAACGATACCGGCATGGTGAGCATGCTGTTCGAATTCGAGCGGCAAGCCTGTGTGGATATGTATAGCCTGCTGATTGCAGCGGGCCTGGAATTGAGCCAGAGCGGGCACATTCGCTTCACCGAACTCTGCCAGTGCACCCGCAGCCAGCGCAAAGAGTGCGGCACGGAGATCGCCAGCATCGACCTGGAGATACAGACATTTCCAGTGGAGATGGTCCATGGCTCCGCTGCCCACCATACAGCCTGACCGCGGCACAGGCGCTCAGCCCGCCTCAACCAGCCCATAACGGCGCTGCCACGCTTCTTTGAGCCGCGCCCATACGCGCGCACGCTCGGCTTCAGTACCCTGGTTGGCCTTTCCCGGATCGGCGTTTGAAGGGTTGGCAAAGCGGGCGGCTTCGATCTTGGCGAGTTCCAGCAATTGCCGGTCGCGCACCAGGTTGGCCACGCGGAAGTCGGGCAGTCCGGCCTGACGGGTGCCGAAGAATTCGCCGGGGCCGCGCATGGAGAGATCCAGTTCCGCCAGCTCAAATCCGTCCTGGGTGCGCACCATGGCGTTCAGCCGCTCTTCGCCCAGCGGCGAGACGCGCGCGCCGGTGATAAGAATGCAATAACTTTTGGCCGCACCGCGGCCCACGCGCCCGCGCAACTGGTGCAGCTGCGCCATGCCGAATCGTTCCGCGTGTTCGACCACCATCACGGTGGCGTTGGGAACATCCACGCCGACTTCAACAACTGTGGTCGCCACCAGCACGTCGATTTCGCGGCGCTGGAAGCGGCGCATGACGATCTCTTTTTCGTCGGCGTCCAGGCGGCCGTGCAACAGGCCCAGGCGCAAGCCGGCAAGCGGGCCAGTGCGCAGTTTCTCGTGCATCTCGACGGCGGATTTGAGCCCGGACTTCGCGGCCGGGCTTGCTTCCTGTTGGGCCTTTGAAAACAAATCCGCTGTCTTCCCCTTGCGAAGAGGCCTGGGTGCCCCAGGTCTCGATTCTGAGACCTGGGATGCAAGGCGCGGATCAGAATCCACCCCAGCCTCCAGGTCGTCGTGAGAGAAATCCAGCTCCGGCTGGTCGTCTTTGCTTCCTTCGATCACGGGGTAGACAATGAAGGCCTGCCGACCGTTGCCAACCTGCTTGCGAACAAAGTCCCACACCTTTTCCGACTCTTCGCCGGGGACGCGCCGGGTGACGATCGGCGTTCGTCCCGGCGGCAATTCGTCCAGCACGCTCACGTCCAGGTCGCCGTACAAGCTCAGTGCCAGCGTGCGCGGGATGGGCGTTGCGGTCATCACCAGCACATCCGGCTCGGCCTCATTTGGTTTCTTCATCAGCTTGAAACGTTGCAGCACGCCGAAGCGGTGCTGCTCGTCCACCACCACCAGGCCCAGGCGATCGAATTCCACCTTCTCTTCGATCAGCGCGTGCGTGCCGATGACCAACTGGGCTTCGCCGCGATTGATGAGGCCGCGGGTCTGGCGCTTGCGGTCCTCATCGAGCGAGCCGGTCAGGAGCACAATTCGCGGCTTGCGCGAGGAGCGCTCCAGCAGCTTGCGCGCGGCCAGAAAATGCTGTGTGGCGAGGATTTCGGTGGGCGCCATAAGTGCCGCCTGGTAGCCGTTTTCGATGGCCACCAGCATGGCCTGCAGCGCGACGATGGTCTTGCCCGAGCCTACATCGCCTTGCAGTAGACGGCGCATGGGGCTGGGGGTGCGCATGTCGGCAACAATTTCGCCGAGGGCGCGCTTCTGGGCGGACGTGGGGTGAAAAGGAAGCACCTCGCGGATGGCCTCGCGCACCTTGTCGGTGGTGGCGAAGGCAATGCCGGCGCGCTCTCGCATACGGCGGCGCTTCAGCTCCAGGCCGAGCTCCAGAAAAAACAGCTCCTCGAAGATCAGGCGACGATGGGCCGGGGTTGCAGAGGCTTGCAATTGGGCAAAGGGCGTGCCTTCGGGCGGGTAATGCACTTCGCGCAG
>DATKGE010000201.1:0-6158 GCA_035510955.1 Occallatibacter sp. | reverse complement strand
AATGGATCGACGCTGGCGCCGGCGAGGATTGCGGCCGGGGGCAACTTCGAACTGGCGTTCGCGCTTCCGGAGGCCGTGGTTGGCCAATCGTCCATGCAGGTGGTGGTGGAAGCAAGCCGCACGTTTCGCGCCGGGGCCGACGTGCGGGACCTGGGCCTGGCATTCGGGGACTTCGAAGTTCGGTAGACCAGACCGGCTAATCACCAGATTGTTTGGACGATCGACGCCAGTATGCGTCCATCGCGGCTTAAGACGGGCACGTCGTGAAGACGGGCGGTGGCAGCAATGATGCGGTCGGGGAGGTCCGGAATCTCGTGGCGTGGGATCCCCCGCATACTGACGGCGACCCGATCGGTAAGCGGAACTTGCTGCAGGACGCTGTTCGGATCGGTAATGGCAAGAAGAAGATCGTCGAGCGCGGTGGCCTGAATGCGATCCTTCTCGATGAGGTAGACCATTTCGGCAAAGCTAATTGCCGAAACCCCTATATGGTCGCCGTTGGCGATGGTCGATTCGATAAAAGCCGATGCGGCACGCCCCAGGCGCTCATCGGAGAAGAGATACCAGATCACCGCGTGGGTATCCGCTATGGCGGCTATCATTCTGGTCAGTCGCGCTGGTCAGTCGCGTGCAAAATTGGCGAACATCTCCGCCCGGTTCTGGTCGATCTCCTCTGCCGAGGGAGCAGGTCCATATTTCGCGAGAATTCCGCGCGCGGAACGTGTTGGCTCTTTCCCGGGGCTCACCCCTGGCGCTTGAGCGAGAATACCGTCGAGCGCCTGGCGAACGAGGGCATCCGGAGAGAGACCCTTAGCCTGAGCCAGAGCGACAAGCTTGGCTTCCTCCTGCGGCTGAAGGGGGCTGTACCGGCGCTGGCCTTCGGGATCGGCATTCGAGTAAACCCTGATGACCTGCGCGAAGTCGCAACGGTCGCTCAGTGTGGTCTTGATCGCGCTCAGATAGGGCACGAAGCCATCGGTAGAGATCTGGAAGCGTTGCGGCGCGGTCGCTGCCCGAAGGCCTTCAATGAAGGCTCCGTGGTGGCTTGGCTGCGACGGCCTAGTGCGAAGTTCAGAACGAGTTTGGTATTGCGCTCGACGGCCACGAAGCAATAGGCGTCACCGAGTCCCGGCTCGTTGGCCTCTTCCGGCAGTTTGTGCCCTTCCTTTTTTTCGATGTATCCCCAAATTTCATCGCACTGGACATCCCGAACCGGGACGTTAACGATCAGGTTTGCCCATGAGGTTTTCGCGCTTCTCGCCGATCACCACCAGGATTTTCAGGATGGTAACGCGGTGCAGCTCGGTGGTGCGCTCGATAGACCGAATGGAGTTTCCCTCCACCAGGAGGCGAAACGCAAGCGGCGCGGTGTCTACGTTGGTCGTCATGCCATCCAAGGGCTTCTCATGGACTTCGGTGAAGGTTTTAGCGCACTGGGCGCAACTATAGCGCTGTAGGCCGTTGCGGTGCCTTCCGAAGCGCTTGGATTCGGCAATTGTGGCAGGTCACTGTGAAATCTCCTATTGAGTTCCACAGCCAAAAGCCTGATACTGAAGTTGTTGGACTCGTATGGCTTCGGCTGTGCGATTCTTGCCCCGGTGGAGGTTAGCGCCTCTGCCGGGGTGTAATTGCAGTTCTGGCGGCGGGGAAGGGATTTGAACCCCCGGACGATGTTCTGAGCACCGTCTGCCGGTTTACAGCCGGTTGCGTTCAACCACTCTGCCACCGCGCCACGGAAAGAAACACAGGCCAGCAGTTCCAGTTTAGCGACTTGGGGCTGTTGGCCTTTTGTTTTCATGCTGTTATTGCAATGATAAAATTATCATTGTCGGAAGTCAAGAGTTTCTTGTTGCGTTTATGAGATTTTTATCATAGAATCATGGAAGAGTGGCTGTTTCTGGACTACATCGAGCGGAACGGAAATCCGATCCGCGACTGGCTCGAAGACAAGGCCAGCGTGCCGACCAAGGCCCGAGCCAAGATCCAACGAATTCTTTTGCAGTTAGCTGGAACCCGTTCGTGGACCCGGCCGCTCGCAAGTAATTTGGATGACTATCCAGGGATTGTGGAGATCCGAATACGATGGATGAACACGCAGTACAGACTACTGGGCTATCGCGGGCCCGGGGAAAGGGAGTTCACGCTGCTCTTTCCCGCAACGGAGAAAGACGACAAATTCGTCCCGCTCAATGCGCCCACAATCGCCACAAACCGGATGTCTATTGTACAGTCAGATAGGAGCAGAGTCTGTGAACACCGTTTTGGTTAGACGAGATTTGCTCGACAGCCTAAAGGTCGATCCAGAATATCGACATGCTTGGAATCTGGAGAACGTTTATACCGGCGTGTGCTTTCAGATTCGGGCGCTGCGTGAGCAGCGGGAGTGGTCCCAGGCCGTACTAGGCAAGGAGGCAGGGATGGCACCGGAGCGCATTTCTATTCTGGAAGACCCGAACGCAGGCACGAAGCCAACTCTAAAAACACTACTTCGCATCGCAAATGCCTGCGATGTCGGGCTTGACGTCAGGTTTGTCCCGTACAGTACCGTAATCGACCGTTCAACTAAAACGAACCTGAAGGAATTGGAAGTTTCAAGCTTCAGCCAAGAGTTGCCAGAATTGGAAGAATCAATCGCTGTGCAAATTACGAAACAGGAGTCTTCCGAAGCACCGGCCAAACAAAAGGATCGGGCAGTACATCTCCAGGGCCTCACCAATACGGACATCGCTATGATGACGGCTAGTACAGGTGGATACCCACGGATATTTCAACCACAAACTTCGGAGCGGACAGAAACGGGCATGTTCGTGATGACGATTGCAACTGGTGCTGGCAACGTAGGCAGAAAGCAGCCTGTGTCGGATGTCAGTTACAGCCGTATGGGAGCGATCAATGCCTGAAGATTCACAGTCCAATCTGCCTGTCTTTTCTGTTGCCGGTCTACCTCATGTGCAATCAGCGCAATTTGTTTCCATATACTCGAATAATGTTGGCCTTGCGGGTAGTTTTTATGACGCTATGCTTATGTTTGGGCACATCGTTCCTAACTACGCAGGTAGCAAGGAGCCTCACATCGAGGACACCGTGGGCGTGACGATGGCATGGGAGCATATGAAGGCTCTGGTGACCGCTCTGAATACGGCGATAGATGGTTACGAAAAAGAGAACGGGGCTATCCGGAACGTGCCCACAGAGATCTCTCCTCAAACTGTTCTCGCCAAACCCTCGGGCAAGTAGCGCACCCAGCGACGTTGAGTAACCTTCGGTTAGCGAGCGTTGCAGCGCACTTTGGGGCCTTGGGGACTTGGGGCAACCCACCCTCCCCATATCCTCCCAAAGACTACCTTGTTGACCTTATCGCAATCTGCAATACACGCAGTTTTAGGACAATACCCGCCGGTGGGGCATGTTAGCCCATTCCGTTCGCTCTGGAAGACCAGACCAGATCTGGTCTCTGTTAGAATCCGAGCATGGTGGTCCGCAATATTTCCGAAGCGAAGGCCGAGTTGTCCGCGCTCATCGAAGCCGTACAGAATGGGAGCGAAGTGATCATCGCCAAGGCCGGCAAGCCGGTCGCCCGCCTGGTAGCTTTCCGCGGACCGGCAAGGCCCCGAACACCCGGGTCAATGGCGGGTGAAATTTGGATCGCTCCGGACTTCGACGCTCTCCCTGACGATATGGCGGAAGCCTTGGGAATGAATGCTTTCTCTGGTGGCTGGAGGCCAGTCCGTCGCTCTCCGGCCGTGCGAGGGAACTAATCCGAGACCCTGAGAATACCGTATTCGCGAGTGCCGTCTCATTGTGGGAGATCTGGCTCAAGCAAAGCCTTGGCAAATTACGATTGCCGACCGACTTCACCGGGAAACTGGCTGCCGAATCCTTCGAGAGCCTGCCTTTGACGGCATCGCAGACTCGCCAGGTATCCGCGTTGCCGTGGCATCATCGCGATCCTTTTGACCGGATGCTGGTGGCGCAAGCGCAAGTCGAGAAACTCGACCTGCTGACCGCTGACAATGCTCTCACGGCGTACGGCGCCGTCGTGCACGTGGCGTAAGTAGTTGAAATCCAGTATTGCCGACGGCTGCCGGCGCCTGTAGCATTTCCAGATGAAGACTCAGAGACCGGGACGCTTGTTTCTGCCGTTCTGCCTGCTATCCATGGCGGTGGCCTGGGGACTGCTGCTCTATCCGCTGTATGTGATTCGTCCTTTCCGGGCGCAGGGCGCGAAGGAACTCGTGGTGGCTCTGGCGGTGATGCGGTTCCGCGCCATGGGCATGGCCGTCGCGGTGGCTGGGGCGCTGGCGGCTGCCGTCTGGTATTGGGGGCGCGAGCACCGCAGGGTGCGCCGCTTCTTCTCCGCGGCGGGCGTAGCGATGGTAGCGGCGGCCGCGCTGCTTTCGCGCGTCAATGTGTATGAGTTGATGTTTCATCCCACCGAACGGCCCACCTTTTCCGCCGCCGGCGAGTCGAAACTCGATGGCGGCGAAATGGTGATCGCCGTGAAAGTCTCGGGAACCGCGCGCGCGTACCCCATCCGCGGCATCTCCTATCACCACATTGTGAACGACGTGGTCGGCGGGGAGCCGATTGTAGCTACCTATTGAACGCTCTGTCACACCGGTCTGGTGTGGAGATCCGAAATCGACGGTCTGCGGCTCACGTTTCACCTGGCCGGCATCAATAACCAGAACTTTCTGATGCGCGACGAGCAGACCGGAACCTTCTGGCAGCAGATCAGTGGGCGTGCCGTGTCGGGGCCGCTGGCGGGGCGTTCGCTGACGCTGGTCCCGAGCGACGAACTGACGTTTGCGCTGTGGAAGTCGGAAGAGCCGCAAGGCACGGTGGCCAACGACGTGGCCAAGTACGTATCGGAATATTCCCCCAAAGACTGGGATGTGCGCATGCGCAAAGCTCGCACCGTGTTGAGTTATCGGGAACACGGCATGGAGCCGCGAGATCTCGTGCTGGGCGTCCAGGCATTCGGCGGCAGCCGCGCCTTCCGTTTTGACGCGGTGCTGCGGGAGAAGCTGGTGATCGACCACGTGGGGTTGGAACCGATGCTGCTAGTGGTAGGACCGGACGAGGAATCGGTACGGGTTTTCCGCCGGCGAATTGCAGGCGTGGAGCCGGCTCCCGGGTTCTATAGGGTGGAACACCCAGGGCCGGTTGCCGCGGCACTGTTCCTGGATGACGCGACCGGAAGCGGATGGAATTTTCGCGGGTGCGCGGTTTCAGGCAAATTGCAGGGTGCCTGCCTGGAGCGGGTGGAGGCAATCAAGGATTACTGGTTCGATTGGCGCCACTACCATCCGGATACTTCGATCTATCCGAGTCCCAAGCGGTAGACCAAGCACGCTCGACCTATACCGATCAGCTTGCCGCCAGCGTCCGGCAGGACGACCGGCCGGCGATCCATGGACCCCACAGCGTCCCTCCCAGGGCTTCGGGCCACGAGTGTTTCATCGGCCGCTGAACCCAGTTCCGCGAGATTGGGAGTGTGGGATGGCGGGAACGTATCGGAGTCGAACCGATCAGCGGCTTTGGGGCCGCACAGTGGTTTTGAAGACCATGCCCACCACCGGATGAGATACGCTCCCGGATTCAGTCTACCAGCACGCGAATCCGCGGGTACGTGGAAATCGCCTCACCGGCTTCGATCCGCTCCAGCACCAGCCGCACTTCGCGGTCGAGGCGCCCGGTGTCCACGGATTCGCATACCGGCAGGTAGGCGCCCAATTTGCGCAGGCCCTTGCGCAGTTGCCGCATGGCGCCCAAGGGGTTGCCGCGCTGGCCGTGATAGCAGCCCACCGCCATGTGAATCAGCGATTGCAGGAACAGCCGGCGCGGGCCGCGCTCGGGAGTCCAGCCCTCTTCCAGCACTTCGTGGCACTCAAAGTATTCGCCGCGGTTGAACAGCGCGATGCCGCGTTCCAGAAACGGGTCCACGGGGCTGATCCTCACGGCTGCTTGAGCAGCTCGGGGAATTGTTGCTCCAGGTTCTTGAGCTTGGGCAGGTCGTTGACCACCACGTAGGGATTGCCGGGAACTGGGTATCTCCTTGACTCACCCGACCCCAACCTGTAGATTTGGGCTGTGGAGGATTACCCGCGAACCATCCAGGAGTTCGAGGAGCGATTTTCGACCGAGGAGGGTTCCCC
>DATKGE010000200.1:0-18090 GCA_035510955.1 Occallatibacter sp. | reverse complement strand
TGTGCGAGGGCGAGTTCTACGGCTTTGGCGCGGTCGTCGACGATGGCCATTGTGAGTTTCTCCTAATTCGGCAATCCAAGATCAAGCAATTGGGCCTTCTCTCCTTTCAGTGAAAGGCTAGAAAAGACAAAACATGGAATGCATTTCGATGGGATTGTAGCAGGGCCAGACAGACATTGACAGCGAAAAATAGCGAAGAAACAGAGAAGATAGCGTGGTTCATCTTAAAGCATTGGATTGGCGCAAGTTAGTGATGATTACGAAAGGAGCGGCTCAAACGGTGTAGGCGCCGATGCGAGTTTCGCGGCTGGTGAGAGAATCGGAGGAGCGGTCGAGGGATTCGTATTCCGGGTCGTGGGCTTTGCGGAAAGCGCGGAAGTCGTCTTCGCTGGCCCAGCGGTCGATGGTGAGGTAGGAGCCCGGGATGTAGGCGTCGCGCAAGAGCTCTGTTCCCAGATAGTCAGGAGATGTGCGGAAGAGTTGGGCCCAGGCGCCGTCGGGACCGTAGGCGGCCTCGAAGGCGGCAACCATCTCTTCGGCAATCTCGAACTGCCAGACTACGACGAACAAGGTCGGCTCCGAATCCGCTTGAATGTTGCTGATTCCATGGTAGCGCAGGATAGCGAGTCGCCGAGAGGTCTGGAAGCGACGTCTGAAAGGTGATGGGTGAGGCGCAATGATTCCCGGCAGTTTGAATGATTCCCGATCCTGCTGCCCGTTCACCAGCGAGCCAGGCTACGGCTGTTGGGAGACGGCGGGCGTGGCTGGGTTGCGGGCTTCAGCTTTCTCCATCAGCACTTTGTGCACATGGTCTTCGAGGGCCTGTGCTTCGGGCAAAAGGGTCAGGGCCTTCTGGATCATGGGGTCGGAGTCGGCCAGCATGCGCTGTCCCTGCATCTCTCCAAACTGAATGGCGACAATGTTGTCCTTAATGTGCGCCTTGAGCCAATCGCTCACGCCGTCGAGTTCGGACTCGGTGAAGGGGATGTTCTGGCCGGCGAGGTACTGCTTGAACTCGCTCAGGACCGCATCGTTGACTACAAAATCTTTATCGATGGTGCGATTGGCCATGTACACCGGCGCAAAGCGGAAGAAGACGTTCCGCACCAGCAGCTCGTCCTGGAAGTGGTTGTTCTTGGGGGTGTCGATCTTTTCGTCGGGGGCGATGCCGCCGCCGCCGTAGACGGTGCGGCCGGCGTCGGTGAGCTTGACTTCCTGGTTGGTGGAGTTGGGTGGCAGCGAGCCCCCGCGATCGTAGAGGTAGGCGTATTCGGAGACGCCCTTGTAGTCACGCTGGATAAGGCGGCCTGAGGGCGTGTAGTAGTGATAGGTGGTGAGCAGGAGGCCGGTGCCTTCGCTGAGGTTGTAAACAGACTGCACCAGGCCTTTGCCGAAGGTGGTCTCGCCGACGACGAGGGCGCGGTCGTGGTCCTGCAGGGCGCCGGAGACGATCTCGGCGGCAGAGGCGGTGCCGCGGTTGACCAGCAACACGATGGGGAAGGCCTTGCCGCCGTTGCCGCGCGTGGCGATGTAGTTCTCGTCGGGATAGGCGCGGCCGCGCTGGGAAACGATGGTTTGTCCCTTGGCGAGCAGGTGATCGCAGATTT
The DNA here is from genome assembly GCA_035510955.1 of Occallatibacter sp. Classification (GTDB taxonomy): domain Bacteria; phylum Acidobacteriota; class Terriglobia; order Terriglobales; family Acidobacteriaceae; genus Telmatobacter. The sequence continues at coordinate 16,483 of DATKGE010000200.1, read as the reverse complement.
CTACTGCCTGGGTGACCAGGCCGCCGGGGTTGTTGCGCAGGTCGAGCACCAGGCCTTTCAGGTCGCCGAAGCCGTCGATGGCTTCAATGACTTCGCGGGCGGTGGTTTCTTCGAAGACTTTCAGGTGAATGTAGCCGATGCCGGGGCGAATCTCATAGGCGAGGTCGACGGACGGGTTGGGGATCTCATCGCGGACCAGGTCGAATACCAGCAGTTTGGACTGCCCCTGGCGGGTCATGCCGACCTGTACGTGGGTGCCTTTGGGACCCTTGAGCGTTTTGGCCACCAGGTCGTAGTCCATGCCGTCGGTGTTTTTGCCGTCGATGGCGGCGATGACGTCGCCGGGATGGATGCCGGCCTTGAACGCCGGCGAGCCTTCCATGGGATAGAGGACATACACGTTGCCGCCGCCGAGCGATTGCTGGATGGCCATGCCGACGCCGTAATAGCGGCCATGCTGCTCCTCGCGCATTCGGGCGTAGTCCTTGGGATCGTGGAAGGAGGAGTGGGGGTCGAGCACGCGCAACATGCCGGGAATGGCGCCGTCGTAGATGGCGGCGTCGGCCTTGTCGCCGTTGAGGGGCTCGGCGTAGTTCTGCTCCACCACAGCGAAGACATTGGTGAAGGACTTGAGGCCGTCGCGGAGCTGGCTTTCATCGACAGGGGACTGCGCCCCGACTTTGTGTTGCAGGATGGCGCCGGCAACGGCGCAGACGGCAAGGAAGAGGACGACCGAGAAGAGGGCGCGGCGGGCGCGGGAATTCATAGACGGAACAAACCTCCCGGGGCATTTGATCCTGGCATGAGACACGCTCGTCCGACAGACGAGGTCTTGCGGCGACGCGCTTGGCCGGAACGTTGCCCGAAAATCAGCCTTACCCAATGCACCGTGCCCGGCTACGGCATGGCCAGGGGAAACTGGGGAACCTGCCCGAAAGCCCTGCGGGAGCGGCCTTGGCTATCAGTATAGCGCTCAAATCTTTGACGCTGGCGAAGGATATTCAGATAGCGCCTCGGCCATGCACAATTCTGCGGGGGTGAGGATTTGGATAGGAAGCATTGTCCGGCTTTGGACTGTACACGCCTTACGGACCGAATAAGAGCGGCTGCACTTGAGTTGAGCGAAGCCGCTGTGAGAGGCTCATATGCTGCTGGACGCCTGGGAGCGTGTTGCAGGGCGCGCAGAACGGCGCTGTAGGCGGGCTTGGGGTGGAATTCGGCGTCGAATAAGAGCGGACGCTGCGGCAGGCCATCGGGGCGGACAAACTGGGGAAAGTACGCGGTGTGGTTCAGCCAGCTATACGGGTCGCAGAGGCCCCAGGTGACCAGTGCGACTACCGATGGCTCGTCGAGCGCGACGGCGAGAAAGCGCGCGTAAATATCGGCGACGGCTCGGTCACGCTCTTCCGGCGGAGGGGGCGCGCCGCGATCGTCCACATCGAGTTCGGTGATGACAATTTTCAGGCCGCGCTGCGCCAGGTCGTGGAGAAAGCCTCGGTACGTCTGCTCGTGAAAGTCGCCGAAGCGGGCGAGCTTGAGATGGGATTGAAGGCCGACGCCGTCGATGGGGACTTGCGCCTTTTGCAGGCGGTCGAGCAGGTGGAACAAAGCCGTGCGGCGGGCCTGCTGGTCGGGCGAGTCGAGCTCCAGGTCGTATTCGTTGTAGAGCAGGAGCGCGGTGGGGTCGGCGGCGCGGGCTTCGCGAAAGGCCGCTTCAAAGAAATCGGGACCGAGAGCGCGCAGCAACGGACTGTCTTGCCTGAGCCCGTCTGGGCTGTGCTCGCGCGGGTTGATCGCTTCGTTGACAACATTCCACGAAAAACATTTACCGCGATAAAAGCCGGCCAGGCGCTGAATATGCGCCGCAGCCGCCTGTTGCGCCTGCACCCGCGGGAGCGATTGAAGCCAGGCCGGCGTGTGTTCGTGCCACAACAGATGCGCGCCGGTGAGTTGGAGGCCGGCCGCCAGGGCAATGGCGACGTTGGGGTCCTGGCGATCGTCCTCGTGCGAAGCATCGGGCGCAATGCCCTCCCAGGAAAGAATGCCCGCGTAGAGAGCGCACTGGCCAAGAAAAAGTGCCTGATAGGCTGGCGGCTGCTTCTGGAACTGTTCATCGCTGCAGGAGCCGTACACCAGGCCGGCGGAAGCGGCGGCCTCGCGCAGAGTGGATTGCGACGCGTCGCCGGATGGCAGTGCGACGGTCCAACGGGCCGCCATGGAAGCGAATGCGGCTGCGCTTACGGTTCGCAGATGTTCTCTACGCGTGGTTTTCATGGCACGACCAGTGTACGGCTGCTGGCGGTAATTCTTGTCAGCTGTCGGGGATTCGTCACGGATGTCTTGCCATTGACGCCGTACTTGACTTGCGGTTCGCGCTTCCTGAAGTCAAATGTTTTGTTTTCAACATGCGCTTGGCCTTAAACAGGCGCAACCGGGTTTGGCATGTGCCGTGCTAGTTCCTGTGGCATGAGGAAACCATCTCAGAACCGGTTCACGATCGTCATTCACGCATGTGGAAATGCAATGACGGTCCAGCAGGATGGCAGGATCACCCGAACGCGAGCGTCAGAACCCGGGCGCTTGTGGGCGGACCCGTTGCAGTGCGGAACCACCGGCCCCCTGTCGCTTGCACACTGCCAGGAAACTTACTTCGTGCTGCGGGAAAGCATGAAGCTTGAGGGCAGAGGCTGAAACGCCGTGCGGGCTGTCGGCTGGCACGGTGGCGAAAGTTGACCGCGGGGAGACCCTGGCTGACTTTGACGAATATTTATATTGAAGAATCTTTGGATTTATCCGATACTCTACCCAACTCCCCAATGCTCGTGCAAGAAAGTGAAGGTGACCATGAAGGCTCACGCAGCACTCTTGTCTCTTGCAGTTTTGTTTGCCCTGGCTGGCGCAGAGGCGGTCGCCTCCACGAGCACGATGCCGGCTTCCGCGCGGGTAAATGAAGTGTCCAAAGCGCCGCCTGCAACTCTATCCGCTCCTGATTTGCCGACGGCGCGCCATCGCTTCCCGGTGATGGATGAGAAGGGGCTGTTGTTGACCTGCGTCGCGCCCGAGATCGAAACCAACAGCGATACGGATGAGTTCAAGAACTGCACGCTGGCGCCTGGGCGCACGCTGGACGACGTGATGCATACGTTTGTCAGTGCTATCCATGCGGAGCAGCGACGGCAGGCGGAAGAACGTGCCGGATCGCAGAAGGATGCCGAAGTGAAATCGGACCAGAAGGCATCGCAGAAGTAAGTTCCTGGATCGCAAAAATATTAATAAAGGACAGTCGATATTTCGCACGGCCCCGCCATCCGCGCGGTGCATGCAATAACCTACATCCCATTCAGGCATTTGCACTGCGACATCTCAGAATCAAGATGGGCGACGCCCCTCGTTCATTGAATTGACGTTAGCGTCTTCAGTTGTTGCGCAGGGCGACCATGGGGTTGATGTGCGAGGCGCGGCGCGCGGGGATGTAGCCGGCGAGCAAGGCGACAGCGGCGATGAGCAGAACCATGGCGGCAAAGGTGATGGGGTCGCTAGGAGCGGTGTTGAAGAGCAGCGCGGCGATGGCGCGCGAGACCATGAGGGATGCGACGGCGCCGGCGGCGATACCGATGAGGGCCAGGCGCAGAGTCTTGACCAAGACGCTGCGTTGTACCTTGGCCATGGTTGCGCCCAGAGCCATGCGGATGCCGATCTCCTGGGTCCGCTGCGTAACAGAGTAGGAGATGACGCCGTAGATGCCGATGGCGGCGAGGAGCAGGCCGAGGCCGGCGAACGAAGCAGCCAGAAGCATGAAGAATTGGCGCGGCGAATTGGCGTGATCCACGAGACTCTGGATGGGGCGGAACTCGGCCATTGCCTGCTTGGGATTGATGTCGCGCAGGGTGCGCAGGACACTACTGGCGAGCTCGGCGGGCGGAAGCGTGGTGCGGACGACGAGCTGGGCGCCGTTGGGACCGTTCTGCAGGGCGGAGTAGTAGATTTGCCAGCCGGCATCGCCCTCGGCGCTTTCTTCATGCACATCGTCGACAACGCCTACGACGAGCAGATCCTGGCCGGGGCTGCCGATGATCTGGCCGACGGCGTCGTTGTTGGGCCATTTGGCATACTGGGCGAGGAAATTGGCGAAGGAGCGGTTGATCAGGACAACGTTCTGGCTTTTGGGTCCGTCATCCCAGGTAAGATCGCGGCCGCGAATGCCGGTTCCCATGGCGCGCAGAAAGCCGGGAGTGATGACATAAACGAGAGGCGAGCCGTGGACGTTGTCGGGTTGCCTGACACCCTTGGGCCAGGGCAGACCCCATGCGCGATTCTGGCCGAGAGGAAGATAGTCGGAGATTCCCGCGGCCTGGACGCCGGGGATGGCGCTGACGCGATTGATGACCTGCTGAAAGATCACGCCGCGCCTGGCCGCGCTCAGCTCGCCTGTCTTATCGTTGGGAACGCTGTCGTCGAAGTCGACGTTGACGGCAGCGGCATGCTGAGGCTCGAATCCCATATCGACATCGAGAACGTGGAGGAAACTGCGCAGCAGCAAACCGGCGCCGACCAGCAGCACGCAGGCCAGAGCAACCTCGGTAACCACAAGAATGGAACGAAGACGCTCGTGCTTGCGGCCCTGACCGGAGCCAGCGCCGGAGTCTTTGAGCGAGTCCTGCAGGTTGCCGGAAGCCATGCGCAGACCGGGGAGAAGTCCGAATAAACCAGCGGCAACGATGGCAATGAGAACGGTCCAGCCGAGCGCTGCGCCGTCAATGTGCAACAGGCTGAGCAGCGGAAGCGCGAGGGCTTGCTGATGGCGCAGCCAGGCGATGAGCGCAGCGGCGAGAGTGAGTCCGCAGAGGGCTCCCGCGCCGGAGAGGACGAGGCTTTCGGTGAGCAGTTGACGCACGATGCGGAGGCTGCTTGCGCCGAGCGCGGTGCGCATGGCGAACTCCTTGGTGCGCGCAGCGGCGCGGGCAAGAAGAAGATTGGACAAGTTGACGCAGGCAATCAGGAGGACCCCGCCGACAGCCGACCAAAGGACGACAAGAGAGCGGCGCAGCTTTCCGCTGATGTAGTCCTTGAGCGGGACGGGAACTACTGCGCCTATGTATTGGCGGCAGGATTGGGGCTGTTTGTTGTTCCAGCACATGTGGGTGGCAGCGGAGGCGGCGTCGGGGACTGCCTGGCCCATGGTGACGCCGGGTTTGAGGCGGCCGATGAGGGTGATGATGTTGCCCCAGTTGCGTGGCGGCCCGTAGAGGTTGAGGGGCGTAAGAGCGTCGATCTTCACTCCTGGGGAAAAGACAGCGCCGAAGTCGAAGGTGGCGGGCAGCACGCCGATGACGGTGGTTTGGTGGCCGTTCATGTCGAAGGCCTTGCCGACGATGTTGGGGTCGGCGTTGAACTGGCGGCGCCACCATGCGTCGCTCAGGACGATCACCGGAGCAGCACCGTTGTTGCCGTCTTCCGGACGGAAGACGCGGCCTATGGCGGGCTGCACGCCGAGAACCTGAAAGAAATTGGCGATGACGTCAACGCTGGTAGCGGGAATGGGCGCGCCGCCCAGGCTTAGGTCGAGGTTGCCGGGGCCGGAGAAGGCGAAGTAGCCGGTCACATCCTGGTAGGAGCGGCTGTGGGTGCGGAATTCATCGTAGGCGTCCGTGGAATAGGTGGCGCAGGAAAGGCCGCACGCGGTGGGCGGCGGGGCTATCCATACCAGCCTGTCCGCGTTGGGAAAGGGCAGTGGGCGCAGCAGCAGATTGTTGATCACGCTGAAGACGGCGATGTTGGCGCCGATGCCCAGAGCCAGAAGAAGAACGGCGATGATGGTGAAACCGCGATCGCGGCAGAGCGAACGGACGGTGTATTTGAAATCCTGAAAAAGAATGTCGAGTTTCATAAGGCCTCGCGCTTCGCGGTGCTGGTCTTTGACGAGATCCATTCCACCAAAGCGAACCAGCGCCTGGCGGCGGGCTTCAATGGGTGTGAGGCCGCGCTCGATGTTCTGCTGCGTGGCTAGCTCGATGTGCGCGGCGATCTCGGCTTCGAGGTCGTCGTCGAGCGAAGGCTTGCGGAGAAACGAAAACATGCGGGCCAGCGCCCGGCGCAGGGCACTCATTGCAGGCCGCCTTCCCCAGACATGGAGAGCACGCGGACCATCACGTCAGACAAGCGCTGCCAGTAGGCGGCATCTTTGGCCAGCTGCTTTCGGCCGCTGCGGGTGATGGAATAAAACTTGGCCTTGCGATTGTTGTCGGATGTGCCCCAAGCAGCCCCGATCCATCCGCGCTGCTGCAGGCGGACGAGCGCGGCGTAGATGGTGCCCTGGTTGAGCAGGACGTCGTCGCCGCTGGCCTGCTCAATGCGGCGGGCGATGCCGTAGCCGTGCTGGGCGCCCATTGCCGCCAGGGTCTTGAGGACCATTAAGTCGAGAGTGCCTTGCAAGAGATCGAGTTTGGAATCGCCCATTTTCCGCTCCTGTGTTCATGCCACACCAGTATTGCACAGGTTGTGTGGGGATGCCACAGGAAAAGATGGGGCCAATTTCAGTACGAAATTTATGGCAAATTTTTGGAAATTCTGCTTTTGCCGGATTTCAAAATCGAATGAGACCTGGGAAAAAGGATACGAAATGCGAACGTTGCTCAACCGATGAACATGCCGCCATTCACATCGAGCACGTGGCCCGTGATATATCCCGCGCCTTCGGAAGCCAGAAACGCCACCGACTGCGCAATCTCGACATCTGTTCCCGCGCGCCCCAGCGGAATCGCAGCCATCATTGCTGCGCGCTGCTTCTCGTCGAGCACGGCCGTCATGGCTGTCTCAATGTAGCCAGGGGCAACTGCGTTCACGGTAATGCCGCGCGATGCCACTTCCCGCGCCAGCGATCGCGTGAGGCCGATCAACCCGGCTTTCGACGCCGCATAGTTCACCTGGCCTCCCTGGCCGGTGCGACCCACTACGCTCGAAATGTTGATAATCCGGCCCCAGCGATTTTTCAGCATGGGGCGCAGCACGGCCTGCGTAAGCAGAAATGCTCCGGTCAGATTTGTTCCCAGCACATCGTCCCAGTCGGCGCGTTTCATGGCCATCATCAGGCTGTCGCGCGTGATGCCGGCGTTGTTCACCAGGATTTCGACCTTGCCGAATTGCTGCAGCACTGCCTTCGCGCATGCCTTGATGGATTCCTCGCCGGCCACGTCGAGCGCAAACGCCACTGCCAGTCCGCCAGAGGCCTCAATCTCCGCCACCGCATCAGCCAGCTTGGCCTCGTTCCTCGCCGCCACGGCCACCGTGGCTCCGGCCTGTGCAAGCTCCAGCGCGCAGGCGCGGCCAATCCCCTGTGATGCTCCCGTCACCAGCGCGATGCGTCCCTGCAAATTCACCATGTCTCTCGCTTCCCCAGTCCGGCGCGCATGCCTGCTCCGCGCCCATCCGCTCCCCATTATATGGGCGCGGAAATTACAAGCTTGCTGCTGGGGAAACGAATGGCCATCTCGTGGAGCAAAAGCGCGAATCGCGATCAGTCGCCCGCAGGCCTGCAGATTTCCCGCAGCCAAACCGAACAGTTAAGATGGAGGGACTGCATTACGTGAGGAGCTGAATGCCATCTCAACTTTTTCCCCTGATTGCACTGCTGTGCCTGACGTCCGCGCTCCACGCTCAAACGGAGGCTCCTGCGCGCTACCAGATCTTCGGCGGCTATTCTTATCTCTCCAACTCTCTGAATGGAGTTACCGGATCGCATCATGCGCTGAATGGATTCGATGGCGCCATAGCCTTCCCGCCGTGGCACAACCTGCGCTTCGAGATCGACACGACTGCCTACTTCGGAACCAACCTGGGCTCGCCGCAGCATCCCTACTTCATCCAGGGCGGGGCGCAATACACCTGGCGCATGCGAAGAGAAGCGGTTTTTGTTGAGGGGTTGGGGGGGACCGGCGGCGCGAACAAAACCTGGGCGGGCGCCGGCACACTTGGCCAAACCGCATCGTTTGTATCCCTTGTCGGCGGCGGCCTGGACACTCGGCTCACGCGGCGCATGGCTTTTCGCGTGAGCGGCGGCTATCAGTACTCCTATTTCGCTTTCGACCACCCGATAACGCTGGTTCCCTACCGGATTCCTGGGCTGCCGATCAATTTTGGGCGTGTGTCCAGTGGGTTGGTGTGGCTGTTCTAGTGTCCTGCCTGCGAAGTTCGTAGCATTCGTTTAGGGATGGCGGGACTGTTGTGAGCCTACCAAATGCAGGTCCTTCGACTCCACTGAAGTACGCTCCGCTCAGGATGACAGCATTTGTTATGAAGAGAACTCCGGTTCAAGGGCACTCGCACCCATCCGCACTTCAGAAAAGGAACAGCGCCGGCGCCGCTGATTGCAGCGCCGGCGCTGGTAAGGCCACGGATAACACTGAAGACTTTCAGTTCTATCAATCCAATTCGTCGACGTAGTGAGCCAGCAGAATGGTGCTGCCGTCAATCGGACTCTTGATCAGCAATCCGACCACGCGCACGTTTTCTCCGCCGGTCAGGTCGCTGACTCCGCTCAGGCCGCCGCGGAAGCCGGTCTTGTCGGCGACGTAGACGGTCACCGTTTGCGGCACCAGGAGCCCGGCAAAGCCGTTGACCTGGATCTGGAACGTTCCGCCGGATAGATTGACGCTGCCGGCAACCACCGTGCCGTTGAAGCCCCAGTCGCGCAGAACCACGCGCTTGACGGTCACATCCTGCGCATTGGCCGCGCCTGTGGCGGGACCGCCCACAGAGACGTGCTGGCCCGGCAAAAGGAGTTCCTGGTTGAAGACAAACTGCGTCAGCGGATTGTGCCACCAGTAAATGAAGTAATTCTCGTTGCCGCTCAGTTCAACCGTGGCAATCTGCCCCAGCGTCAATCCAGTCGTCGTGGGCAAGAGGCCGCGAACATAAAGGTCGAAGCTCGTCGCCGCGCCCGATGAAGGCTGAACGTAGGTGACCTGGCCGCCCGCGTAGAACCCTTGCTGCGAAAGGATCGCCACGTCGTCGGCGTCGATTGTCGCGTCCAGCTTGTCCAGTGTTCCGGAAAGCGTGATGATGCTGCTGGTCGACAAATCGCTCAGTCCCTCATTGTTCTCCCATTCCGTCTGTCCGCTCACGTTGACGGTGAACTGCCTTCCGTGCGGGCCTTGCACAACGAAGGATTGCGCAGTGGTGTTCACGCTGACCACCGCTGCATCAAAGCAATCGATGTAAGCCTTGGCATCGCCTATGCCCACCGCGTTCACATTAAACGTAGGCGTGACCGCGCCGGTAATTGCTCCGCTCGAATCCACGCCGATGGACTTGCGCAGATCGAAATCCATATGCAGCCCAACCGGTGCGCCGTTCTGTGCGACCACAATGGGGTTGGCCAGGGTGGTTGTGAATGTATAGGTGGCCGCCGAAGACGGGTAGATCGCGGCCATGGTCGCAATGGTGGGCGCGCTGACGGACTGCGTGTTCAAGTAGCCGATGGTGGCTGCGCCCATCGTGATGGAGATGTTGCTGTAAGTGCCGGCCTGCACATCGTTCATATCGAGCAGCGTCTGCAGGCCGTTGAAGCGGGCAAAATCGACCGTGGGCGTGCCGCTGATCAGAGACACCGAGTTGCCGTTGGCGTCGGTAGCGGTCACGCTCTCCAAGGGCACGGTGAATGAAACCACGCTGGCCATGGGCGCGTCCGTGCCGACCACGAAGGATGGCCCGGTTTCCGCCGTTGTGGTGGTCGATGTTGAGCCGTTGCTGCCCATGTTGCAGCCCGCAACTATCAGCGCGGCGGCCACCAGCGCAGCAAGAGTCACTGGGAAGAGTTTGTTCTGTGTCCTCAAGTCCATTTCAGTCACATCCCTTTCTGTTCTTGTCCCGCAAGGTGTTGTAACGCAGCAAAGCTCGCGTCATTGCGACTTTCTGCAAGGCAGGCAGCTAAAACAACAAATCGGAAACTGGAAAGGCGCAAACCAGCTTCGCCCACGCGTGCATAGGCGATGGGTTCAGCACCAAGGGGGCCCGGGCGCGCTCCTGCGGAGTCGTCGCCGGAACTCATCTATACCGGTCCGGAAAAACACGCGCACCTGAGTTTTGCAGGCAAGCAAAGTTTTCCAGGCCATCTAACCCCACGAACACAGCCTCCCATGGGAAGTTGCGCAACGGGGCGAGAATTTCTTATGAAATGCATAATTGACGGCTGGATAATTTCAACCTTGGCCGCGCTTCTCACGCGCGGAGAACGAGACACACGCAGCGCAGAGACTCATGCAGTGCGCGTTTCTCACGTTGGACCCCATCCTGATTCAGCGAATACCCGGCGTCTTCGGTTTTGAGTTACGCTTCAGCCGAAAGAACAAATGGAAAACTTGGGACCATCATTCCGAGTGGTACGCACAAACGCCAATGCCGGATTTGCGCGGGGCCAATAAAACTTTGGTAATGTGTTTGCCTTGCGCGAAGTTGTCACTGCTTGTTATTAGCTTTCGCGCGGGCGGCGTTGCGCGTCTCATCCCAGCGGCGTGGCGGCTACGGCTACAGGGCGTCCGGCGAGGGCGGGGCGCACTAACTCGGTGGGCCATACATACACCGCCAGGCGCCGCGAGTAGTGCAGGACGGGCTCAATCGCCGGAAGGTCGATGCCGATCGAAGTGGCCAGGTCGTTGCGCTCGATCTCTGCCTCCGCTTCTTCCAGGGGCCAGGGAACATGGTGCAGACTGGCGCGCACTGCCTGGCCGGCGCGGTTACGCGTGAACAGGCTCGAGCGTTCCATGAGGAAATGTTCCAGAGTCCCGGCGCCGCATTCCGCCAGCTTGTGGGTCGGGCCGAGTCCTCGGTAGCGCGCCTTGAAGATTACCTCTGCATCGGTAAGGCGCCGGCGACTATAGAAGGCAAACTCGCGCTCGGATCGCTGGTCCAGGCGCATCTCCGCCCAGTGGTAAGGCAGATGAAAGAAGGTATGCGCTAAAACGACAGCCAGCAGGTTGGTGGCGTCCAGGCTGAAGAAATACATGCCGGGCGTGTGCGTGAGTTCGTCCCGCACATACGTGCGCACATTGAGGTCAGGAAAGCTGCGCATGCCGGGAATCACAGGCAGGCCGCGTACTTTGATGCGGTCCAGCCAGAAGGGGACCATGCCCAGCCAGGCCGAGCCCTGAAACACATCGGGCTCCAGTCCCTCGGGCAGCAGCGGGGCGATGGACGCCGCGGGCACCGGCCAGTGGGCGAACAGCAGATCGTTCCACCGTTGCGTAATCTGCCAGCGGCCTGACGGCAAGGGTCGCGGAGTGTGCGACGAACGTATCAGAAATTCCCGCATGGCCTGCTCCACAGAAATCCTACTCCCGCAAGGCCGCTTGCTGCACTGCCCGAGCTGTTTTTTTGCGCGAAGATTTACGGCCAATTATATCTTAGGCACGGAAACACCTCGGCAGTTGCTCCCGGTCCGAGGCTGATGCCGTATTCTGGTCGCGAGCTCTCATCCATCATGTCCAGCGAATCCAATCTCTCTCCAGGCCTGCCTCCAGGCGCCCGCAATCAAACCGACGTCTTCGCCGTCCATGGCGCCGACCCGGAAGTACTGGCCTATGCCATGGCCAAGTACTCCCGCTCCTCGCTTTCCATGCGCGAGTCGCTCAACGAAATCAGCGCCCAGCGCGCCGAGCAGTTCCTGAACACGTTTTATTTTCAGTACGGGCATCGCTCCATCGCCGACCTGGCCCACATCGCCTTTGCCGTCGAGCGGCTCAGCCTGCTGGCGGCGATCGTGCTGGTGGACGAGCAAAGGTGGGACGGGCAGGAGAGATCGACGCGGTACCAGAACTTTCTGAAATCGGGCTGGTATTTTCCTGAATTCGGGCAAGGTTCGGGCGCTGCGCAGCTCTACGCCGACACGATCGACAATCTGTTTGCCACCTACCAGCGGACCAGCGCTGCCGTGCACGAGGCGCTGCGCCGCCGCGTTCCCTGCCCGCCATCGCTCAAGCCGGAAGCCTACGAGCGCACCCTGAAGGCTCGGGCATTCGATGTGGCGCGCTACCTGCTTCCTCTGGCCACCAACACCTCTCTCGGCCAGATCGTCAACGCCCGCACTCTTGAAACTCAGGTCTCCCGCCTGCTCTCCCACCCCGCCGCTGAAGTTCGCGACCTGGGCCTGAAGCTCCGCGAAGCCGCGACCGGGCCGGCGTGGAACGTCAATGCCCAGTCCGCTGCGGGATTCATCGAAAAGCTTGAACCCGGCCCGGCGGAAGAGGCTGCGGTGCTTTTCACGCGCGAGGTCCGCACCGCGCCCACGCTGGTCAAGTACGCTGAGGCCAATGCGTACAGAATCCAAACCCAGGCGGAACTGGCGCAGGCAGCGGCGGAGTTGCTGGCCAACCAGCCCATTGCAGCCTGTCCGGTGGTTGACCTAGTGGAGCGCACGGAGACCCTGGAAGTCGAGCTCGCCTCTACGCTGATCTACTCTGCCGCTCACCATGGTTACCGGCAGATTCGCGACCTGGTTGCGGATCTTCCCGCGGCGCGCGTGGACGAGATCATCGAGCTGGGCCTGCGCCATCGCGCCCGTCACGACGAGGCGCTTCGTGCATTTCACGCCGGAGCGGCCTTGCGGTTCGACATACTCATGGACATCGGCGGTTTCCGCGACATGCATCGCCATCGCCGCTGTGTGCAGATCATCCAAGGCTTCACCGCGCTGCATGGGTACGAAATTCCCGATAGCGGCGACCTGGAGCCGGGGGTCAATCTCCTCGCCGAGGCCGGCATTCTGGCGGAATTCCAGGGCGCTCTCGACCAGGCCCACGCCGCCAGCGGCCGAATCGCCGCGAGCGAAGCGCCTGAAGCAGCACAGTCCGCGCTCTACCTGCTGCCTCTGGCCACGCGCATCCGCAGCCTCTTCAAAATGGACTTTGCCGAAGCGCAATACATTTCGGAACTCCGCTCCGCCCCTGCCGGCCATTTCAGCTACCGCCGCATCGCCTGGGAAATGTATAAAGCTCTGGAACGTCAGCACGCCGCCCTCGCCAAACACATCCGCGTAACCGACTTTACCCAACCCATCGACCTTCTGCAGCGGTAGCGGAGCGTTGGCTCATTCAGGACTTGCCGTCCCGCGGGAATCCACGCGGATTCGCGCTTTGAAGCGAATTGGAACGTGGCACAAGGCCTTGCAGCGGGCAGGGTGTCGCGGCAGGCGACACACTTTCAAGTTCCGCATCGGGCAACCCGATAAGCGGTATGGGAAGGTGTGCACGGCGGCACAGGCTTTGCCGGGGCAGGGTCCCGCGGCGGCTGAAATGGGTGGCGGAATGCGGTATGTGGCGCGGCAGCCGATCATGGACCGGCATGCGCACGTGCATGGATACGAACTGCTTTTCAGGGCCGGCCGGGAGGCGGCGTTCCGCGGAGACGGGGACCTGGCGACGCGGATCATGCTCGACAACACGGTGATGTTTGGCTTGGAGAAACTCACGGGCGGATTGCCGGCGTTTGTGAACTGCACGCTGGAGTCGCTGATCGGGGACCTGGTGAACGTGCTGCCGCCGAGCATGACAGTCTTGGAAATTCTGGAAAGCCTGGAACCGACTCCCGATCTGATTGCGGCGTGCCGCAAGTTGAAATGCGACGGGTTCAGGCTGGCGCTTGACGATTTCGTCTGGGATTCGAAGTTCGAGCCCCTGGTGGAGGTGGCCGACTACATCAAGGTGGACTTTGCGATGACCGGCGCTGAAGAGCGAAAGAGGCTGCTGAAGAGGCTGGACGGCGTGGCGGTGGCGCTGCTTGCGGAGAAGGTGGAGACGCAGGAGGAGTACAAGCGGGCCTGCGACGAGGGGTTCACGCTTTTTCAGGGGTACTATTTCTGCCGTCCGCTGTTGATGGAGAACCGGAAGGTGCCAGCGAACCGGCTTTCGCACATCGAGATTCTGCAACTGCTGCGGCGCGACGACCTCGATTGGAAGAAGGTGACGCGGCTGGTGAAGCGGGATGCGTCGCTGACCTACCGGCTGCTGCGCCTAGTCAACTCGCCCATGTGCGCGATGCGGCAAGAGGTGAAGTCCATCCAGTCGGCGCTGCTCGCCGTGGGCGAGGAGGCGTTCCGGCGGATTGCGATGCTGGCGATTACCAGCGAGTTGAGCGGGAGCCAACCGGCGGAGATTTTGCGCATGGCTTTCGTGCGGGGGCGGTTCTGCGAATTGGCGGCGGGGTCGTGCGGGCTGGACGCGACCGAGCAATACATGCTTGGGCTGTTGAGCTTGCTGCCGGCGATGCTGCGGCTGCCGATGGCGGAACTGACGCCGGCGCTGCCGCTGCGCGTTGAGATTCGCAAGGCGCTTGAAGGCGCGGCCACGCCGGAACGGAGCCTGCTGGCCTGGCTTGAGTTTCATGAGCGCGGAGATTGGGCGGGATGCGATGGAGTTGATCAAGGGTATGGGCTCAACCAGGATGGCCTGATGAAGTGCTATGCGCAGGCCATGGTATGGGCGGAGGACGCGCTGAAGTTTGTTTGATGTCCAGAGCTGTGTCTATGCAGTTCGCAGCTTTCGTTCGCAAGATTCGTTCGCAGGATTCGGTTAAGGTTGACTGGTTTCTAGGGAGCCCGCAGATATGCAGTTCCCCATCGCCAGCCTCAGGGCCCGCTTCTGGCTCCGGTCGCCGCGGCGACCTCCCCTCAGAATGACAATCCAGCCGAAACAGATGGCTTACCCGTTTTGCCGTTGAATTCGATGGTTATTTCGGCGTCAGGCTTTCTTCGGGGAGTTGCTGGTAGCTGACGAAGGCCAGCTTCAGGCCGTCGGGAGACCAGCTGGGGACGTTGATGGTTCCCTGGCCGCCGAAGAGCTTGGTCAGGACGCGGACCTGGCGGTCCTTAAGCGACGTGAGATGGAGCGACATGAGGCGGAGTTCGACATCCTTGTTGGGCGGATGGCCGGTGACGCCTTTTTCATACGCGATGAAAACCATCGATTGGCCGTCCGGCGAGAGGTGCGGAAACCAGTCGTTGCTGTCGTCATTGGTGACCTGCTCCTGCGCGGACCCGTCGGGCTTCATGCGCCAGATCTGCATGTGTCCGGTGCGCTCGGAGTTGAAGTAGATGTAAGTGCCATCAGGCGAATACTCCGGGCCATCGTCGAGTCCGGGAGCGGTGGTGAGGCGGGTCTCGTCGCTTGATGCGGGGCTGCCGGCGGCGGAGCTAACAGCGTTGACAGAATAGATGTCGAAGTTATCGCCGCGCTGGCCGGTAAAGGCCAGGGTCTTGCCGTCGGGGGACCAGCCGTGCCAGTAGGAGGGCGCGCTGGGCGTGATGAGGCGCGGCGTTCCTCCAGCGATGGGCACAATGTAGACGCGGGATTTATGGTCGCCTGCGGTGGAGTCGCTGATGGCCAGGAACTGGCCGTCGGGCGAGATGCCGTGATCGTTGTTGCAATGGATTTGCGGATCGGTGGGAATGACTGTGGGCGCGCTGCCGTCGAAGGTCAGGTGGCGGAGGGTTCCCTCCTGGTTGAAGATGAGGAATTTGCCGTCGCGCGACCAGTTGGGCGCCTCGAAATGCGCGGCGGCCACGTATTCGACGTGGCGATCGGTGGAGTTGATGGAGATGGTTTCAAGCGAGCTGACGAGGACGGTCTTGCCGCTGGCGGGCGGAAGCTGCTCCAGCTTCACGTTGGAGAAGACGGCTTTTTCGACGGCGTCCTTGTCGTGCGAGCAGACGCCGATGCCGATGTAGAAGTCGCCGCTGAGGGCGAGTTTGGTGGATGCTCCGGCGGGTTGAAGATTGCCGTCCTTGTTAGAGAGGCGGGGGCCGGTGACGAAGGCGTAGAAGTAGTCGCCGCGTTTTTCGATGCGAACGGTTTTGGGTGCGGAGATGTTGGACTCGACTTCGTGGGTGTTGACGCCGGTTGCGTCACGGAACTGGAGCGAGGTGAGGCCGACGCCGTGGACGGCGATGTCGACGCCGGGCGAATTGCCGTCGAGGGTCTGGCGGATCATGAGCACAGCCTTGCGATGGGGATTGCCGCCCGTGCCGAGAAAGGCGATGCCGGCGGTGAGGGCCACGTCGCCGGAGACTTTCTTCCAGACGTAGTGGAAGTCGTCGACTCCGAACCACATATTCTCGCCGCTGCCGCTGATGGTGTAGGTCTGCCGAGCGGCGTCGTAGACAGCGGAGCCGGGATGGAGCACGGTGCCTACGTCCTGGTGGTCGGTGAAGATGCCGATTGGCTGGGGCTGGGCGAGGGCCACGGCGGGTGCGAGGACAAGTACGGTGGAGACGCCGAATTTGATGAAGACGGGAAGAGACGAATGAGACATACTGAGCCTTTCGCGATTCTCGCGCGTTATGCAGGTGGTCTTCCGCCCGCGGATCATCCTATCGTTATCGCTTCGGTTTGAGAAGGGCCTGGTTGAGCTAGGGAGAAGTGCGAGCTAATTCGAAGGCGCTCAAATAAGGGGTTACTTCCGGATAGGCGGTGACACGACCGCGATGGCCGTTCAGGCA
>DATKGE010000199.1:0-2858 GCA_035510955.1 Occallatibacter sp. | reverse complement strand
CTCTCTTTTTTCCTGTGGAGCAGCATTCCCGACGACCAGTTGCTCGACCTCGCGGAGCAGGGCAAGCTGAAAGACCCGGTCGTTCTGCAGCAGCAGGTGCGCCGCATGCTGGACGATCCGCGGTCGCAATCGCTGGTGGATAATTTCGCCGGGCAGTGGCTCTATCTGCGCAATCTGGAATTGTCGAAGCCGGACGCGGACGCTTTTCCGGAATTCGACGAAAGTCTGCGCCAGGCGTTCCGCACGGAAACCTCGTTGTTCTTCCAGAATATTCTGCGCGAAGACTCGAGCTTGCTGGAACTGCTGGACGCCAACTACACCTTCCTCAATCAGAGGCTGGCGCAGCACTACGGCATTCCCAACGTGTACGGGCCGCAGTTCCGCAAGGTGACGCTGACGGATCCCAATCGCGGCGGGCTGCTGGGACAGGGAAGCGTGCTGACGGTGACGTCGTACCCCAATCGCACGTCGGTGGTGCAGCGCGGCAAGTGGATTCTCGAAAATCTGCTGGGTACGCCGCCTCCTCCTCCGGCGGTGGTCGTGCCGGATCTAAAGGAGCATGGGAACGACGGCAAGCATCTCACCATGCGCCAGCAGATGGAGCAGCATCGCGCCAATCCGGAGTGTGCCTCGTGCCACGCGCGCATGGATCCGCTGGGGTTCGCGCTGGAGAATTACGACGGCGTGGGCAAGTGGCGCGACAAGGACGCTGGCAGCGCCATCGACGCATCCGGCAAACTGCCCGATGGGTCCGCATTCGTAGGCCCGGCCGGCCTCAAGAAGATCATGGTCACCAGCCGCCGCGACGAGTTCATCTCCACGGCGACGCAGAAGCTCTTGCTCTATGCCTTGGGCCGCGGGTTGGAGTTTTACGACCTGCCGGCCGTACGTTCCATTTCGCGGCAGGCCGCGAAAGACGATTACCGCATGTCGGCCCTGATCGCGGCGATCGTAAGAAGCACACCGTTTCAGATGAGGAGGACTCCGGACGAATGACATACATTACCAGGAAACACTTTTCCCGCCGCACGCTATTGCGTGGTCTTGGCACTGCGATGGCGCTGCCCCTGCTCGATTCCATGGTGCCCGCGATGCGGGCCGCCAAGAACACGGCAGCCGCGTCGCCCGTCCGTCTGGGGTTTGTCTACGTTCCGAACGGCATCATTCCCGCCGCCTGGACTCCCGCCGCGGAAGGCGCCAATTTCGAGTTCATGCGCAGCATGAAGGCGCTGGAGCCGTTTCGCGACCGCCTGCTGGTGATGAGCGGACTGGCGCAAATCAACGGCCGTGCCTTGGGCGACGGCGCAGGCGACCACGCGCGGGCCGGAGCTACGTGGCTGACTGGCGCCCACCCCAAGAAGACCGAAGGCGCGGGCATTCACGCCGGGGTTTCGGTCGACCAGGTGGCCGCCAGGGAGCTCGGCAAGAACACGCAACTGGCGTCGCTTGAAATCGGCCTCGATTCGCCGTCGCTCGCCGGCGGGTGCGACTCGGGGTATAGCTGCGCGTACACCAACACCATCTCCTGGCGCGGTCCCACCACCCCGCTGCCCATGGAAATGAATCCGCGGGCCTTGTTCGAACGGCTTTTCGGCGATGGCGACTCGACCGATCCGGTGGCGCGCATGACGGCGCTGAAAGAACAGGGCAGCATCCTGGACTACATCTCGGGCGATATCGACCGCATGGAGACCAATCTCGGCGTCCGCGATCGCAGCAAGCTGACGGAGTACCTGGAGTCCATCCGCGACGTCGAGCGCCGGATTCAGAAGGCCGAAGAGCAGAACGCCAGCATGAAGATGCCGGTGATCGAGCGGCCGGCCGGCGTTCCGGCGGATTTCGAAGAGCATGCCAAGCTCATGATGGACTTGCAGGTGATCGCTTTGCAGGCCGACCTGACGCGCGTCATCACCTTCATGATCGGGCGCGAGGGCAGCAATCGGAGCTATCGCAACATCGGCGTCTCCGACGGCCACCATTCTGTTACGCATCATCAGAACGACCCCGAGAAGATCGAGAAGGTCACGAAGATCGATACCTACCACGCGAAGTTATTCGCCTACTATCTGGACAAGCTGCAATCCACGCGCGATGGCGATGGCAGTTTGCTGGACCATTCGCTGATTCTCTACGGCAGCAGCATTTGCGACGGCAATGCGCACACGCATCACGATCTGCCGCTGGTAATGGCGGGCGGCGCGGGAGGTCAGGTGAAGGGCGGGCGTCACATCAAGTTCCCCAAGGAGACTCCCATGACCAACCTGCTGCTCACCATGCTGGACAAGGCCAAGGTGCCGGTTCCCGAGAAATTAGGCGACAGCACCGGCGAACTGCAACGCCTTTCCGAGGTCTAGAGGTATGCTGAGTGCGCGGCTACGCTCCCTCGGGCAAGATAAAGCATGCGCCTCAGCGGTGGGGCACGCTTTAGCCCAATGTCGCTTACTTTGCCCACCGCACACTGTCCGCATGAATTGTGGGGCGGGCAATCTTGCCCGGGGTCCCCTCTGGGGACGCCTTTCAGGCGGCCTTTTCGGGGCCTGTGCGAGTCGTCGTGCCGGCCAAGCGCCGGCTGAAAGCCCTCCCCAAAGGGGACCCCGGCCAGGATTGGCTGCCCCACGGTTTATGCAGAATGGGTCCAGGACGGAAAGTAAGCGGCGTTGCGCTTTAGCCTGCCCTCGCCCGCATTGCGTTATCCGAGAAACGGCGGTTGAACGCGATCTCGTCTGCCAAACGCCCGAGACGGTTGGATTTCCAACTGCTGCGCAGTTCACCATTCGGGTGACAACCAGCGCCTTTCCAATCGCTTGCAGGCGCGAGAGTTGGGCATTGAACGAGTGGCTAACTGCCGTTTCTAGGGT
>DATKGE010000198.1:0-3742 GCA_035510955.1 Occallatibacter sp. | reverse complement strand
GTCCTCGAAGGGAAGCTTTTTGCCGCACTCACGGCTGCCGCTCCAGAAGACCTTGTGGTGAGACTCAAGGAGCACGCCGATCACGAATTAGCGCCGTATCGCAGCCGCATGAGCGCAGTGCAGATTCGCCAAGTCAAACAGCAATTCGAGCAGAAGCAATTGCTTGTCAACTACAACCTGCCCCGCCTCAGCCTGTTCTACATGAGCCAGCAATGAAGCCGCGAAAGCCCCAACCCGTGGTCAATCGAAACAAACGCAGATTCGTTGCGGAAGAACTCGCGTCGGTGAAGGGTACGGGCTTCAGCCCGTACGTCGAGCCGCATAAATCGGAACGGGCTTTAGCCCCTGAGGGAAATTCTTCGGGCGCAAATTCACCGCTCGTCGAAATAGAAAAGCCGATCTACGGCGGCGCATTCCTGGCCCGCGCCGAGGGCAAAGCCGTCTTCGTCCCGCTCACCCTTCCCGGCGAGCAGGTCCGCATCCGCATCATGCAAAGCAAATCCGGCTACTCCACCGCGGAGATGACCGAAATTCTCACGCCCTCGCCCCAGCGCATCGCGCCTCATTGCCCCCACTTCGGCGTCTGCGGCGGCTGCCACTATCAGCACACCGGCTACGAAAACCAGCTGAGCTTCAAGCAGGCCATTCTTCGCGAAACGCTGGAGCGCGCCGGCGTTCAGCCTCCAGAAGAAATCGGAGTCCTCGCCGCCGACCCACAATCACGAGCCTGGGCCTATCGCAACCGCATCCGTCTCGCCTTCGACGCAGCCGGCAATCCCGGCTACCGCGGTCGCAAATCGCACACCGTCATCCCCATCAGCGAGTGCCCCATCGCCGCACCGTTGCTGCTCTCTGCCGCGCAGGCCGCCTCAGAATCACTGCAACGCGTTCCACCCAATCTCCACCCGACCGAATTGTCTCTTTTCTGCAACGCAGAAGAAACCACCCTGCTCGCAACGTTCTTCGCCGCCGATGCAGCAGGCGTACGTCTCGAACCCCTAGCCCGCGCCCTGCACGAACGCATCCCCGCTCTTGAAAGCGCACAACTCGCCTCCGGCGGCCGACCCGGCCATCCGCCGCGCACCCTCGCCCAATGGGGCGCAGACTCCATCTCCTATCGAGGCGCCGGCTTCGACTATCGCGTTGATCAAGGCGCATTCTTCCAGGTAAATCGCTGGCTCATCGACGCGCTCGTCAACCGCGTCACTTCAGGCCAAACCGGCAAGCTTGCCTGGGACCTCTTCGCCGGCGTAGGCCTCTTCGCCCGCAAACTCACCGGCAGCTTTGAGCGCGTCGTTGCCGTCGAGTCCGCGCCCACTTCGAAAGCCGCACTCATTCATAATCTTCGCGGCACAAGCGGCGAAGCCGTCGATGGCGACACGCTGCAATTTCTCCGCGGCAGAAGGCCAACCGAATCGCCGGAACTCATCGTCGTTGACCCGCCCCGCACCGGCCTCGGCGCGGAGATCACCGCGCTGCTCGCGGCAATCGCCGCTCCCGCGCTGGTCTACGTCTCCTGCGACCCGGCCACGCTGGCGCGCGATTTGCGCGCCCTTATCGCCTCCGGCTGCAGCATCGAATCCATCACGCTCGCCGACCTCTTCCCACAGACCTTTCACCTCGAAACAGTCGTCCATTTGCGCCGCGCCTGACCCGCATCGCCCGGATTCAATTGCCAGGGGGACGAAATGCTGGCGGCCTCAATCCTCAAGCGTCCCCGCCTCAAGAGTTAAGGTCCAACTCGATGGCATCGATCAGCGGCACCAACCACACCAGCAGAGCCTGGTGCATCGGGTGTTGCACATACGCGTCGAGAGCGGCCTGGTCCCGGAAGCGCATGATGCCGCCGAACGTGTAGCCCTTTCCTCGCGGCGAAATGTTTGCGCCGACATGCGTCTCAAGCAGTCCGGGAATCTGTCCCTGAAATGCAGCGATGTCCTTCTTCGCTCGCGCCTTTTCTTCTTCCGTAGCCTGCGACTTCCACTGAAATGCGAAAACGTGGAAGACGCTTCCTGCCTGATCCTGGGCCAAAGCCGCCTGGGGCAAGCCGCCTGGGATGAGACCGGCGGCCGAAGCGGCGAGTCCTCCGTTGCGCATGAACGTTCGTCTCGTCATCTTGGGCATCCTGAATCCTTTTCTGAAAAGTTGCGTTGGCCTACCGCCAACAAGATTTTTCAATTCCAGATTACTGCAGAAGCCAATGAAAGGAGAGTTAGGAGTCTTTCGTTCGTTTGCGCAAACGTCGCTCTTGTGTCCTGTCTCCAAAGTTTCTATCAAAAAGCGGCTTGTCATCCTGAGCGAAGCGTACTTCAGCGGAGTCGAAGGACCTGCATTTGGGAAGCTCACCACTAGCCAATCAACCCTAAGCTAATGCTATGGACTTCAGGGACGCCACACTTGTATGCCGGCCGCACTTACATCAGTCACGAAAATGCATTACGCTTGACGCCGATAGAACCTTTTGAATTCTCAGGCGCGATGCAAGCCGAATCCTCCAACTTCGGGCAAGCCTTCGAGCGCCCTGCCTCAGCAACGCTGAGCGTGGGGCCCGGTCCGATCCCGCTCTTTCACGCCGCCTGGCTTTTTGCCGCCGGAATCACCCTCGCCCATTGGCTCTGGCTTCGCTCCAGCCTCATCCTCGTCGCGCTCGCTCTGCTGACCATCCTCTGCGTCCTGGCTGCATTCCGCGCGCAGCGCATTGTCTGGCTGCCACTGGCTGTCCTGTGGTGCCTGCTCGGAGCCTGGTGCGCGCAGATGGAACCTCAACCCGCTCCCGCGCCTGAGCTGGCCGCGCTCTCCAACGGACTGCTCCGCACCGTCGAGGGAACGGTCGTCGACGCCGGACCCATTCGCCAGGAGATCGAACAGGATCTCGACGAGCCGGCAAATCCTCTGCGGCCTTCCCAGCGCACCGACCTCCGCGTCTCAACGCTCGAAGTCGTCAGCGACGCAGCCGATGCCCAGGCCCCCGTCTCCGGCAGCGTCCGTCTAACCATTCGCTGGCCAACCGAGGCATCCGGTCAGCCCCGCCCGCAGCCGTTCCAATGCGGTGATCACCTGCGCGCCCCGGCCCGCCTGCTGCAGCCCGAGACTTACCACGACCCCGGCGTCTGGAGCCGCGAAGAATACCTCCTCGATCAGGGCATCACCTCGGCGGCCACCGTGAATTTCGATCAGGTCGAACACCTGGGCCGTTCGCCCGAATCTTTCCTCGCCTGCCGCCTGAGTGTCTTGCAACACGCCACAACCGCGCGCCTGCTTGCCTTGCCGGGGGCCATGCGCCGCCTGCCTGTGCCTCTACGCCTCTCGCCCGACGACGCCGTGATGCTGGCCGCAATGATCGCCGGCGACCGCACCTACCTCACGCCTTCCCTGCGCGTCGGCTTTGAGCGCACCGGCTCCTTCCACATGCTGGTTGTTTCCGGCTTTCATCTGGCCATCGTTGCGGGATGCATCTTCTGGCTCACGCGACGCCTGCGCCTGCCGCGCATCCCGGCCACGCTCCTGACCATCGCCACATCCTTTGCCTACGCCCTGTTCACCGGCTTCGCGACGCCTGTACAGCGCTCGCTCTGGATGGTCACCCTGTACCTGCTTGCGCGGTTGGTCTACCGCGAGCGCAGCCCGCTCAACACCATCGGCTTCGCCGCGCTCTGCCTGCTCGCCGTCAGCCCCCGCAGCCTCTTTGACGCCAGCCTGCAGATGACGCTGCTCGCCGTCGTCGCCATCGCCGGCATCGCCG